>JBGGNI010000109.1:0-30674 GCA_041287585.1 Xanthobacteraceae bacterium
AGCGGTCGTAGAGCTCGATGATGCGCTGGTCCAAGGCGGTCTCCGTCACTGGTCTGGCAAGGGCAATCGCCCGCACCCTGGCCTGAAACGGCGCCCGCCGCACATCAGAAATAGGAGAGGCCGCCCGAAGGCGGCCTCAAAAGTAACGTTAGGTAATGAGGTAGAGCGAAATAGACGTCCTCAGAAGTCCATGCCGCCCATGCCGCGGCCACCCGGCATGGCCGGGGCGCCGCTGTCGCGCTTGGGCAGGTCGGCGACCAGCGCTTCGGTGGTAACGATCAGGGCGGCGATGGATGCGGCGTCCTGGAGAGCGGTGCGCACGACCTTGGCCGGATCGACGATGCCGGCGGCGATCATGTCGACGAACTCTTCGGTCTGGGCATTGAAGCCGAAGTTCTGGTCCTTCGACTCCAGCACCTTGCCGACCACGATCGAGCCTTCCACGCCGGCATTCTCGGCGATCTGGCGAATCGGGGCTTCCAGCGCCTTCAGCACGATCTTGATGCCGGCCTGGATGTCGGCATTGTCGGAGGTCAGCTTCTCGACCGCCTTCTTGGCGCGCAGCAGGGCGATGCCGCCGCCCGGCACGATGCCTTCTTCCACCGCGGCGCGGGTGGCGTTGAGCGCGTCGTCGACGCGGTCCTTCTTCTCCTTGACCTCGACCTCGGTCGCGCCGCCGACGCGGATGACCGCGACGCCGCCGGCCAGCTTGGCCAGGCGCTCCTGCAGCTTCTCGCGGTCATAGTCCGAGGTGGTCTCCTCGATCTGCGCCTTGATCTGGCCGACCCGGGCCTCGATGTCCTTCTTCTTCCCTGCGCCGTCGACGATGGTGGTCTTTTCCTTCTCGATCACCACCTTCTTGGCGCGGCCGAGCATGGCGAGCGTAACGCTTTCCAGCTTGATGCCGAGGTCCTCGGAGATCACCTGGCCGCCGGTGAGGATGGCGATATCCTCCAGCATGGCCTTGCGGCGATCACCGAAGCCCGGCGCCTTGACCGCCGCGACCTTGAGGCCGCCGCGCAGCTTGTTGACGACCAGGGTGGCCAGGGCCTCGCCCTCGACGTCCTCGGCAACGATGACCAGCGGCTTGGAGGACTGCACGACGGCTTCGAGCACCGGCAGGATGGCCTGAAGGCCGGACAGCTTCTTGTCGAAAATCAGCAGATAGGCGTCTTCCAGCTCTGCAACCATCTTCTCCGCATTGGTGATGAAGTAGGGGGAGAGATAGCCGCGGTCGAACTGCATGCCCTCGACGACGTCGAGCTCGGTCTCGGCGGTCTTGGCCTCTTCGACCGTGATCACGCCCTCATTGCCGACCTTCTGCATCGCGCCGGCGATCATCTCGCCGATCGAGGCGTCGCCATTGGCCGAAATGGTGCCGACCTGCGCCACTTCCGCCGTGTTCTTCACCTTCTTGGCGCGCTTGCCGATATCCTTGATCGCCTCGGCGACCGCGAGGTCGATGCCGCGCTTCAGGTCCATCGGGTTCATGCCGGCGGCGACCGACTTGGCGCCTTCCTTCACGATGGCCTGTGCCAGCACGGTGGCGGTGGTGGTGCCGTCGCCCGCGAGGTCGTTGGTCTTGGACGCCACTTCGCGAACGAGCTGGGCGCCGAGATTTTCGAACTTGTCCTCGAGCTCGATCTCCTTGGCGACGGTGACGCCGTCCTTGGTGATGCGCGGCGCGCCGAAGCTCTTTTCGATCACCACGTTACGACCCTTGGGGCCGAGCGTGACCTTCACAGCATTGGCGAGGATATCGACGCCGCGCAGCAGCTTCTCGCGTGCATCGGCGGAAAATTTTACGTCCTTGGCAGCCATATGGCCCTACTCCTGAAATTTATTGGGGGGACGCGGTGCGCCGGACGTTCAGGCGAGCACGCCCATGATGTCGGACTCCTTCATGATCAGGTAGTCCACGCCGTCGAGCTTCACCTCGGTGCCCGACCACTTGCCGAACAGCACCTTGTCGCCGGACTTGACGTCGAGCGGCACAAGCTTGCCGGCTTCGTCGCGCGCACCGGGGCCGGCAGCGACGATCTCGCCCTGCTGGGGCTTTTCCTTGGCGGTGTCGGGAATGATGATGCCGCCTGCGGACTTCTCTTCGGCATCGAGGCGCTTCACCACGACGCGATCGTGCAGGGGACGGAATTTCAGCTTGGCCATCGATTGATCCTCGGCTCTTCCGGTCGCGCCGCAACGGCGCGGCTTCAACTGCTCAGCCTGCTTGGCACTCGCACAAGGTGAGTGCCAGAGCCGAGCCCGGAGATAGGCAGGACACCGGAGGCTGTCAAGGCGGGCGACCGGCGGTCGCGGCCGACATAAAAAAACGCCCGGCCAGAACAAGCTGGCCAGGCGCGGAGAGCAAGATGCCGTCGAGCTGCGTTCAGACGGGCTTCTTGCAGGTCAGACGGGCTTCTTGAAGGTCTTGCCGACCGAAGCCTTGATCGGCTCGGCGGTCTCGGTGGCCACCTTCTGGGCGATCACGGAGAGTTCCTTGGCCTGGGCCGAAAGCACGTCGAACTGCTTGCGCAGGTGGCTGGTGGACAGTTCCACCGCCTCGGCGACGCTCTTGGTGGAGAGCAGGGCACCGAAATAATCGAACGTCGAGTTCACATTGGCGCGCAGCGACTCGAGCGCCACCGTATTGTACTCGGCCACGCCCTTGCTGGCGGTGCTGTAGGTGTCTTCCAGCAGGTCGGTGGTCTCTTCGGCGTTGGTCTTCATCTTCTCATACGCATCGCGCGCGCTCTGCACGCTCTTTTCCGCGATCTCGCGGACAGCGGCCGGAACTTCAAGCTTCGGCATCGATGCGGCCGCAGCCTCGAACGTCGCAGTCGCGGCCTTGGCGGCCTTCTTCGGGGTCATCGGCACAGCCTCGGACATCGAAATCTCCTCGTGTTCGCGGCTTCATGAGAGAAAAAGGTCCGGCCGCTGCCGCGTCGCCGCAGCCGGACCCCGTTGATACAGGCGGCGACACGGCCAACTGGGCCTACGCTGTGCTCCGCTCATGACCCTATATAGCATCCGTTGTGCGGCGCAGCAATATGTTGCACTGCACAATAATGCCGGGCAGGCGACTTTTCTTGAAGGCTCGACCTTCAGGGCCGGAGCTTCTGCCCGGCCTCGCCGATGGCGCGTGCCTGATCCGACAAACGCTTCATCTGCTCGGTGGCGAAGGTGGATTGCAGGCGCACCACCTCTTCCACCGTCGTCGCCTTCACAAGCTGCGCCGCGAACTCGAAACTCGCGGCCACATTGGCTTCCACGAACTCGGCCGCAGTTCGGCCCACTCCGCGTGCATTCTCGTGCGCGCCATCCACACGCTTCTCGGTCTCGCCGACCGCCTTGTGAGCGGCGTCGAGAAACCCATCCACGGCCTTGCGGGCCTGTTCGATGCTCTTTTCGGCAAAGGCCCGCAATTCGGCGGGAACTTCAAGGCTGGGGACGTCAACCATCGCAAATGCCTCTTGCCAGTTCCGGGGGAACGCCACCGGGCGCGGATCGTTCCGTCAAAAATGCAGCCGGTACGAAGGTATCGGTCCGCACGCAAAGATCAACCGCCGACCTAACGAAGCGTTACCGGTATCGATAAGCCAAGGCGCCGCTTCGTGAGACGACCGTTAACCCGTGCCGGTGCATGATAGTCCGGTCGAACCCCGGCGCGAATGGCGCGGGCGGTCCGGCGTCACTATTTTGAAGACCCCGTCTTTCCATGGGCCCGGCCCCGCCACGTCGAACGAGCGCATGAGCGAACACCCTTACGACGAGGACACCATAGCGGCGCTGCGCCAGCAGGCCGGCGCAGCGCTCGACGGCGCGGCGGCCGCCGTGCTGGTCGACGCCGACGGGCGGGTGCTGGCCGCGAACGCGGCGGCGCAGCCCGGCCTCGGGCTCAAAGAGGGTGCGCTGCTGCCCGCCATGCTTGCCGCGCCGTTCGCCCGCATCCTCGCCACCCTGCGCCCGGGCCGGCCGCCGCGGCTGGAGCGGCTGCTGCTGCCGGGCCGGCTCGCACCCGGCACCTTCGCTTGCACGCTGTTCGCAGACGGCCGCGCCCGCGCCGCACTGCTGGTGGCGCTCGATGGCGCCGCGGTGCCGCGACGGCCCGTGCCTCCGGCAATCGCGCCGTCCGCAACGTCACAGCCCCTGCCGCCCCCTCCCCCAGAGGAAGCGGCGCCCACCGAACACTTACCTCCGCCGGACGGCGAACCGCGCACCACCCGCTTCATCTGGCGCACCGGCCCGGATGGGCGGCTGAGCTTTGTCGATCCCGTCCTCGCCGAAGCGCTGGGTCAGCCGGCCGAGGCGCTGGTCGGCGCCGACTGGGCCACCCTCGGCGCCGAGGCGGCGCATCGTGCAGTGATCGCCGGCGGCAGCTTTGCACGGCTGGTGGTCGAGGTTGCGACCGCGCAGGGCGGTCGGCAAGCGCTCGAACTCGGCGCCGCTCCGGCGCGCCCGAGCGGCATGCGCGGCTTCGGCCTGCTGCTGGACGCGGCGGATGCCGCCCTCGAAGAGGTGAAAGTCACTCAGGAGCCGGAAGGGCCGCCACCGCAACCGCCGGCCCCGCAAGCTGAACCGCCAGAAGCCGACCCCGTAGCGGTGCCCGCGGCAGTCGCAGCGGCACCGGCCTCGCGTAATGTCGTGCCGCTGCGCCCGTCCGACGAAGCCTCCACACGCCCGCCGCGGGGCGGCCTTTCGCCCGGCGAGCGCAATGCCTTTCACGAAATCGCGCGCGCGCTCGGCGCCCGTCTGGAAGGCGCCACGGAACCGGAGCCGCCGGAACCGGCCCCCATCTCGCCCCCGCCCGTCCTGCCCCCGCCCGTACCGGCGCCGGCGGATGGCCTGACGCGGGTTTTCGCCGACAGCGTGCGCCCGATTCTGGACCGGCTGCCGCTCGGCATCGTGGTGCATCGCGACGACGAACTGCTCTATGCCAACCGCACCGTGCTGGACTGGACCGGCCATGCCAGCCTTGCGGCGCTGCGGCGCGCCGGCGGCATCGACACACTGTTCGCGGCGGACGACACCGCCGGCGGGCCTTCTGCCGACGAGGCGCATATGGTGGCCCTGCACGCGGAAACCGGAGAGCCGGTGACCGTCGAGGCCAGGCTGATGACCACCCCGTGGGACGGCGGCCAGGCGCTGCTCTATGTGCTGCGCCGCGCCAACGGCCCGGACGAGCGCGTGCGCCAGGCCGAACTCGCCTTGCGCGAGGCGGAGGCAACGGCGCGCGAGCTGCGCGCCATTCTCGACACCGCCACCGATGGCGTCGTGCTGATCGACGTCGCCGGCACCATACTCAGCATGAACCACCCGGCCGAAGCGCTGTTCGGCTTCGGCGCCGGCGAACTGCAGGGCGAGTCCTTCACGCTGCTGTTCGCCCCCGAGAGCCGGCGCGCGGCAATTGACTATCTCGACGGTCTCGCCGCCAACGGGGTCGCCAGCGTGCTCAATGACGGGCGCGAAGTGGTGGGGCGGGCGCGGCAGGGCGGCGCCATTCCGCTGTTCATGACCGTGGGCCGGGTCGGCGACGACGAGGGCACGTTCTGCGCGGTGCTGCGCGACATCACCCAATGGAAGCGCGCCGAGGAGGAACTCACCGAAGCCAAGCAGATCGCCGAGCGCGCCAGCCTCGCCAAATCCGACTTCCTCGCCAAGATCAGCCACGAGATCCGCACCCCGCTGAACGCCATCATCGGCTTTTCCGAGGTGATGATGGAAGAGCGCTTCGGCCCCATCGAGAACCAGCGCTACCGCGACTATCTGCGCGACATCCATGCCTCCGGCGGCCACCTCATCTCGCTGATCAACGATCTGCTCGACCTGTCCAAGATCGAGGCCGGCAAGCTGGACCTCGCCTTCAGCAGCGTGTCGCTGAACGAGGTGGCGCAGCAGGGAATGGCCATCATGCAGCCGCAGGCCAATCGCGAGCGCATCATCATCCGCTCGTCGCTGGCGGAGGACTTGCCGCCGGTGGTGGCGGACGCCCGCTCCATCCGCCAGATCGTGCTCAATCTCGTCTCGAACTCGATCAAGTTCACCCGGCCGGGCGGGCAGGTCATCCTGTCCACCGCCTTCACCGATAGCGGCGAAGTGGTGCTGCGGGTGCGCGACACCGGCGTCGGCATGTCGGAAAGCGACATCGCCACCGCCATGGAGCCGTTCCGCCAGCTTGCCACCTCCGGCCGAGCCGGCTCCGGCGGCACCGGGCTCGGATTGCCGCTGACCAAGGCGCTGGCAGAGGCCAACCGGGCGAGCTTCCTGATCCGCAGCGCCGTCGATGCCGGCACGCTGGTGGAGATCACCTTCCCCTCCACCCGCGTGCTGGCGGAGTAGGCGACGCGGCGCCGGTGCGGCCATAGGCCATCAATGGAGGCCCGCAGCGGCGGGCTCGTCCTTGTCGTGCTTCGCGAAGCGGTCGATCATCGTGGCGCTCGCCTCGTTGAGGCCGATCACCTCCACGCGCGCGCCGGCCTTGCGGAACTTCAGCACCGCCTTGTCCAGCGCGCCGACCGAGGTGATGTCCCAGAAATGCGCGTGGGTGAGGTCGATCACCACCTCGCGCACCGGGCTGTCGAAATCGAAGCCGGCGAGAAACACCTCGGAGGAGGCGAAGAAGATCTGCCCCTCCACCACAAAGGTAATCCGCCCTGCCGCCTCGTCGATGATCTCGCCGACCGCCACAAGCTGCGAAACCTTGCCGGCGAAAAGCACACCGGAAAGCAGCACGCCGACCAGCACGCCGAAGGCAAGGTCATGCGTCGCCACCACGGCAATCACCGTCGCCAGCATGACGATGGAGGATGAACGCGGATTGGTGCGCAGCTCCAGCAGGGAGCGCCAGGAGAAGGTGCCGATCGAGACCATGATCATCACCGCCACCAGCGCCGCCATGGGGATGATGCGCACTAGGTCGTCGAGCACGAGGATGAGGAACAGCAGCAACGATCCCGCGATGAAGGTGGAGAGCCGCCCACGCCCGCCGGAGGAGACGTTGATCACCGACTGGCCGATCATCGCGCAGCCGCCCATGCCGCCGATCAGCGCCGAGGCGATGTTGCTCGCGCCTTGACCGACGCATTCCTGGCTCTTGTTGCTCAGCGTATCGGTCATGTCGTCGACGATCTGCGCGGTGAGCAGCGATTCGAGCAGGCCGACGGCAGCGAGGGTGAGCGAATAGGGCAGGATGATCCGCAGCGTCTCCAGCGTCACCGGGACGTCCGGTAGGGTGAAGGCCGGCAGGGTGGCGGGCAGTTCGCCGAGATCGCCAACGGTGCGCAGCTCCAGGCCGCTCCACCAGGCGAAGAGGGTGAGGACGGCGATGGCGACGAGTGGCGAGGGGATCGCTTTGGTGAGGCGGGGAAAGAGATAGATGATGGCGAGGCCCGCCGCGATCATCGGGTAGGTCTCCATCGGCACGCCCACCAGTTCGGGCAGCTGCGCCATGAAGATGAGGATGGCGAGGGCGTTGACAAAGCCGGTGATGACCGAGCGCGAGACGAAGCGCATCAGCCGCCCGACCTTGAGCGCGCCGGCTATGAGTTGGATGACGCCCATCAAGATGGTTGCCGCGAAGAGGTATTGCAGCCCATGGTCGCGCACGAGTGAGACCATGACCACGGCGGTGGCCGCGGTCGCGGCCGAGATCATGCCGGGGCGCCCGCCGAAAAAAGCGGAGACGCAGGCGATGGCGAAGGAGCCGAACAGCCCGATTTTCGGGTCGACGCCGGCGATCACCGAGAAGCCGATGGCCTCCGGGATGAGCGCGAGCGCGACGACGATGCCCGCAAGCACATCGCCACGAATATTGGAGGCCCAGTCGCGGAAATAGCGTGAGGTTGATGTCATGTGTGGAAATCTTCGCAAAGAGCGGGCGTCTGCCGAGTGGAAGGCGGGACGGGCGCTGACTGTGCGTGATCCGGCGGATCGGCGGCCGGAAGAGCCACCCGGATTTGCACCGGGTCCTAACGAATAGCCTTGACCTAAATGAAATTCTGTTGCGGCGCAATAAGGGTCCTGGCGCCGGCGCGGCCTCCCAGACGACGAGAAGCGAAGCATGGCCTGCGGCGGGTTTCGTTGACACCGATATGAGTTGGCGACCCTGCGGCGCACAGCCGACGAGCGCACCATCGAGGCAACCTGGCGGATCAGGTTCTAAGGCTGCGGAGCCGCTGCGGCCGGCGTGGCCGCTTCCTGAACGACGCCCGGCACCGCTACGCCGCCGGCAGCCGGAGCGTGGGTGCCGAGCAGCGGCCGGGCGGCGCCGGAGCGCTGGATCAGCGCCCGCGGGTCCGGCAAGACGAACGGGCTGGACCATGGGCCCTGAACCACGAACGGCAGATCGAAGGCGACCACGGGTACCGCGCCGACGGCGGCCGGCGGCTTGACCAGGCTCGCCGTGCCCTTGAGATCGAGACCGCGCTCCGGCACCGAGGCCTGGCCGGTGATCGCGATGCGCAAGGCCGGGCTCTCCACCGCAAAGCGGTCGATGCTGGCAATGCCGCGGTCGATGCTGGCCTTGGCGTCCATCGTGGCGAAGGCGGTGCGCCCGCGCACATCGCCGCCGCCCGACAGCGGCCTGCGCTCCAGTCGTCCCAGCAGGCGGACCACGTCGACGCCGATCAGCGAGCCATCGGCCGCGTCCATGGCAATGGTGCCGCCGAGATGGTCGATGATGTCGGCGACGCTGACGCCTGTGCCGCTCAGCGCCACCTGGAACGAGCCGGTGCCCTCAAGCCGCTGCATGCGCAGCAGATCGCCCAAGGCGAGTGCCAGATTGACCTCGTTGCCGCCCAGTTCGACACGCACCTCCGCCCCCGGCCGCTGTGGCGACGGCGCCAGATTTGCAGAAGCGCGGAACGTGCCGCCCCAGGCTTCAGCCTCGCCGAGCGCCAGCGCCAGCCGCCCGCCCTTGAGCACGGCGCTCGCGGCCACGCCGTCGATCGCCGTGGTTCCGGCGCGCACCCGCGCCGCCGAGAAGCGCAGGTCCGCGTCGAGCGCGCCGAGCCAGCCGATATCGAACGCACGGCGGCTCCAGGCGCCGCCGTCCGGCTCGGAGATCACAAGCCGGCCATAGGGCGAAAGATCGAGGTCGCCGGAGGCGAAGGAGCCCTGCAATACCGGCCGTCCGTGATCCATCTTCACCGCCAGCCCGCCCTCGCTGCGGCTGCCGTCGAGGTCGATCCTGGCTTCGCTCAGCACCGCATTGGTCGGCGAAATCTGCGTCCTGGCCTGAAACCGGAAGGGTCCGAAGCCACCCTCCGTCGGTGCTGAAAAGCCGATCCACTCCAGCAGCCCGCGCAGTTGCGGCGCGGTGACGACGAGAGCGCCGTCGGCGAACGGGCCGCCGGCAAGCTTGGCGTGCCCTTCGAAGGACAGCCGCAGCGGCGCGCCGGTCAGCGACAGGCTGGCCGCCCCACCGCCGGTGCTGGCGAGCGCCGGCAGATCGAACAGGCCGAGCTCAAAACCAACCGTCTCGCCCCGATAGTCGAGCTGACCGTCGGCAACCAGATCGCGCCCGCCGCGCAAGACGAAGGTGCCCTCCAGCCCGCTCACCAGGGAGCGGCGCGCGCCGTCTTCCACCAGCCGCACCACGCCACCAAAGACCCGCACATGAGCCCGCCGCGCCGGCGGCGCCAGCGCCGCCGCAAAAACCGGCAGAATCGCCGCGATGGTATCTCGGTCGGCATCGCTGAGGTCGAGATCGGGCTCGATGAGGTCGACCCGCGCGGCCTTGACCCGGCCCGTGAGCAGCGGCAGCAGTTCCAGATCGATGCGCACCTCCCGCACGTCCAGCGCACTGGGCGCCAAGGCGGGAAAGGAGACGCGCTCGAAATGGATGGCGGGCCGGGGCAGCAGCGTAAAGGACGCCGCGCCGTCGATCTGCGGCGCGATGCCGGCCTCGTCGCGCAAAAGCTTGGCTGCCTGCTCGCGCAGCGTCGCCTCCGGCGTCAGCAGTGGCACGGCGAACGCGGCGGCCGCGACGAGCAGCACGGACGCGGCAAGGATCGGAAAAATTCGTCTCATGAGCCGCCGATGGCAGGTTCCACGGAACCGATGGCCGGCCGGCCGCGGGACGGCGGGCCTTGATCGGGATTCGCCACCGCAGGTGCCCACGGAAATCCAACGGGCAACGCGTACGGACCAGCGTATGTCATACCGCAGGTTCGCCGCTGTCTGTGTCTGTTTGATGGCCTGACAGAGGCCACGCCCGCGGCTATGAATTGCGCTCGGTTCGCCGCTTGCCGCGCAACGGCAGGCGGGTGCAGGCAGGGAGAGATTTATGGCGGACGACAGCGTGGCCCCGCTCTGGACCCCGAGTCCCGAACGGGTGGCGAAGAGCGGCATCACCCGGTTCATCGCCACGGTGAACCATCGCCACGCCGTATCGCTGGCCGACTACCGCGCGCTGCATGCCTGGTCGATCACCGAACCCGCCGCCTTCTGGCGCGAGGTCTGGGACCTCGGCGACGTGATCGGCGAACCCGGCGACCATGCGCTGGCCGACGGCGCCCGGATGCCCGGCGCCCGCTTCTTTCCCGAGGCCCGGCTGAACTATGCGGAAAACCTCCTGCGCCCGCGCCAGCGCGACGTCACCGCCATCATTTTCCGCGGCGAGGACAAGGAGGAGCGGCGCCTGAGCTTCGGCGCGTTGTGCGACCTGGTCTCCCGGCTGCAGCAGGCCATGCGTGCGGAGGGGATCGGCATCGGCGATCGGGTGGCGGCGATGATGCCGAACATGCCGGAAACCCTCGCCATCATGCTGGCCGCCAATTCGCTGGGGGCGATCTTCTCCTCCTGCTCGCCGGATTTCGGCGAGCGCGGCGTGCTCGACCGCTTCGGCCAGATCGAGCCCAAGCTGTTCTTCGCCTGCGACAGCTACTGGTATGCCGGCAAGCGCATCGCGGTGGCGGACAAGCTGCACGGCGTGGTGCCGCAGATCGCCAGCCTGCTGCGCACCGTCATCGTTTCCTATGCCGGCGGCGCGCCGGAGATGGCGGCGAGCCTGCCCAACGGCATCGACCTCGAAGGCTTCCTCGCCCCGTTCGCGCCGGCGCCGCTGACATTCGAGCGGCTGCCCTTCAATCAGCCGGCCTTCATCCTATTTTCCTCCGGCACCACCGGCGTGCCGAAATGCATCGTGCACGGCGCCGGCGGCACGCTGCTCCAGCACATCAAGGAACACCGGCTGCACTGCGACCTGTCGCCCGGCGACCGGCTGTTCTATTTCACCACCTGCGGATGGATGATGTGGAACTGGCTGGTCTCGGGCCTCGCCAGCGAGCTGACGCTCTGCCTGTTCGACGGCTCGCCATTCTCGCCGTCGCCGGCCGTGCTGTTCGACTATGCCGAGGCCGAGCGCTTCAACCTGTTCGGCACCTCGGCGAAGTATCTCGATTCGCTGCGCAAGGAGGGCGTGCGGCCGGGCGAGACCCACGACCTGGGCGCACTCAGGGCGCTGACCTCCACGGGCTCACCGCTCGCGGCGGCGGACTTCGCCTATGTCTATGAGGCGATCAAGCCGGACTTGCACCTCGCCTCCATTTCCGGCGGCACCGACATCGTCTCCTGCTTCGTGCTCGGCGACCCCACGGCGCCGGTCTATGCCGGCGAGATCCAGGCCGCCGGGCTCGGCATGGCGATGGATGTGTGGTCGGACGACGGCAAGCCGGTGCGCGGCGAGCGCGGCGAACTGGTGTGCACCGGCCCCTTCCCCTGCATGCCGGTGATGTTCTGGAACGACCCGGAAGGCGCCAAATACCGCGCCGCCTATTTTGACCGTTTCCCCAATGTCTGGTGCCATGGCGACTTCGCCGAATGGACCAGCCATGGCGGGTTGATCATCCATGGCCGCTCGGACGCCACGTTGAACCCGCAGGGCGTGCGCATCGGCACGGCGGAAATCTACGCCCAGGCCGAGCAGGTGCCCGAGATCATCGAATCCATCGCCATCGGCCAGGAATGGGACAATGACGTGCGCGTCGTGCTGTTCGTGCGGCTGGCGGCGGGCGTTTCGCTGACCCCGGAGCTGGAAAAGCGCATCCGTACCCAGATCCGCATCGGCGCCAGCCCCCGCCATGTGCCGGCGAAGATCTTGGCGGTGGCGGATATTCCGCGCACCCGTTCCGGCAAGATTACCGAGCTCGCGGTGCGCGACGTGGTGCACGGCCGCCCGGTGAAGAACACCGACGTGCTCGCCAACCCGGAAGCGCTGGAGCTTTACCGCGACCGGCCGGAACTGGCTTCCTGAGCGTTTGCCGGCCGGCTGAAGCGAGCCAGTAGGATGACCGGCAGCAGGCCGACCGCGACGATGAGCAGCGCCGCCACCGCGGCATCCTCATAGGTGCCGCGGGCGGCCTCGCCATAGATGTGGGTGGCCAGCGTCTCGAAATTCAGCGGGCGCAGCATCAGCGTGGCCGGCAGTTCCTTCATTGCGTCGACGAACACCAGCAGCGCCGCCGCGCCTAGTGCCGGCCGCAGCAGCGGCAGGTGTACCCGGCGCAGCACGCCACCCGGAGTCTGGCCGAGGCTGCGCGCGGCCATGTCGAGCGTCGGGCTGATGCGGCCATAGCCGGCCTCCAGCCCGCCGACCGGAATGGCGAGAAAGCGCAGCGCATAGGCGATCAGCAAAGCGGCGCCGGAGCCGGAAATCAACAGGCCGGTGGACACGTCGAACACCGCGCGCGCCGCCTGGTCCAGCGCATTGTCGAAGCCCGCCAGCGGCACCAGCAGGCCCACCGCCAGCACGGTGCCGGGCACGGCATAGCCGAGGCTGGCAAGGCGCAGCGCCAGCGTGTTGGCCAGTGCTCCGCTGCGCACCGCCATCGTCACGATCAGGCCGAGCGCCAGCGCCAGCATGGTACCCCCAGCGGCAAAGCGCAGCGTCGCCAGCGCTTCCGTGACAATGGTGTCCGACAGGCCTGCAAACCGCCAGCGCTGAAACGCCGTATAGGCGAGATGGCCCGCCGGCAGCAGAAAGCCGCCGGTGACCGGCACCAGGCAGGCCAGGAAAGCCAGCGCGGCCCGCCAGCCGTGCAACGCGCTGCGCACCGGCGGGCGGGTGCGTGCGCCGACATTGGCCACCCGCACATGCCGGCGGCCCCAGCGCTCCAGCGCGGTCAGGCCCAGCACCAGCAGCAGCATGAACAGCGCAATCTGCGCCGCCCCCGGCAGGCTGGAGCGGTTGAGCCAGGTGGAATAGATCGACACGGTCAGCGTCTGGACGCCGAGGAATTCCGAGGCGCCGATGTCGTTGGCCGCCTCCATCAGCGCCAAGGTGAGCCCCACCACGATGGCCGGGCGCGCCAGAGGCAGAGCGACGCGCAAAAAGGTGCGCAGCGGCCCCAGCCCCAGCGTGCGCGCGGCATCGAGCGCCGGCGCGGTCTGCACCAGGAAGCTGGAACGCGCGGTGAGGTAGACATAGGGGTAGAGCACGAAGCCCAGCAGCACGATGCAGCCGGTGAGCGAGCGAACGTCCGGCAGCGGCAGATCGCGCGGCCGGGCGAGGCCCAGGAGCGCCCGCAGCGCGGTGGGTATCGGTCCCAGCGGGTGCAGCGCGTCGAGATAGACATAGGCCTGGATGTAGGTTGGCACCGCCAGCGGCAGAAGCAGTGCCCATTCGAACATGCTTTGGCCGGGAAAGCGGCAGGTCGCCACCAGCCACGCCGTGCCGGTGCCGAGCACGGCGACGATCAGCCCGACACCCGCCAGCAGCAGCGCCGTGTCGCGCAGCGCCTGCGGCAGCACATTGGCGGCAAGGTGTGGCCACAGATCGCCCGAGGGCTCGGCCGCGATCCAGACCAGCGCGGCGATGGGGGCGAGCACCGCGCCGGCGACGACACACGCGCCGGCGCGCAAAACGCGCAGCGCACCGCCGCCCGCCGGCGCCGGCAGCGCGGGGGCGACGGCCGTCGCGGGCACGGTTCCCGTCATGGGCGGACAGCCAAGGCGCCCCGCACGACCGGACGGCCGGCGGGGCGGTCCCGGTTCAGTTGTCGAAGCCGACCTTGTCGATCAGGTCGGCGGCCGCCTTGCGCTGCCGGGCCACCTCGACCAGGTTCACCGTATCGACCTTCAGCGGACCGAGCGCGGCGATGATCGGATCGACCGGGGCTTCCGGCACCACCGGATACTCGAAATTAGCCTTGGCGTAGATTTCCTGCGCCTGCGGCGAGACCAGAAATTCCAGTAGCTTGACCGCATTGGCCTGGTTCGGCGCGTTCTTGGCAACCGAGGCGCCGGACACGTTCACCATGGTGCCGCCGCCGGCGAAGGTCGGCAGGACCACGCGGATCGCCTCGCCCCAGTTCTTCTGTTCCGGCCCGCCGGCGCCCGAGCGCATGAGGCCGACATAATAGGAATTGCCGATGGCGACATCACACACCTCGCCCAGAATGTCGCGGGCGCCCTCGCGGTCGCCGCCCGCCGGCTTGCGGGCGAGGTTCGCCTTCACACCCTTCAGCCACTCTTCGGCCTGGGCGGCGCCGTGGTGGACGATATAGGCGGCGATCAAAGCGGTGTTGTAGGGATGCTTGCCCGAGCGAATGCAGATCTCGCCCTTCCATTTCGGATCGGCAAGCCCCTCATAGGTCAGTGCCGCGTCCTTTACCCGATCCTTTGCCACATAGGCGACGCGGGCGCGTGCCGAAAGCGCGAACCAGTTGCCGTCAGTGCCGCGCAGATTGGCGGGGATCGACTTCTCCAGAATGGTCGACCTCACCGGCTGGGTGACACCCTGGTCGACGAGATCCAGCAGATTGCCGACATCGACCGTCATCAGCACGTCCGCCGGCGAGGCGGCGCCCTCTGCCTTGACCCGCTCGGCGAGGCCTTCCTTCACGAAAACCGTGTTGACGGCGATGCCGGTGGAGGTGGTGAACGCGTCGAACAGCGGCTTGGCGAGGCCCGGCTCGCGGGTGGTGTAGACATTGACGGCGGCCTGCGCCTGCACGGCGGAGGGCGCGACCGCCACGGCCAGCGCGGCAAGGCCGCCAAGAAGAAGACGGGGCGCCAGACGGCTCACAAAGCGGGCCATTGTGGAATCTCCTGCATCAAGCGGCGCGCGTGCCGCTATCGCCAAACCGCCGGCGCTCGGAGCGTCGACCTGCCGGAGTGGCTAGTCTGCGCCTTCCGGTAGGTCAATTAAAACCTGAGCCCGTCCAATAACTTGTAAGAATTCTAAAGCATAATTGTTCTAATATTGGGCGGGCGCTGGCCCGGCAAAGGTGCGACCATGTAGTTGGCGCCGCACCATCTGCTACGGACATGGCTTGCGGCCGAAACGCAAACGCCCGCCCGACAGAAGGTCGGGCGGGCGTTTATGGGTGGAAGACGGGCGAGGCTTCCGGCCTCTTCAGTCGCCCATTTCGCCGATGTAACGCTGAGCGTAGAGCTGGATGCCGATCTTGCCGATGACGTCGAGCTGGGTTTCGAGGAAGTCGATATGGCCCTCTTCGTCGGCCATGAGTTCCTCGAACAGGTCGCGGCTCGGATAGTCCTTCACCGTGCTGCAATAATACGCAGCTTCCTGGTACAGCGCCCGCGCCTCGATCTCGGCCGCAAGATCGCTCTCGATCACTTCCTTGATGTCCTGGCCGATCCGCAGCGGATCCAGCACCTGGAGGTTCGGAAAGCCTTCGAGGAACAGGATGCGGTCGATGAACTTGTCGGCGTGCTGCATCTCCTCGATGGATTCGGCCCGCCACTTCTTGGCCAGATCCTTGTAGCCCCAATTATCGAGCATACGGAAATGCAGCCAGTACTGGCTGATGGCGGTGAGCTCCGAGCGTACACCACGATTAAGATATTCGATGACCTTCGGATCGCCCTTCATGGCTGCGATCTCTCCTTCGCCGCTGAACCTGCGACTTATTTAGAAGAGTTCTAGTTTTGAAGCAAGCCATTCACGCATGCCAGGCGGCGCAAAGGCACAGCGATCTTCGCTTATTCGGCGGCAACCGCCAGTGCGGCGGCCGGGCATTCCAGCGGGCAGGTGCCGCAGGCCGAGCCCAGGGCCTGGTCGATGATGGAGCGGATGGTGCGCGCACAGCGCCCGCACTGCGGGCTGCAGCCCAGACAGCGATAGACCTGCCCGGCGGTCCGCGCCGCTGCGCAGGGATCGACGACGGCATCACGAACCTGACGGTCCGACAGCACATTGCAGGAACAGACGATCATCGCCGGACGAACCGCAAGAGTTGTCTAAGTTATAATCATTCTAAAGTGTGCTTACTCTTATTTTCTCGCTCTATTCCGTGTCCGCGTCAATGCGCAAATCGACGTCTGCCGCAGCCGTGATGCCGCAATACCAAATAACCGCAGTTCTATTTTTGAGTTGTTCCAGTCTAGCGGCTTATTTCGCCAACACGGCAGCCCTGGGCGCGCCGATGCCCGTCGCCGGCAGCGCATCGCTGGAGAGCCGCGCGAACAGCAGATGGTCCTGCCACACGCCGTTAATGCACAGATATTGGCGGCCATAGCCCTCGCGCACGAAGCCCACCCGCTCCAGAAGCCGGATGGAGGGCATGTTGCTGGGCAGGCAGGCGGCCTCGATGCGGCGCAGGTTCAGCGTGCCATGGGCAAAGGGCAGCAGCGCCGCCACCGCCGCCGTCATGTAGCCCTTGCCGGCATGAGGCTGCCCCATCCAATAGCCGAGGCTGCCGGCCTGGGCGACGCCCCGCCGTATGTTGGAGAGCGTAAGCCCGCCCAGAAGCACCCGGTCCACGCTACGGAACACCAGGAAAGGGTAGGCCTGGTCTTCGCGGATATCGCGGGCATAGCGGCGCATGCGCCGGCGGAAGGCGCCGCGGGTGAGATCATAAGGCGGCCAGATCGGTTCCCAGGGCGTGAGAAACGCCCGGCTCTCCTCGCGCAGCCGCACCCAGGCGGCAAAGTCCGCCATGTGCGGCGCGCGCAGCAGCACACCCTCCCCTTCCACCGTGGGCTGCGGCCCGGACCAGGATGCGCTGCGGAACAGAGCCATGCGAACAACCGTGGCGGCCGGATCAGCGCGCCTTCACGTCAAGACGTTCGGCGATGCGCGCGGCCGATTCAAGTGTCTTTCCCGGCCCCAGCGCGGCAAAGGTCGGCCGACCGCCGGCCAGCAGCCGCCGCCCCGCAGCGCGGGCGTCCTCGAGGCTCACCGCCTCCACCTTGGCGACGATCTCCTCCAGCGGGATCGGCCGGCCGAACGCCAGCATCTGCCGGGCGAGCTGGTCGGCCCGCGCGCCGGAGGACTCCAGCGCCGCAAGCAGCCCGACCTTGGCCTGCGCCTTGGAGCGCGCCACTTCCGCCTCGGTCAAGGTGGCGATGGTCTCGTCGATCTGATCGATCACCACATCGACCAGTTCGCGCACATCCCCCGCATCGGTGCCGGCATAGACGCCGAACAGCCCGGTGTCCTGGTACGACCAATGGAAGGAGTACACCGCGTAGCAGAGCCCGCGCGCCTCCCGCACCTCTTGGAACAGCCGCGACGACATGCCGCCGCCCAGCACATTGGTGAAGATCTGCAGCGCATGCAGCCGCGGATCGCCATAGGCGACCCCTTCGAGGCCGATCAGCAGATGCGCCTGTTCCAGCTCGCGCCCGCCGCCGAGCCGGGTGCCGCCCTGATAGCTGGCGGCCGCCGGAGTAGGCTTGGCCACCGCCGCGAAGCTGCCGAGCCGGTTCTGCGCTTCCGCCACCAGTTGCTCGTGCTCCACCGCGCCGGCGGCGGCCACGATGGCGCGGGGCCCGCAATAATTGCGCGCCAGATAGCCGCGCAGCCGCTCGGCATCGAAGGAGCGCACCGTCTCCGGCGTGCCGAGGATGGAACGGCCGATCGGCTGGCCGGGAAAGGCCTGCTCCTGGAACAGGTCGAACACCAGGTCGTCCGGCGTATCGAGCGCGGCGCCAATCTCCTGGACGATCACATTGTGTTCGCGGTTCAGTTCCTCGGTGTCGAAGGCGGGATCGGTGAGAATGTCGGCCAGCACATCCATCGCCAGCGGCACGTCCTCGCCCAGCACGCGGGCATGATAGGCGGTGTGCTCGACGCTGGTCGCGGCATTGATGTCGCCGCCCACCGCCTCGATCTCCTCGGCGATGGCGCGGGCGCTGCGCCGCTGCGTGCCCTTGAAGGCCATGTGTTCCAGAAGATGCGAGATGCCGTGCTCGTCCGCCACCTCGTCGCGCGCCCCGGCGCCGATCCAGATGCCGAGCGAGGCGGTAGCCAGATGCGGCATCGGATCGGTGATCACCGTCACGCCATTGGCGAGCGCGGTGATGCGGGGCGTGGTGCGCACCTCGCTCATGCCACGTTCTCCGCGCTGGCGCGGGCATGGGCCGACACATAAGCCTCTACGGCCGCGAGGTCGTTGGGCAGGGTGCGCAGGTGCTCGGGCCGCGTCAGGAGGTCAGCCAGATGCGGCGGCAGCGCCGGGCGCTCGCCGCAGGCCCGCTCCACCGCGTCGGGAAACTTGGCCGGATGGGCGGTGGCGAGCACCACCTGCGGCACGGCCGGATCGTGCGCGATGCGCTCGGCGACGGAAAGCGCCACGGCGGTGTGCGGATCCACCAGATAGCCGGCCTCGCGGCGTACCCGTGCGATGGTGGCAAGCGTGTCGTCCTCGCCCGCCCGCCCGCCGTCGAATTCGGCGCGGATCGCCTCCAGCGCGGTGCGCGGCGGGGCGAAGCCGCCGGATTGGCCGAGTGACGCCATCAGCCCGCGCAGCGCGCCGGCGTCGCGGTCCAGCGCGTCGAACAGCAGGCGCTCGAAATTCGACGAGACCTCGATGTCCATGGACGGCGACAGCGAGGCGACCACGCCGCTCGCCTCATAGCGCCCGGTGGCGAGCGTGCGGGCGAGAATGTCGTTGACATTGGTGGCCACCACCAGCCGGTCCACCGGCAGGCCCATCCGCTTGGCGACCCAGCCGGCCAGAACGTCGCCGAAATTGCCGGTCGGCACCACGAAGGAGACCGGCCGGTGCGGGCCGCCGAGCGCGGCGGCAGCGACGAAGTAGTAGACCACCTGCGCGACGATGCGGGCCCAGTTGATGGAATTGACCCCGGCCAGCGCCAGCCGGTCGCGGAAGGCGTGGTGGTTGAACATCGCCTTCACCAGCGCCTGGCAATCGTCGAACGTGCCGTCCACCGCGATGGCATGGACATTGGCGCTGTCCACCGTCGTCATCTGCCGGCGCTGCACTTCGGAGACCCGGCCGGCGGGATAGAGGATGAACACGTCGGTGCGCGTGCTGTCGCGGAACGCCTCGATGGCGGCGCTGCCGGTGTCCCCGGAGGTGGCGCCGACAATGGTGGCCCGGCGACCGCGCACAGACAGAACATGGTCCATCATGCGGCCGAGAAGCTGCATGGCGACGTCCTTGAACGCCAGAGTCGGGCCGTGAAACAGCTCCAGCACGAAGCGGTTCGGCGCCACCTGCACCAGCGGCGTCACGGCCGGGTGGCGGAAGCCGGCATAGGCCGCCTCCAGCATCGGCGCCAGAACGGTCGGGGAGAAAGCCTCGTCCGCGAAAGGTGCGATGACCTGCCCGGCCACCTTGGCGTAGGGCTGGCCGGCGAAGGCGGCGATCCGGGCGGCCGGCAGCGCCGGAAAGGCTTCCGGCACATAGAGACCGCCGTCGCGGGCGAGGCCGGCCAGCAGAGCATCGGAAAAGCCAAGCACCGGCGCTTCGCCGCGGGTGGACACATAGCGCACGAGCGCCTCCCCTGAATGTGACGGCAACCTAGTGGCGGCGCCGATGCGAGGCAAGGCGCGGCTTAAACCTCGCGACGACGCAGGCGCCCGAACGCAAACACCGCGAACACGCCGACCAGCGTTCCGGCGAGGCCGAACCAGGTGAAGGCGTATTCGAGGTGGCGATTGGGGAAATCGATGCGCGTCAGCCCGCCCTGCGGCAGGCCGCCGGGATTAAGCTTGGCATCGGCATCGACGATGAAGGGCGCGACCGGCGCCAGATGCCGCGCCGCTGCGATCTCGGCCGGGTCGCGGACATACCAGCCCTCGCGCACCGGATCGTTGCCGGGCTGGAACAGGCCCGCCTGCTCGGGAAGCCGCAGTAGGCCGGTGACGGTGACGGTTCCCGCCGCCTGCCCCTCCGGCCGCGTTTCGGCGCGGCGCCGATCATTGGGCACGAAGCCGCGATTGACCAGCACGAACGCACCGTCGTCGGTCTCCAGCGGCGTCAGCACCACGAAGCCGGGGCCGCCCGGCGCGCCGGGAGCCGAATCGCGCAGCGCATAGACCGCGGTTTCCAGATCGTGCCGGAAGCGGCCGGTGACGAAGACGCGGCGATACTCGTCGGTGTCGTAGCGCACATCGGGCCAGCGCGCCTGCGCCGGGGCGGGCTCGGCCGGCCGGGCGATGCGCGCCTCCACCGTGGCGATGAGGGCGTTCTTCCAGGCGTGGCGCTGAAGCTGCCAGGTGCCGAGGCCGAGCAGGATGGCGAGCGCGCCGAGCGCACACAGGCCGGGCCAGAGCAGCGACCCCGGCCCGGTGCGCACGGGCGGCATCAGCCGGCGTCCGTCGGAGGTTGGTCCAACCGGCCCTCGGCGGCGCGCTTGGCATATTGCTGGGCGATCAGCATGGCCTTGAGCGGGCGCATCAGGCCGAGGGTCGAGATCAGCACCAGCGGCGTCCACAGCAGCGCATGCACCCAGAACGGCGGCGACCAGGCGATTTCCACCCACAGCGCCAGCCCGACCACCAGCGTGCCGGCCAAAAGGATGATGAACACCACCGGCCCGTCGCCGGAATCGGCGAAGCCGTAATCCAGGCCGCAGGCGTCGCAGGCGGGCGCAACGTCCAGGAAGCCTGTGAACAACTTGCCGCGGCCGCAGCGCGGGCAACGGCAACCAATCGCCGCCGCGGAAAGCGAGACGCCGGAATCATAGGGTTGCAGATCCATGGCGCCTCGACCGTCAGACCGTCGCCGGAACAGCGCCGGTGGCGCCGCTCAATGTGCGGCGGTGCCGCCGCCCCACACATAGACGAAGGTGAAGAGGAACAGCCACACCACGTCGACGAAGTGCCAGTACCAGGCCGCCGCTTCGAAGCCGAAATGATGGGTGGGGGTGAAATGGCCGGCATAGGTCCGCGCCAGGCAGACGGCGAGGAAGATGGTGCCGACGATGACGTGGAAGCCGTGGAAGCCGGTCGCCATGAAGAAGGTGGCGCCGTAGATGTTGCCGGCGAAGGCGAAGGTGGCGTGGCTGTATTCGTAGGCCTGGCAGAGCGAGAACAGCACGCCCAGGATGACGGTGAGCCACAGGCCGTACTTCAACCCCTGCCGGTCGCCGTGCACCAGCGCATGGTGCGCCCAGGTGACGGTGGTGCCGGACGTGAGCAGGATCAGCGTGTTGAGCAGCGGCAGATGCCACGGATTGAAGGTCTCGATGCCCTTCGGCGGCCAGTGCCCGCCGGTGAACTCGTTGCGGGTGTAGTTGATCGCCTCGCCCGCATAGATGGAGGCGTCGAAGAAGGCCCAGAACCAGGCGACGAAGAACATCACCTCGGAGGCGATGAACAGGATCATGCCGTAGCGCAGATGAAGCTGCACCACCGGGGTATGATGGCCCTGATACTCGCCTTCGCGGATCACGTCGCGCCACCACACCACCATGGTGTAGAGCACGCCCAGGAAGCCGGCGATGGCGACCAGCGAGGTCAGTTGCCCGTGCATCCAGAAAACGGCACCGACCGCCAGGACGAAGGCGGAGACCGAGGCGACGAAGGGCCACGGGCTCGGTTCCACCATGTGGTAGTCGTGGTGCTTGGCGTGGGCCTCAGCCATGGTCGCGCTCTCCGTTCCGTGATCTGTCTAGCGGTCCGCGGCGCCCGCCGCAATGCGTCGCCGCGTCCTATAGCGGCGCTTGCTGCTGCGGCGTTCCGCCTCGCGCGACCGGTTTGGTGGCCACCGGCTTCGCGAAGAAAGTGTAGGACAGGGTAATGGTCTTCAGGTTCGCCAGATCGGTGTCTTCCGCGAGCGCCGGGTCGACGAAGAACGCCACCGGCATGTCGAGGCTCTCGCCCGGCTGAAGGGTCTGGTCGGAGAAGCAAAAGCACTGCATCTTGACGAAATGCACGCCGGCCTGGCCCGGCGCGACATTGAAGGTCGCGGTGCCCGTGGTCTCCACCGCCGCACGGTTGGTGACGCGGTAATAGACGAGCCGCGTCTCACCGAGCTTCACCCGCACCGAGCGCTCGTCCGGGGCGAAGCTCCAGGGCAGGCCCGGCGCGACATTGGCGTCGAAATCGACCTCGACGGTGCGCTCCAGCGCGGCCTCGGGGGCAACCGAGGCGCTGCGGGTGGCGCCGCCGAACCCGGTGGTCTTGCAGAACAGGTCGTAAAGCGGGGCGGAGGCGAAGGCCGCGGCGGTCATCAGCGCGACGAACCCGCCGCAGGCGAGCGCGACGCGCCGGTGGCGGCGTGCCAGGGCGGCCGCGCCGGCGTTTTCTGTGGAGGCCGAACTCAGTTCCTGCATCGCGCCCTCACAGCGGTCGGATCAGCACACCGGGGCCGAGCTTGACGATGGTGACGACATAGAACAGCGCGCACAGCGCGCCGAGCACCAAGCCGATGGCGAGCGAGCGGGAACGGCGGCGCCGCTTCTGCTCGTCGGTCAGCACCACGCCGTCGACGGGATCGCCGCCGGTCTTCGGTTCGTCCGCCATGCGCACCTCCGCCGCCATAGGCTACCAGCCGAACCAGGCGGGCCCGCCGGCGCCGTCCAGCAGCAGGCCGGCGAACAGCAGGAACAGATAAAGAATGGAAAAGGCGAACAGCCGCCGTGCCGCCGGCTCGGCCGCCGCGCCTTCGCGCCGGACATAGACCTGCACCGCCAGCGCCAGCAGCGCCGCGCCGGCGAGGGTGGCGAGTACGCCATAGGCGAGACCGGCCATGCCGAGCGCGGCGGGCGCGATGGCGAGCGGCACCAGCACCAGCGTGTAGAGCAGGATCTGCCGACGGGTCTCGTTCGGCCCGGCCACCACCGGCAGCATGGGCACGCCGGCGCGGGCATAGTCGCCGGTCTTGTAGAGCGCCAGCGCCCAGAAATGCGGCGGGGTCCAGAAGAAGATGATGAGGAACAGCAGCACGCTCTCCAGACCGATGCTGCCCGAAGCCGCCGCCCAGCCCACCATCGGCGGGAAGGCGCCGGCCGCGCCGCCGATGACGATGTTCTGCGGCGTCCAGCGCTTCAGCCACATGGTGTAGACGACGGCGTAGAAGAAGATGGTGAAGGCGAGCAGCGCGGCCGAAAGCTCGTTCACCAGCAGGCCCAGCACCAGCACCGAGCCCACCGAAAGGGTAAGCCCGAAGGCCAGCGCCTCGCCCGGCTGCACCCGCCCCGCCGGCACCGGCCGGCTGCGGGTGCGCGTCATCACCGCGTCGATATCGGCGTCCCACCACATATTGAGGGCACCGGAGGCCCCGGCCCCGATGGCGATGCACAACAGGGCAGTGAAGGCGATCACCGGATGCACGTCGCCCGGTGCGCGCACGATGCCGACCAGCGCGGTGAAGATCACCAGCGACATCACCCGCGGCTTCAGCAGGGCGATATAATCCGACACCGAGGCGAAGGAGACGCCCGCCGCCAATGAGGCCGCGGCCTCGCCCGGAGGCGTCGACCGGCCGGGCAGGCCTGCGCCCGCCGGGACGACTGCACCCGCTTCGAAATCGCTCGCCGCGACGTGGCTCATCTACGCACTCCCGAGCGGCATCCGAACGGCACCGGCAGGCCCGAGAGCCTGCCGGACGGCGCCCGGCGCCCCTGCACCGCGGGCCGGCCGCCCGCGGCAAACTTGCCCGCCTGCCGCGTCACTTGATGCGCGGCAGCGTGGAGAACTGGTGGAAGGGCGGCGGCGAGGACAGCGTCCACTCCAGCGTGGTCGCGCCCACACCCCACGGATTGTCGCCCGCCGGCACCTTGGCCGCGAACATGCGGTACACGCCGAACAGGAAGATCAGCACCGCTACGCCGGAAATATAGGAGCCGATGGAGGAGACAAAGTTCCAGCCTGAGAAGGCGTCCGGATAGTCCGCATAGCGGCGCGGCATGCCGGCGAGGCCGAGGAAATGCTGCGGGAAAAACACCAGGTTCACGCCGACGAAGGTGACCCAGAAGTGCAGCTTGCCGAGGAACTCGTCGTACATGTAGCCGAACATCTTCGGCGCCCAATAGTACCAGCCGGCGAAGATGGCGAACACGGCGCCCAGCGACAGCACGTAGTGGAAGTGCGCCACCACATAATAGGTGTCGTGCAGCGAACGGTCGACGCCGGCGTTCGACAGCACCACGCCGGTGACGCCGCCCACGGTGAACAGGAAGATGAAGCCGACGGACCACAGCATGGGCGTCTTGAACTGGATGGAGCCGCCCCACATGGTGGCGATCCAGGAGAAGATCTTCACGCCCGTCGGCACCGCGATGATCATGGTCGCGGCGACGAAATAGGCCTGGGTCGAGGAGGACAGGCCCACCGTGTACATGTGGTGCGCCCACACCACGAAGCCGACCACGCCGATCGCCACCATCGCATAGGCCATGCCCAGATAGCCGAACACCGGCTTGCGCGAGAAGGTGGAGACGATGTGCGAGACGATGCCGAAGCCTGGCAGGATGAGGATGTAAACCTCCGGGTGGCCGAAGAACCAGAACAGGTGCTGGAACAGGATCGGATCGCCGCCGCCGGCCGGATCGAAGAAGGTAGTGCCGAAATTGCGGTCCGTCAGCAGCATGGTGATGGCGCCGGCCAACACCGGCAGCGACAGCAGCAGCAGGAAGGCGGTCACTAGCTGCGACCACACGAACAGCGGCATCTTGTGCAGCGTCATGCCCGGGGCGCGCATGTTGAGGATGGTGGTGATCAGGTTGATGGCGCCGAGAACCGACGAGGCGCCGGCAATGTGCAGCGAGAGAATCAGCAGGTCCATCGCCGGGCCGGGATGGCCGAGCTTGGAGGACAGCGGCGGATAGATGGTCCAGCCGCCGCCGAACCCCTTGGAGCCGGCCGCACCCTCGACGAACAGCGACAGCAGAGCCAGCGCGAACGAAGGCGGCAGCAGCCAGAAGGCGATGTTGTTGACGCGCGGAAAGGCGGTGTCCGGCGCGCCGACCATCAGCGGCACGAAATAATTGCCGTAGCCGCCGATCATCGCCGGCATCACCATGAAGAAGATCATGATGAGGCCGTGGCCGGTGGTGAAGACGTTGAAGGTCTGCGGATCCGAGAAGATCTGCATCCCCGGTTCCTGCAGCTCCATGCGGATGCCGATGGAAAGCGTGCCGCCGACGACCCCCGCCACGATGGCGAAGATCAGGTACATCAGCCCGATGTCCTTGTGGTTGGTCGAATAGACCCAACGCTTCCAGCCCGTCGGATGGTCGTCGTGGCCGGCAGATGCGGCGGCATAGATCGCCATGGAACCGTCCCTCGCTTGCGCGCCAGAGCGCGCCTTAAAATCCGTAACCCGAACGCACGAACCCGAACGCTCGCGCGGCTCAGCGCGCCGCGGTCTGCTCAGCCGGCGCATTCTGCGCGAAGGCGGCGGGGGGCACCGGCGCGGCGGCGAACTTCTTCTTCGCCTCCTCGACCCAGGCCGCAAAGTCCTGCTCGCTCACCACCCGGATGGCGATCGGCATGAAGGCGTGATCCTTGCCGCACAGTTCCGAGCACTGGCCGTAATAGACGCCTTCCTTGGTGGCCTTGAACCAGCTCTCGTTCAGCCGGCCCGGCAGCGCGTCGATCTTCACGCCGAAGGACGGCATGGCGAAGGCATGGATCACGTCCGCTGCGGTGACCTGGATGCGCACGATCTTGTTGACCGGCACCACCACGTCATTGTCGACGGCGAGCAGCCGCGGCTGTTCGGGCGTGCGCTCGGCGTCGGTCAGCATCAGGCTGTCGAAGCCGAACGGGCCGTTGTCCGGATACTCGTAGGACCAGTACCACTGGTGGCCGGTGATCTTCACCGTGAGGTCCGACTTGGGAATATCGAGCTCAAGGAACAGCAGCCGGAACGAGGGAATCGCGATTGCGACCAGAATCAGCACCGGCGCCACGGTCCACACCACCTCGATCAGCGTGTGATGCGTGGTCTTGGAGGGAACCGGGTTGGCCTTCTCATTGAAGCGCAGCGCCACCACCACCAGCAGCGCCAGCACAAGCAGCACCACGGCGACGATGATCACCAGCAGGAAATTATGGAAGGAATGGATGCTCTCCATCACCGGCGAGGCGGCGCCCTGCAGATTGACCTGCCAGGGCGAAGGCTGACCGGTGCCGGCCAGCGCCGCGCCTGATCCCGCCACTGCGGCCGCGCATGCGCCCACTACGCTCGCGCTCGCGCGCACGGCGCTGCTGATCCACGACTTCATCGCGATCGTCTCTCCCTCGAACGCCCGTTCCGAACGCCTTGCCCGGCCCGCCAGAGCCGTCGGCGCCGCGCCGCCGAAGCGGCTTTCGAACTTCATCAAACACAAAACAGCACCCCCCGCAACGAGGCACCGACGCCGCGCTCTGCGACATGACGTCGGGTGGCTGGAACCATTCTACCTCAGCGGGCGGAGAAAACAGCCCGCTCCGGGCCCTGCCGTCGGCGTCGCATTCTTGACATCGCGCCCGGGCGTTGTACCCCCTCGTTGGGCGCGGTCGCGGGCGGCACGAAACGTGCTCTCTCGTCCGCGCTTGCCCTTTGCCCTGCCTCGGGAGACCATGGCTCATGCGCGGCACTTCCCTGCTCAGCCCCCTCGCCTCGGCGGCGTTCGGCCTTGCCCTTTCGCTTGCCGGCACCGGCACCGCCGGCGCACAGGGCGTGGTGCGCTCCGTGCACGGCGAATGGCAGATTCGCTGCGATACGCCGCCCGGCGCGCAGGCCGAGCAATGCGTGCTTCTGCAAAGCGTCCAGGCGGACGACCGGCCCAATGTCGGGCTCACCGTCATCGTGCTGAAGACCGCCGATCACCAGAACCGGCTGCTGCGCGTGCTGGCGCCGCTCGGCGTGCTGCTGCCCTCCGGCCTCGGGCTGAAGATCGACAATGCCGATGTCGGCCGTGCCGGCTTCGTGCGCTGCGTGCCGAACGGCTGCGTGGCCGAGGTGGTGATGGACGACAAGCTCATCGGCCAGCTCCGCACCGGCCAGAACGCCACCTTCATCATCTTCCAGACGCCGGAAGAAGGCATCGGCATTCCGCTGAGCCTGAAGGGGTTCGGCGAAGGCTTCGACAAGCTGCCGTGACGCAGGCCGACACGACGCTTGGCGACAAAGCGATGGCGCCGCCCCGCCTCGTCATTTTCGATATGGACGAGGTGCTGTTCCATTACGATCCCGCCGCCCGGCAGGCCGCCATGGGCGCGATGGCGGGGCTCGATGCGGCGGAGGTCGCCCGGCGGGTCTGGGACAGCGGCATCGAGGATTCGAGCGACGACGGCTCGCTCGATGCCGACGGCTATCTGCGCGCGGTCGGCGATGCGCTGGGCATGCGTTACGACCGCGCCGCCTGGCTGGAGGGCCGGCGCTGCGCCATGCGGCCCAATCTGCATACCCTCGCTCTCGCCCGCGCGGCGAAAGAGCGGGCGCGTATCGCGCTGCTCACCAATAACGGCTTCATCATGCGCGAGCACTTCGATGTGCTGGTGCCGCAGTTGCGCCCGATCTTCGGCGCGGCGATGCATGTGGCCGCCGAATTCGGCACCAAGAAGCCGGACCCGGACGTGTTCCGCCGGCTGGTCGCGCTCTATGATGTCGCCCCGGCGCAGGCGATGATGATCGACGATCAGGCGCGGCACATTGCCGGGGCGCGCTCGGCCGGGCTGCTCGGCCACCACTTCACCGGCGCGCCGGGCCTCGAAGCGCAGCTGCGGGCGTTGGCGCTGGCCTGAGCGGGGGCTTGTCCGCGCCCCCCGCCGCCTCTACCTAGACGGGCGCGCCACCCGGTGGCGAAGCCCCGCGAGCGCACCATGCCCGAACTGCCCGAAGTCGAGACGGTGCGACGCGGCCTCGCGCCCGCCATGGAGGGCGAAGTGATCGCGGCCGCCGAAGCCCGCCGGCCGGATTTGCGCTGGCCGCTGCCGGAGCGATTCGCCCAGCGGCTCACCGGACGGCGAATCGTCGGCCTCGGCCGCCGGGCCAAATACCTGCTCGCCGATTTGGAGGCCGACGCGCACTCGCCGGCCGAAGTGCTGGTGATGCATCTAGGCATGTCGGGCTCGTTCCGGCTGGAGCGCGACGGCGACAGCGCACTGCCCGGCGCCTTCGCTCTGCCGCGCTCGCGGGCCCAGGTGCACGACCATGTGGTGCTGCGCCTCAGCTCCGGCATCGATGTCATCTATAATGACCCGCGCCGCTTCGGCGCCATGCTGCTGGTGCCGCGCGCCGAGCTTGAAACCCACAAGCTGTTCCACCGGCTCGGGCCGGAGCCGCTCGGCAACCGCTTCGATGCCGCCCATCTCGCCCGCGCCTGCGCCGGCCGGGCCACATCGCTGAAGGCTGCGCTGCTCGACCAGAGTGTGGTCGCAGGTCTCGGCAACATCTATGTCAGCGAGGCGCTGCACCGCGCCGGCCTGTCGCCCTTGCGCGCCTGCGCCTGCCTTGCCGATGCCGGCGGGCGGCCGACCGCCGCGGCGCGCCGGCTGGCCGAGGCGGTTCACGCGGTGCTGGAAGACGCCATCGCCGCGGGCGGCTCGACGCTGCGCGACCATGCGCGGGTGGACGGCGAACTCGGCTACTTCCAGCACGCCTTTCGCGTCTACGACCGCGAGGGCGTTGCCTGCCCCGCCCCGGCCTGCCGCGGCATCGTCAGCCGGCAGGTGCAGAACGGGCGGTCCAGCTTTTATTGTACGGCATGCCAGACATAGGACGGAGTGCGGCGATGGTCTTTGAGAACATCCTGGTCGAAACCCGCGGCCGGGTCGGCCTAGTGACGCTGAACCGGCCGAAGGCGCTGAACGCGCTCAACGGGGCGCTGATCGCCGAACTCGGCGCCGCGCTCGATGCGTATGAGGCCGACCCCGCCATTGGCGCCATCGTGCTGACCGGTTCGGACAAGGCCTTCGCCGCCGGCGCCGACATCAAGGAAATGCAGGCGCTGGGGTTCCCCGCCACCTATAGGGACGACTTCCTCTCGAACTGGGATCGGCTGGCCCGCTGCCGCAAGCCGGTGGTCGCGGCGGTGGCCGGCTATGCGCTGGGCGGCGGCTGCGAGATCGCCATGATGTGCGACATCCTTCTGGCCGCCGACAATGCCCGCTTCGGCCAGCCGGAAATCCAGCTCGGCATCATGCCCGGCGCCGGCGGTTCGCAGCGCCTCACCCGCGCCGTCGGCAAGGCCAAGGCGATGGAGATGTGCCTCACCGGCCGTGCCATCGGCGCCGAGGAGGCCGAGCGTTGCGGCCTGGTCTCGCGAATCGTGCCGCTCGCCGAGCTGCTGCCGGAGGCGCTGAAGGTCGCCGGGCAGATCGCCGAACTCTCGCTGCCGGCCGTGATGATGACCAAGGAAAGCGTCAACCGCGCCTTCGAGACCACGCTCACCGAAGGCGTGCGCTTCGAGCGGCGGCTGTTCCAGGCGCTGTTCGCCACCGCAGATCAGAAGGAGGGCATGGCGGCCTTCATCGCCAAGCGCCCGGCCGCCTTCGGCCACGAATAGGCCGGCGTGCGCCGCGCCGAAAGGAGCATTCTCACCATTTGGTTGACTGGCGGGGTGCGCGCGACTATAAGCCCGCCACTCGCGCGGGCCCTGCAAGGGGCCCCGTCTCGCACCCGTAACACGTTTCGTCCCTTGCCCGGCCCAGCCGCGCCTGGACGCTGAAAGAGGATGGCCGATGGCCAATACGCCCTCCGCCAAGAAGGCCGCGCGCCAGACCGAGCGCCGGACCGAGGTGAACAAGGACCGTCGCTCCCGCATGCGCACCTTCGTGCGCAAGGTGGAAGAGGCGCTTGCCGCTGGCGACGGCGCTGCCGCAGGCGTCGCCTTCCAGGCGGCCGAGCCGGAGATCATGCGCGCAGCCCAGAAGGGCGTGCTCCACAAGAGCACCGCCTCGCGCAAGGTGTCGCGCCTGGCGCAGCGGCTGGCCAAGCTCGCCGGCTGAGCCGCTCATCGGTCGCGCGCGGCGCCGCCCGGCGGCCCGCGTCACGACCGGCACAGACCCCGTATTCTGCCCAAAGCCCGGCCCCAGGCCGGGCTTTTTGCGTGTGCACAGGAGCGCCGGCGGCAAGCGTTGCAAAAGCGTTACAATGCGCCGCAAACCGGGATGGCGGTTGATTTTCGGGGACCCTCGCTTGACTCGCTGCCGAGCCTGAAGCAGCAGAATCAGCACCGCGAAGGCTTCCCCTGCGGCGCCCGACCGCGCAGAAAAAAGCTCGATATACGATCGACTTACGACCCAAAGCTTGCGACGCCGGCCACGATGGTGCGTCGCTACCCGAATCAGGGGCGTGCGGCGCAGCGCCGAGGCCGCAACGGCGCCGAATCGCGCGCCCTCGAATCTCGCAAGCGAGTCAGAGATTTGCCGACTCAGTGTTTGCCGCCGAGGGCCAAAACTGTGACAATTCGGCCGCAGATGACGGGCGCGCGACCGTAAGATCGTTGCACCGCAGACGGCCGCTGTGTATGTTGATCTCACCTTCGGGACACCCGAGGCCCTCAGCTAAAAGTTGAGTTCAAATCCA
>JBGGNI010000110.1:0-42773 GCA_041287585.1 Xanthobacteraceae bacterium
CGGCAGGCCCTTGTCGCCGTTGCCGGCCATGGAGAGCCAGGCATCGGTGAAGCGCCAGCCCAGCGAGGGGTCCTTCTTGCCGTAGTCCATGTTGCCATAGACCTTGGCGCCGTCGATGGTGCCGACATCGTTGGTGAAGAACTCGGCGATGTCCTCATAGGCCGACCAGTTCACCGGCACGCCGAGATCATAGCCGTATTTGGCCCTGAACTTGGCCTTGTAGTCGGCATTGGTGAACCAGTCGTAGCGGAACCAGTATAGATTGGCGAACTGCTGATCCGGGAGCTGGTAGAGCTTCTTGTCCGGCGCGGTGGTGAAGTTGAGGCCGATGAAATCGCTGAGGTCCAGCGTCGGCGAGGTGACGTCCTTGCCCTCGCCGGCCATCCAGTCGGTCAGCGGCACCGCCTGCTTGTAGCGGAAATGGGTGCCGATGAGGTCGCTGTCGTTCACCCACGCATCGTAGATGTTCTTGCCGGACTGCATCTGCGTCTGGATCTTCTCGACGACATCGCCCTCCTGAATGAGGTCGTGCGTGAGCTTGATGCCGGTGATTTCCGAGAACGCCTTGGCGAGCGTCTTGGCCTCGTATTCATGCGTGGTGATGGTCTCGGAGACCACATTGATCTCCATGCCGGCGAACGGCTTCGCGGCATTGATGAACCATTGCAGTTCCTTGAGCTGGTCCTCCTTCGACAGCGTCGAAGGCTGGAACTCGGCATCGATCCACTTCTTGGCCGCCGCCTCGTCGGCGCGGGCGGCACCCATGCAGGCCGTCAGCGCCACGGCGCTGGCGGCGAGCATAAGCCGCAGTCTGCGGTTGGTCCCTGGCATTGTCTTATCCTCCCGTTTTTTCAACTCGTTCCCGCGGCGAATGCCGACGGGGGCATGCGTCACACCAGGCGGAACACGCCCAGTGCGTAGATCAGGCAGACGGCGAGCGCCCAGCTGAGGTCCGGCCCGACAAGGCCGATCCAGCCGAGGCAGATGAAGGCGCTGCCGAGAAGGGTGATGAACAGCCGGTCGCCGCGCGTCGTTGGAATGCGCAGCACGCCGACCCGCTCGCGCTCGGGATAAGCCACCGCCAGCGCGGTGAACACCAGCAGCAGCGCGACGATGGCGGAGACGAACAGCCCGGTCTGCCAGGTCCAGGCCATCCAGGCGAGATTCTCGGTGAGGTGTTCCATGTTCACGCCCTCCCCGTCACACCCGCCCGAGGGCGAAGCCCTTGGCGATGTAGTTGCGCACGAACCAGATGACGAGGGCGCCGGGAATGATGGTGAGCACCCCGGCGGCCGCCAGCAGGCCCCAGTCCATGCCGGCAGCGGACACCGTGCGGGTCATGGTCACGGCGATCGGCTTGGCGTTGGTCGCGGTGAGCGTGCGGGCGAGCAGCAGCTCGACCCAGGAGAACATGAAGCAGAAGAACGCCGCGACGCCGACGCCGGAGGCGATCAGCGGCATGAAGATCTTGATGAAGAAGCCGGGGAAGGAATAGCCGTCGATCGCCGCGGTCTCGTCGATCTCGCGCGGCACGCCGGACATGAAGCCTTCCAATATCCACACCGCCAGCGGCACGTTGAACAGGCAGTGGGCCAGCGCCACTGCCCACGGCGTGTCGAACAGGCCGATGGCGGAATAGAGATTGAAGAACGGCAACGCGAACACCGCCGGCGGCGCCATGCGGTTCGACAGCAGCCAGAAGAACAAATGCTTGTCGCCGACGAAGGCATAGCGCGAGAAGGCGTAGGCGGCGGGCAGAGCGAGGCTGATGGAGATGATGGTGTTGAGCACCACATAGGTCAGCGAATTGATGTAGCCGGAATACCAGCTCCGGTCGGTGAAGATCTTGATGTAGTGCTCGAAGGTGATGTCGCGCGGCCACAGCGTGACCGTGGTGTTGATCTCGAAATTGGTCTTCAGGCTCATATTCACCAGCCAGTAGATCGGCAGCAGGAGAAAGAGCAGATACAGCACCATGATGACGGCGCCGCCGCGGCTGGTCTGGTTCATGGCTGCGCGCTCCGTTCCGTGCCGGCGTTGGTCATCACCGTGTAGAACACCCAGCACACCGCCAGCACGACGAGGTTGTAGACCAGCGACATCGCCGCCGCCTTGCCGAGATCGAACTGGCCGAGCGCCAGCTTGACCAGGTCGATGGAGAGGAAGGTCGTCGCATTGCCCGGCCCGCCGCCGGTGAGCACGAACGGCTCGGTGTAGATCATGAAGCTGTCCATGAAGCGCAGCAGCACGGCGATCAACAGCACGCGGTGCATCTTGGGCAACTGGATGGTGCGGAAGATGGCCCAGCGCGAGGCGCCGTCGATGCGGGCGGCCTGGTAATAGGCGTCCGGGATCGACTTCAGCCCGGCATAGGCCAGCAGCGCGACCAGGCTGGTCCAGTGCCAGACATCCATCACCACGATGGTGATCCAGGCGGCCAGCGGATCGCCGGTGTAGTTGTAGGGAATGCCGAGCGCGTTGACCGCCCAGCCGAGCAGGCCGATGTCGCCGCGCGCGAACACCTGCCAGATGGTGCCGACCACGTTCCATGGAATCAGCAGCGGCAGCGCCATCAGCACCAGCGTGGCGGCGACCTTCCAGCCCTCGCGGGGCATGGAGAGCGCGACCACGATGCCCAGCGGCACCTCGATGGCGAGGATGATGGCGGAAAAAGCGAGGTTGCGCCACAGCGCCTCGAAGAAGCGGCCGCCGAGTTCGGTGGAGGGGTCCAGCAGTTCCTGGAACCAGCCGAGGCCGTTCCAGAAGAACTGGTTGTTGCCGAAGGTGTCCTGCACCGAATAGTTCACCACCGTCATGATCGGCAGGATCGCCGAGAAGGCGACGATGGCGAACACCGGCGCGACCAGCCACCAGGCGCGGTTGTTGAGGGTCTTCTGCATGTCAGGAACCCCCCTCGCCCGCGACCAGATGGCCGCCGGCATAGATGTGGACCTGGCGCGGCTCGAAGCGCACGGCAGCCTCGTTGCCGCTGAGGGCGAGCCCCTCCGGCACGGTGGCGGCCAGCGGGTGGCCGGCGAGTTCCAGATGGGCGATGCGGGCGCGGCCGATATCGTCGATGCGCTTCACCGTGACCGGGAGGCCCTGCCCGGCCGGCGCCAGCACGGCGAATTCCGGCCGCACGCCGAGCTCGATGCGCTCGCCAGCCGGCAAGGCGGGATAGGCGCGGGCCAGCGCGATCGCGTGGCCGCCGACAAGCGCTCGCGCGCCCTCCACGGTGGCGGGCAGCACGTTCATGCCAGGCGAGCCGATGAAATGGCCGACGAAGGTGTGGGCGGGACGCTCGAACAGCTCCTCCGGCGTGCCGGTCTGCACCACGGCGCCGTCGTGCATGACCACCACCTTGTCGGCGAAGGTGAGCGCCTCGGTCTGGTCGTGGGTGACGTAGATCATGGTGAGGTCGAGCGTGCGGTGCAGTTCCTTCAGCGAGGAGCGCAACTGCCATTTCAGATGCGGATCAATGACGGTGAGCGGCTCGTCGAACAGGATGGCGGCGACATCCGAGCGCACCAGGCCGCGGCCGAGCGAGATTTTCTGCTTGGCGTCGGCGGTCAGGTTCGCCGCCTTGCGGTCCAGCACCGCGGTCAAATCGAGCCGGCCGGCGATCTCCTCCACCCGGCGCTTCGTCGCGTCGGGGGCCACGCCGCGGTTCTTCAGCGGGAAGGCGAGGTTCTCGCGCACCGTCATGGTGTCGTAGACCACCGGGAACTGGAACACCTGGGCGATGTTGCGCTGTTCGGTCGGCAGGCGGGTGACGTCGCGGCTGTCGAACAGGATGCGCCCGCGCGTCGGCACCACGAGGCCGGAAATAATGTTGAGCAGCGTGGTCTTGCCGCAGCCGGACGGCCCGAGCAGTGCATAGGCGCCGCCCTGCTGCCAGACATGGTCGATCTGCTTCAGCGCATAGTCCTGCGGGCCTTTTGGATCGGGCCGGTAGGCGTGGGCGAGGCCGTCGAGGGTGATGCTGGCCATGGTGCGCTCCTCAAGCCCCTGCGCCGGCACTGAGGCCGGCGGCGTCGAACAGCAGCACATGGCGGGGATCGATCAGCACCTCCACCGGCGTGCCGGGCTCCATGCGCCGCACGCCGGGCACCAGGGCGACCAGCCGGTCGGTGCCGATGTCCATATGGACATAGCTCTCCGAGCCGGTGATCTCGGCCACCCGCACCGCGGCGCCGAGCCGGATGAGGCCGGCGGGGGCGGCCGTGCCGGGCTGGGTGACGCCGAGATGGTGCGCTCGCACGCCCAAGGTGTAGGCGCCGTCCGGCACCGCTGCGAAGGCGCCGGTGGCGGGCGCAGCGACGCCGGCCGCCAGCCGCATTTGCCCGCCGCGCTTCTCGGCCGCCAGCGTATTGAGCGGCGGATCGGAGAACACGCGGGCGGTGGCGAGGTCGCGCGGGCGGCGGAACACGTCGGGCGTTATGCCGAACTGCGTCACCGTGCCCTCGAACAGCGTCGCGGTGTTGCCGCCGAGCAGCAGCGCCTCGGTCGGCTCTGTGGTGGCATAGACGAACACGGCGCCGCTCTCGGCGAAGATGCGCGGCAGCTCGGCGCGCAGTTCCTCGCGCAGCTTGTAGTCGAGATTGGCCAGCGGCTCATCGAGCAGCACGAGGTCCGCCCGCTTCACCAAAGCTCGGGCGATGGCGGTGCGCTGCTGCTGGCCGCCGGAAAGCTCCAGCGGGCGGCGCTCCAGATAGGGTTCGAGCTTGAGCAGGTGCGCCGCCTCGGCCACGCGCTGCGCGATCTCGGCCTTGGGCCGGCCGGCCACCCGCAAGGGCGAAGCGATGTTCTCGCGCACGCTGAGCGAGGGGTAGTTGATGAACTGCTGATAGACCATGGCGACGGAGCGCTGCTTCACCGGCAGGCCGGTGACGTCGCGCCCGTCCACTAGCACGCGGCCGGAGGTCGGCGCGTCGAGCCCGGCCATCAGCCGCATCAGCGTGGTCTTGCCGGCCAAGGTCGCGCCGAGCAGCACGTTGAGGCTGCCGCCGGGCAATGTCAGCGACACGTCCCTGATGTGAACCTGCCCGGCGATGTCGCGGCCCACCTGCTCCAGTACGAGGCTCATGACGCCGCCCTGCCCCGTGGCGCCTCGGCAAGGCGGTTCGTTTCCTCCGCCATGAAGGCGTCGATGGCCGCGATCTGGTCCGCGGTCAGGCGCAGGCCAAGCTTGGAGCGGCGCCACACCACGTCCGCGGCGCTGCGGGCCCATTCCTGCTGCATCAGATAGAGCACCTCCGCCTCGGTGAGATCGGCGCCGAACACGCGGCCGAGATCGGCGCTGGAGCGGGCGCTGCCGATGAGGCTTCGGGCGCGGGTGCCGTAGGCGCGCACCAGCCGGGCGGCGAGCTTGGCGTCGAGCCAGGGGAAGGCGCCGCGCAGTTCCGACACCAGGCGCGGCTGGCCGCCCACCTCGAAATCCCCGCCCGGCAGCGCGGCGCCGCCGGTCCAGGACGGCTTGTCGGCGCCGGGCAAATGACCCTTCAGCTTTTCGACGGCATGCTCGGCGAGGCGGCGATAGGTGGTGATCTTGCCGCCGAACACCGAAAGCAGCGCCGGCTTGCCCTCGCCGGCATCCAGCTCCAGCACATAGTCGCGGGTGGCTTCCTGCGCCTTGGAGGCGCCGTCGTCATAGAGCGGGCGCACGCCGGAATAGGTCCACACCACGTCCGCGGGCGTGATCGGCGCCTTGAAGTATTCGCTGGCGGCGGCGCAGAGATAATCGATCTCCTCGCCGCTCGCCTTCACCTCGTGCGGGGCGCCCTTATAGTCGCGGTCGGTGGTGCCGATCAGCGTGAAATCATGCTCGTAAGGAATGGCGAAGACGATGCGCCCGTCGGCATTCTGGAAGATATAGGCGCGGTCGTGATCGAACAGCCTGGGCACCACGATGTGGCTGCCCTGCACCAGGCGCACCGAGGCCGGCTCGTTGGCGCGCACCACCTGGGCCAGCACATGGTGCACCCAGGGGCCGGCGGCATTCACCAGCGCGCGGGCGCGGACGGTGGAACGCACCCCGCCCTCCGCCTCGATATCCAGCCGCCAATGGTCGGCGGCGCGGGTGGCGCCCACCACCCGGCTGCGCGGGCGGATGTCGGCGCCGCGCTCGGCGGCGTCGCGGGCATTGAGCACCACCAGCCGGCTGTCCTCGACCCAGCAGTCGGAATATTCGAAGGCGCGGGCATAGTCGGCGCGCAGCGGCACGCCGGCCGGATCGCGCCGCAGATCGAGCGTGCGGGTGGCGGGCAGCAGCTTGCGGCCGCCCAGATGGTCGTAGAGGAACAGGCCGAGCCGCAGCAGCCAGGCCGGGCGCAGGCCGGCATGGTGCGGCAGCACGAAGCGCAGCGGGCGGATGATGTGCGGCGCCATCTTCCACAGCACTTCGCGCTCCATCAGCGCCTCGCGCACCAGGCGGAACTCGTAATGCTCCAGATAGCGCAGGCCGCCATGCACCAGCTTGGTGGAAGCCGAGGAGGTGGCGCCCGCCAGGTCGCCCTGCTCCAGCAGCACCACCGAGGCGCCGCGGCCGACCGCATCGCGGGCAATGCCGCAGCCGTTCACGCCGCCGCCGATGATTGCGAGGTCAAAGACCGGGTCCGCGCCGCGTCCGCTCACCGCATCCTCCCAGGGCGCCCTGGTTGCACCGGGCGCTCTTTTTCAGCTTCGTTTTGAGCCTATGCGAAAGCACAATCGCGCGCAATATGGCTTCAAACGAAAGCTGTAACTTTCGATTAGGTGCAATGCACCATGCCTTCCGAAGCGGCACGCACGTTTTCGCGCCGGTGCGTGCGCGACCTCGGGTTGCGGGGAGTGCAACGTCGACATTGATCGTCATCCCGGACGGCCGAAGGCCGAGCCGGGATGACGCTGACCAACGCCAAGGACTCAGAACGCCTCTTCCTCGGCGCTGCCGACTTCGATCAGCTCCACGCCGTGGACGCTGCAGACGTCGCGCAGGCTAGGGGAGGGAATGGCGTCGGTGACGAAGGTGTCGATCTCGCTCATATGGCCGATGCGCACCGGGGCGGCGCGCTCCAGCTTGGAGCGGTCGGCCACCAGTATGACCTGCCGGGCATTGTCGATGATGGCGCGGGCGACCTGCACCTCGCGGTAGTCGAAATCGAGCAAGGTTCCGTCTTCCTCGATGGCCGAGGCGCCGACCACCGCATAGTCGACCCGGAACTGGCGGACGAAATCCACCGCCGAGGAGCCGATCACCGCGCCGTCGGCATGGCGCACCGGGCCGCCGGCCATGATCAGCTCGATCTTGGGATGGCGGTAGAGCAGCGTCGCGACATTGAGGTTGTTGGTGATGACCAGCAGGTCCTCATGGTCGCCCAGCGCGCGGGCCACCTCCTCGGTGGTGGTGCCGATATTGATGAAGAGCGAGGCGCGGTTCGGCACCATGCGCGCGGCGGCGTCGCCGATGGCGCGCTTGGCGCCCTGGGCCATCACCCGGCGCGCCTCATAGGCGACGTTCTCGACGCCGGAGGCCACCACCGCGCCGCCATGCACCCGCGACATCAGCCGGCGCACGCACAGATCGTTCAGATCCTTGCGGATGGTCTGCGGCGAGACGTCGAAGCGCAGCGACAAATCGTCGACGTTCACCCGCCCCTGGGCGCGGGCCAGCGCCAGGATGTCCTGTTGGCGGGAAGAGATGGCGTTCATCGTATCTATACTTGAACACGAGGCAGCCGAGTCGGCTGCAGCCGTCACTATAGAGCAAAATACGCTGGCCGGGATGGCGCGGTCAGCGCCGCAGCAGCAGGGCGGTCGCCAGCCCGCCCACCGCCGCGATCGCCGCCAGGCCGAAGCTGCCGGCGGGAGCAGTGCGCAGCTCGTGAAACAGCCGCACCGCAAGTATGGCACCCGAGGCGCCGACCGGATGGCCGCGCGCCAGTGCGCCGCCGCCGGCATTGATCCGGGCCGGATCGAGCCCGGTATCGGCGCAATTGACCAGAGCCTGCGCGGCGAAGGCTTCCATCAGCTCGACCCGCTCCAGACGGTGCGGCGCCAGCCCGTGGCGGGCCAGCAGCGTGCGCACCACCGGCCCCGGCGCCAGCGCCGGCTGGGCCGGATCGCCGCCAAGCGCCAGCCCGCCGGCGATGGCGAGCGGCGCGGAGACGCCGAGCCTGGCGGCGACGGCCTCGGAGGCGACCAGCACCGCTGCGGCGCCATCCGCCTCCACCGCCGCGGTGGCGGCATCGACGGCGAAGGCCGGATCGCCGGCCAGAATCGGGGCACGGGCGCACAGTGCGGGCGTGAGCTTTCGGGCGAAGGCGTCGCGGTCCAGCGCGGCGCCGGGCACCCTGACGAGTTCCGCCGGATGGCCGCCGGCGCGCGCCTCGGCATATCCGGCGAGCGCCTTGGCGTGGCTGGCCACCGCGAAGGCGCCTTGTTCGGCCCGGCTGATGCCGCGGGCGCGGGCGAGGTCCGCGGCGGCCGCCACCGGGTCCGGGTCGCGCTCCGGCCAGGGGGTGAAGGGCGGGCGCTCATAGAAGGCCGGCGCTTCTCCGGCCGGCGGCCTGCGGGCACGCAGCGGCGCGCGGCTCCAGCTTTCGACGCCGCCGGCGAGCACCGCCTGCGCCGCGCCGGACTCGACCATACGGGCGGCGAGAATGATGGCGTCGAGCCCGGAGCAGCATTGCCGGTCGAGCGTGAAGGCCGGCACACGTTCCGGCAGGCCGGCGGCGAGCGCAGCCAGGCGGGCGACATTGCCGCCGGCCGCCAGCGCATTGCCGAGCACCACCTCGTCCACCTGCCCGCCGTCCAGCCCGGCATCGGCGAGGCAGGCGGCCAGCACGGGCGCTGCGAGCGCGAACGCCTCGATGTGCGCCAAAGCACCGCGCCGGGGCGCCACCGGGGTGCGCCGGGCGGCGAGGATGACCGCGCGCGCGCTCACCGCGTCGCCAGCGTCTGCAGCGCCAGCAGGTCCGGCTTGCCGCTGGCGGTGCGCGGCCATTCGTCGAGCCGGATGAAGCGATGCGGCACTTTCGCCGCCGGCAGATGGCGGCGGCAGAAGGCGCGCAGCGCCGCCTCATCCGGCGATGTTGCCTCGTCCATGCGCAGCACCGCTACCAGCTCGTGGCCGCGCAGCGGGTCCGGCCGGCCGAACACCGCGGCCTCCGCAATGCCCGGCGCGGCGGCCAGCACCGCTTCCACCTCCTCGGGATAGACATTGAGGCCGGCGGTGACCAGCATGCGCTTCTCCCGTCCGCGCAGGTGCAGGAAGCCCAGCGCATCCAGCAGGCCGTGGTCGCCGACGGTGAGCCAACCGCCCTCCCGGCGGGTCTCTTCGCCGCCGCCGCAGGCATAGGAATCGAACAGCATGGCGCTGCGCACCCAGATGGTGCCGGCCTGCCCCGGCGCGACATCGCGGCCGGCGGCGTCGCGGATGGCGATCTCCACCCCCGGTGCCGCCCGCCCCACCGAGCCCGGCGGCACCGCGTCCCGCGCATGGCCGATGGTGACGAAGCTCAGCTCCGAGGCGCCGTAGAATTCGGCCGTGGCGGCGTTCGGAAACAGCCGGGCCGCCGCCGCCCTCGTCTGCGGGCCCCATTTGGCGCCGCTGACCATCAGCACCTTGAGGCTGGGGCAGACCCGCGTGCCGGCGGCGTCCAGCAGCAATTGCAGCTGCGTCGGCGTGGCATAGAGCGCGGTGACGCCGTGGCGCGCGATGAGGTCCAGCGCGCGTTTGGGCCGGAAGCGGGCCATGATCAGCGCCTGCGCGCCGATGTGCAGCGCGTGCACCACGCCATAGAGGTGCAGCGAGGCGGACAGCCCGCCGGGCGCGAGAATGCGATCGGCCTGGGTGAGGCCGAACGCGCCGCGGCTGACTTCGAAGCTCTCGATCCAGGAGCGGTGGCTGCGGCGATAGCCCTTGGGCAGGCCGGTGGAGCCGGAGGTGAAGCCGACATAGAAGGGCTGCTCCGCCTCCGGCGGCGGCGGCGCTTCGCCCGGCGCCCAGTCCGGGGCGCGCTCGATCGTCAGCGCCGGGCGAAGTGCGGCATCGATGGCGTCGCGATAAGGCGCCGGCCAGGCCGGATCATACACCAGCGCCTGCCGCCCGGAGACGGCGCAGGCCAGGAAGACCAGCACCAGCGGCACGCCGTTCGGCATGGCGAGCGCGACGCTCGCCCCCGGCGGCACGCGGGCGTGGAGGCCGGCGGCGAGCCGGGCGACCTCGGCCGCGAGGCGCTGCCGGTCCAGCGTCTCGCCCTCGCAGAGCAGCGCCGGGCGGGCGGGGTCGGCCGCCGCCAGGGCGGCGAGGCGATCGCCGATCGTCGCCTGCATGGCCACGGCTCAGGGCGCGCGCGACAGCAGCGCCTCGGGAAAGCCGCGGGCGACGGTCTGCGCCACCAGGGCGACCAGCACCGCCTTGATGGTATCGCCCGGCAGAAAGATGAGGCTGGCCTTGGCAGCGTCGAGCACCGAGAGCTTGGTCATCATCGCGAGGCCGGCAATGCCGAACGCATAGAGCACGACGATGCCGCCGAGCACGGCCGCGAGCAGTGCCGCCGGGAACACCGGCTGGGTGCGCAGCGCGCGCATCACCGCGCCGGCGACGAAGGCCGCCGCCACCCAGCCGACGATGAAGCCCACCGACGGCCCATAGAACACCGCCAACCCGCCGCGCCCGCCGGCCAGCAGCGGCGCGCCGAGCGCGACCACCAGCAGCAGCAGAAGCATGGCGGCGGCACCCCGCACCGGGCCGAGCATGACGCCGGCCAGCATGGCGCCCATGCTCTGCGCGGTGATCGGCACGCCGCCGGCGAGCGGGATGTCGAATTTCGGAAGCAGGCCCAGCACCGCGAAGATCGCGGCATAGAGGGCGACCTGGACCAGGCTGCGGTCGTTCATCGGCGGGCTCCCTTGGGCGTGCCGCCGCGGGCGGCGAGCGCTTCGGCGGTATGGTGAGACAGGCGCAGCGTCTGGATACAGAAGGGGGCCAGCAGACGCCAGCCGCCGCGCCGGCCGGTGCGCGCCTTGTGCGCCTCGTTCAGCGCCTCCCACAGGCCGAACAGCAGCGGCACGAAGCGGATCACCATCGCCACCGCCAGCGCCACCGCGCGCGGCGACAGGCCGAGCCAGCCCAGCGGGCGCAGCAGCGGTTCGATGACGTCCATCATCTGGTCCATGCGGGTGGTCATGGTCAGCGCATTGGCCAGCAGCATCATGCCGATGAGGCGCAGCACCGCGCTGGCGCCGAGGCCGGGGTCGCCGTTCCACCAGTGCAGGCCGAACAGGATGGCCAGCAAGGGCACCAGCGGGCGCAGCAGGGCGACGCGGCGCCACGCCTGCCGTCCCAACGCGGCGTGCACGGCGAGGCCGGCGGCGACCAGGCCCGCCATCGGCGCCAGGCCGGAGAACGGCACGGCCAGCAGGCTCACGGCCGCCAGCACGCCGAGCTTGAACGCGGCCGGCAGGCGATGCGCCCAGCTCGGGCCGGGCAGATAGAGCGCGATCACAGCTCGGCCTCGGCCGCCCGGCGATAGGCGGCCAGCACCTCGACCGGCGGGCCGTCCATGCGCACCGCGCCGCGGTCCAACCAGATCAGCCGCTGATAGGCGTCGAAGGCGTCGAGTTCGTGCGCCACCAGCACGACCTGCTGCGGCAGGCCGGCGATCAGCCGCTCCAGCCGGCGGCGGGTCGGCAGATCGAGGCTGGCGAACGGCTCGTCCAACACCAGCACCGCCGGCTCCATGGCGAGCACGGCGATGATGCACAGAAGCTGCTTCTCGCCCTCCGAGAGCATGTGCACCGGCCGCTCGGCCCAGTCCTCCCGGCCATGGGCGGCGAGCGCGGCGCGGGCCTGCGCGGCCGCCGCGCGGCGGGAGCGCCCGCTTTGCTCGAGGCCGAAGGCGACCTCCTCGATGGCGGTGGGGAAGATGATCTGGTGGTCGGGATTCTGGAAGATGAAGCCGACCTTGCCGGGCAAGTGCGCGGCGTCGCGGGCGGCGTCCAGCCCGTGCACCGTCACCCGGCCGCGATCGGGCTGCAGCAGGCCGTTGAACAGGCGCACCAGCGAGCTTTTGCCCGAGCCGTTGTAGCCGATGAGGCCGATGCGGCGCTCGGAGAGGTTGAGCGTCACCGCATCCAGCACCGCGCGCCCGCCGCGCGCCAGGCTCACCGATTCGAGCCGGATCGTCGCGCTCACAGCATCTCCAGCGCGCGCTTGCGGGACGGCGGCGCGAAGGCGCGGTCGAGCGCGGCGAGGTCTTCCGCGTCGAGCACGAGGTCGCCGGCGGCGCGGTTCTCGCGCATATGGGCGGGCGTGCCGGCCTTGGGGATGGCGATGAGGTTCGGGCGGCGCAGCACCCAGGCCAGCGCCACCTGATACGGGGCAACGCCGTGGCGCGCCGCGACCTGCGCCAGCGCGCCGGACGCCGGCAGGCGGCCCTGTTCGATCGGGCTGTAGGCCATCAGCGGCACCTTGTGCTGCTCCAGCCAGGGCAGCAGGTCCCATTCCGGGCCGCGGCGGCGCAGATTATAGAGCACCTGGTTGCAGGCGCAGACGGCCCCGCCCGGCACCTCCCACAGTTCTTCCATGTCGTCGGTGTCGAAATTCGAGACGCCCCAGTGCCGGATCTTGCCGGCGCGCTGCAGCGCCTCGAACGCCGCCACCGTTTCGGCCAGCGGCACACTGCCGCGCCAGTGCAGCAGATAGAGGTCGAGCCGGTCGGTCCTGAGGCGCTTGAGGCTGCGCTCGCAGGCGGCAATGGTGCCGGCGCGGCTCGCATTGTGCGGATAGACCTTGCTGACCAGGAACACCTCGTTCCGCAGGCCGGCCAGCGCCTCGCCCAGGAAGCTCTCGCAGGCGCCGTCGCCGTACATTTCCGCCGTATCGACAAGGCTCATGCCGAGTTCGACGCCGAGCCGCACCGAGGCCGCCTCGTCCTTGCGGGCGCCGGCGCGCTCGCCCATCATCCAGGTGCCCTGGCCGAGCGCCGGCACGCTCGCGCCGCCGGGCAGAACCACACGCGCATTCATTCGCAGCTCCTCATCGCGGCCCGCCGACGTGCAGGCCCGCGGTGTGCCGGCCATGCAACTGGCCCGTCGCATGCTAATCATAGTCTCAGCCATCGGAAGCGGAAGTCGCACGGCAAGAAACACGGGAAGACGCACGGCCTTGGACGAGACGAAGCACCCTGCCCAGAGCGACGCCGCCGGCCGCAGCCATTTGTCGGTCGGGTTGAACGCGGTGATCGTCGCGGTCACCGGCGACGACCCTAAGGTGCTGGCGATTCGCGGCGAGGCCGGCCAGGAGGCGCTGCCCTCCGGCCCGCTGGGCCCGGACCACCGCACCTTGGAGGCGGGCCTGCGCACCTGGGTGGAGCGGCAGACTCACCAGATGCTCGGCCATGTCGAGCAGCTCTACACCTTCGGCGACCGCGACCGCAGCGAGGCCGACAGCGGGCCGGAGAGCGGCGGCGCGGTGCGCTCGCTCTCGGTGGCCTATCTCGCTCTGGTGCGCGAAGCCCGCCCGGCCGGCGATGCCGATGCCGCCTGGCAGAGCTGGTACCGCTATTTCCCCTGGGAGGACTGGCGCGACGGCCGGCCCAAGGTGCTGGACACGCTGGAGCCCGGCCTGCGGGCCTGGGCGGCCGCGGCACCGGGCGGCCCGAGCGGGGCGGCGCGCAGCGAGCGGCTGTCGCTCGCCTTCGGCCTGAACCAGCGCAACGGCGCCATGCCGGACGAGGAGCGCGTGCTGGAGCGCTACGAACTGCTCTACGAGGCCGGGCTGGTGGCGGAAGCGCTGCGCGAGCGCGGCACCGCGCGGCCGGCGCAGGCCGGCTCCGGCGTCGCTCTGGCGGTGGACCACCGCCGCATGCTGGCGCTGGCGATCGCCCGGCTGCGCGGCAAGATCAAATACCGCCCGGTGGTGTTCGAGCTGATGCCGCCCAGCTTCACCCTGCTCCAGCTCCAGCGCACGGTGGAGGCGCTGTCCGGGGTGCGGCTGCACAAGCAGAATTTCCGCCGGCTGATGGAGCAGCAGCGGCTGGTGGAAGAAACCGGGGAAGCCACCTCCGGCACCGGCGGCCGCCCGGCCCGGCTGGTGCGCTTCCGCCGCGAGGTGCTGCTGGAGCGCCCGGCGCCAGGCGTGCGCCTGCCGGGAAGCGCGGCGCGGCGGTGAGAGGCGCCGGTGTGTGGCCACCAAGTCGCTACGCCGACTGCAGAGCCTCCTGCACTGTCTGCGGCGCACGGTCGATGACCAGCAGATAGGCCCGCGCGGGTCCCTCCGGCTGGCGCGAGCCCTGCTCCCAGTGTCGCAGCGTATTGACGGAGAAGCCGAAGCGGCCGGCGAACTCTTCCTGCGTCATGTCCAGCCGGACACGGATCGCCTTCACGTCGATTCGCTCCGGCACATGGACACGGTAGGCGCTCGCGTCCTCTGCGCCCTCCACATGAGCCAGAGCCTGCTCCAGGCCACGCCGGATACTATCGGCCAGCTTGCTCATGGCCTCCTCCTTTTGAACGTTTCAACCAGTAGCGCCGTCAGGCGTCGGAACTCGTTGCGGTCCTGCTGACTCAAATCGGCCCGCTCGTTCTTCGCATAGGCGGTCAACGCGAAAAGCGGCATCCCAGGGTCGTGATAGAAATAGATCACCCGCACGCCGCCGCTCTTGCCCCGCCCCTGCAACGCCCAGCGCAGCTTGCGTACGCCGCCTGTGCCCCGGACAAGATCACCGGCCGCCGGATGGTAAGCGAGATAGTCGATGAGAGCCGCACGCTCCTCCTCGTCCATAAGCTTGCCGGTTGCGGCGAGGAACTCCGGCGTCTCCACGACGCCCACGGGAACCGATCGAGCCATCACGCCAGACTACTCCATTGGACCAGTCGAAGCCATAGGTAAATCCCCCCGCTCGACGCCGCCCGCCCGCTGCGCTACAGCGCGCGGCATGTTGCGGCGGTTCTTTTCGTACTACCGGCCCCATCGCGGGCTGTTCGTGCTCGATTTCTCCTGCGCCATCCTGGCGGGGCTGCTGGAGCTCGGCTTTCCGGTGGCGGTGCAGTTGTTCGTCGACCGGCTGCTGCCGAGCCGGGACTGGCAGCTGATCGGCCTCGCCGCCGCCGGGCTGTTCGCCATCTATGTGGTCAATACCGGGCTGATGGCGGTGGTGACCTATTGGGGCCACATGCTCGGCATCAACATCGAGACCGAGATGCGCCGCAAGAGCTTCGAGCATTTGCAGAAGCTCTCCTTCGGCTATTTCGACAACCAGAAGACCGGCCATCTGGTCGGGCGGCTGACCAAGGATCTGGAGGAGATCGGCGAAGTGGCCCATCACGGGCCGGAGGACCTCGTCATCGCGCTGATGACGCTGGTCGGCGCTCTGGCGCTGATGTTCTCGGTCAATTCCACCCTGGCGCTGATCGTGGCGGCGGTGGTGCCGGTCACGCTGTGGGTGACCGGTGTCTATGGCGGGCAGATGACGCGCAATTTCCGCTCGCTGTTCGGCCGGGTCGGCGACTTCAATGCGCGCATCGAGGAGAATGTCGGCGGCATCCGCGTGGTGCAGGCCTTCGCCAATGAGGAGCACGAGCGGGCGCTGTTCCACCGCGACAACGCCGCCTACCGGCTGACCAAGCTGGAGGCCTACCGCATCATGGCCGCTTCGACCTCGCTGAGCTATCTCGGCATGCGGCTGACCCAGGTGGTGGTGATGCTGGCGGGCAGCTATTTCGTCATTGCCGGGCAGCTCAGCCAGGGCGGCTTCGTCGCCTTCCTGCTGCTGGTGGGGGTGTTCTTCCGCCCGGTGGAGAAGATCAACGCCGTCATCGAGACCTATCCCAAGGGCATTGCCGGCTTTCGCCGCTACACCGAGCTGATCGACACCGCGCCGGACATCGCCGACCGCCCCGGCGCCCGCCCGGCCCCCAAGCTGCGCGGGGAAATCCGCTATGAGGGGGTGAGCTTCGGCTATGCGCCGGGCCGCGAAGTGCTGCGCGGCATCGATCTGGCGATCCCCGCCGGGCAGACGGTGGCGTTCGTCGGCCCGTCCGGGGCGGGCAAGACCACAATATGTTCCTTGCTGCCGCGCTTCTACGAAGTGTCGGCCGGGCGCATCGCCATCGACGGCATCGATGTGCGGGACATGACGCTGGCCTCGCTGCGCGGGCAGATCGGCGTGGTGCAGCAGGACGTGTTCCTGTTTGCCGGCAGCATTCGCGAGAACATCGCCTATGGCCGGCTCGACGCGACAGAAGCCGAGCTGCGCCAGGCGGCGCGGCGGGCGCGGCTGGACGAGATGATCGCCGACCTGCCGGACGGGCTCGACACCATCATCGGCGAGCGCGGCGTCAAGCTTTCCGGCGGGCAGAAGCAGCGGCTCGCCATCGCCCGCATGTTCCTCAAGAACCCGCCGATCCTGATCCTGGACGAGGCCACCTCCGCGCTCGACACCCAGACCGAGCGCGCGATCCAGCGCTCGCTGGCCGAGTTGGCGCGCGGGCGCACCACGCTGGTGGTGGCGCACCGGCTCGCCACCATCCGCGACGCCGACCGCATCGTGGTGGTGGACGGCACCGGCATCGCGGCGCAGGGCACCCATGCGGAGCTGCTTGCACGCTCCCCGCTCTATCGCCATCTGCACGAGGCCCAGCACGGCGTGGTGGCGATGTAGCGTGTCGGCCCGAGCCGTCGCCGGCACCGCCGCATTGTTCCCCTGTTCACTATTGTGACAGGCCATTGACAGCGGCTTATACTCAGTCCTAGCATAAGTACGTACCGGGCCTCCTGCCCGGTCTTTCTCGGCTCAATTTATGCTCACTTTGAGCATAAGGAGGATGCGATGTTCGATGCCCCTCTCGCACCCCGCGGCGAGCTCGCTCCCGTCGCGCACGGCGCCGGCTTCGCATCCCTGAAGGCGCCGTCCGCCCGCGCCGGCGACGATTTTCCGCTGCCGCACCTTTATGCCCGCGTGGCCCGCCATGTGCTGCCGGCTGAATGGCCGGCCATGGCCGCGGACGTCGCCGCCATCGAAGAGCTGAAGCGCACGCGCAATGCCGTGATCCTCGGCCACAACTACCAGGCGCCGGAGATCTTCAACACCGTGGCCGACATCGTCGGCGACAGCCTGGCGCTGGCGCGCGAAGCGGTGACGGTGGATGCCGACGTGATCGTGATGGCCGGCGTGCATTTCATGGCCGAGACCGCCAAGCTGCTGAACCCGTCCAAGACCGTGCTGATCCCGGACGTCAAGGCCGGCTGCTCACTGGCCGAATCGATCACCGCCGCGGATATCCGCCTGCTGCGCCAGCGCTATCCCGGCGTGCCGGTGGTGAGCTACGTCAACACCTCGGCCGAGGTGAAGGCCGAGAGCGACTATTGCTGCACCTCCGGCAATGCCGTGAAGGTGGTGCGCCATGTCGCCAAGGAATGGGGCGTGAACCGCATCCTGATGCTGCCGGACGAGTATCTCGCCCAGAATGTGCAGAAGGACGTGCCGGAGATCGAGCTGCTGGCCTGGAAGGGCCATTGCGAGGTGCATGAGCGCTTCACCCCGCAGGACATTCGCGACCTGCGCGAAAACCACCCCGGCCTCGTCGTGCTGGCGCACCCGGAATGCCCGCCGGAGGTGGTGGCGGAAGCCGACTTCGCCGGCTCCACCGCGGCGATGGCCGATTATGTCGGCAGCCACAAGCCCGGCCGCGTGGTGCTGATCACCGAATGCTCGATGGCCGACAATGTCGCCGTCGGTCACCCGGACATCGAGTTCGTGCGGCCGTGCAATCTGTGCCCGCATATGCGGCGCATCACCTTGCCGAAGATCCGCCGGGCGCTGGAGACCATGAGCGTCCAGGTCGAGATCGACCCCGCCATCGCCGTGCGCGCACGCGCTTCGGTGGAGCGCATGCTGGCGATCCGCTGACCGCCGGCACCCGTTCTCGATAGCCCCCCACCCCCGCGTCTACATTCGGGCATGCGCATGGACTCCGTGATCGTCATCGGCGGCGGTGTCGCCGGCCTCGCCACTGCGCTGCGGCTGGCCCCGCTGCCCGTCACGCTGATCGCCAAGGCCGATCTCGGCCTGCAGGCGGCCACCATGTGGGCGCAGGGCGGGCTCGCCGCCGCGCTCGGCCCGGACGATTCGCCGGCGCTGCATGCGCAGGACACGCTGAAGGCCGGCGCGGGCCTCAGCGACGAGGGCGCGACCGCCCGCATCACCGCCGCCGCGCCCGCCTGCATCGCCTGGCTGGAGCGGCTCGGCACGCCGTTCGACCGTAACAGTGACGGCAGCCTGGCGCTCGGCCTGGAGGCCGCCCACAGCCGCCGTCGCATCGCCCATGCCGGGGGCGACGCCTCTGGCCGCGCCGTGCTGGAAACGCTAGCCGCCGCGGTGCGCGCCGCGCCCTCCATAACGCTGCGCGAGGGGCTGCGGGCCGAGGCGCTGCTGCGCAGCGTGGCCGGCACCGTGATCGGCGTCGCCTGCGTGAGCCCGACCGGCGAGCGGGTCGACCTCACCGGGCGCGCCGTGGTGCTGGCCACCGGCGGGCTCGGGGGGCTCTATGCCTCCACCACCAATCCGCTGGGCGCGGTCGGCTCCGGCCTCGGCTTGGCGGCGCGGGCGGGCGCGGTGCTGCGCGACATGGAGTTCGTGCAGTTCCACCCCACCGCCATCGTCTGCGGCGCCGACCCGATGCCACTCGCCACCGAGGCGCTGCGCGGCGACGGCGCCACGCTGTGGAACGACCGCGGCGAACGCTTCATGCTCGGCGTCGAGGGCCAGGAGCTGGCGCCGCGCGACGTGGTGGCCCGCGCCATTTTCGCAGAGATTTCCGCCGGCCGGCGCGTGGTGCTGGATGCCCGGCTGGAGGGGCTGGAGCGCCGCTTCCCGCAGCTCGTCGCGCTGTGCCGCGCCTCCGGCATCGATCCGGTGCGCGAACCGGTGCCGGTGCGCCCGGCGGCGCATTACCATATGGGCGGGGTGAAGGTGGACGCTCTCGGCCGCACCTCGCTGGAGGGCCTGTGGGCGTGCGGCGAGGTGGCGTCCACCGGGCTGCACGGCGCCAACCGGCTGGCCAGCAATTCGCTGGTGGAAGCGCTGGCCTGTGCCGGCTGGATCGCCGACGACATTGCCGGCCGCCCCTTGGGGCCACCCAGAGACTACGAGCCCGCGTTTGTGCCCGGCCCTTCCGCCAACCGCGTTGAGATCCGCCGGCTGATGGACGCCCATGTCGGGGTAAGCCGCGAGGCCGGCGGGCTGACGGCGGCGGTGCGGCGGCTGGACGCCCTGGTGCGGGAGGGCGACGATCTCGCGCTGGTCGCCCTGCTGGTGGCGGCCGCCGCACTCAAGCGCGAGGAGAGCCGCGGCGGGCATTTCCGCACCGATTTCCCGCTGCCCCGCACCCCGGCGCGGCACGCGGACACCACGCTCGGCGAGACGCTGGCCTTGACTGCGGGCCTGCGTGAAGCGCCGGCCGCACGGCGGGTGGCGTAGACCATGAGCGTCCTGCTTCCTCCCCTGCCCCGCCTGCTGGTGGAGCCGATCGTGCGGGCTGCGCTGCTGGAAGACCTCGGTCGCGCCGGCGACATTACCACCGATGCCGTGGTGCCGGCGGACGCCCGTTTTCGCGCCGCCATCGTCAGCCGGCAGGACGGCGTGGTCGCCGGCACGGACGCGGCGGTGATCGCGTTCGCGCTGGTCGACCCCGCGCTCGAGGTGAAGGTGGTGCGCGGCGACGGCACCCGCGTCGCCCCCGGCGACATGGTGCTGGCGCTGGACGGGCCGGCCCGCGCCGTGCTCACCGGCGAGCGGGTGGCGCTGAACCTCGCCTGCCGCCTGTCGGGCATCGCCACCGCCACCGCCGCGCTGGTGGCCGCCGCCCGGCCGCACGGCCACGCCCAGATCGTGTGCACCCGCAAGACCACGCCCGGCCTGCGGGCGCTGGAAAAGCACGCGGTGCGCGCCGGTGGCGGCGGCAACCACCGCTTCGGCCTCGACGATGCGGTGCTGATCAAGGACAACCACATCGCGGTCGCCGGCGGCGTTGCCACCGCCATCGCCCGCGCCAAGGCGCATGCCGGGCACATGGTGAAGATCGAGGTGGAGGTCGACACGCTGGACCAGCTCGCCGAGGCGCTGGAAGCGGGCGTGGACGCCGTGCTGTTGGACAATATGAGCCCGGAAACGCTGGCCCGCGCCGTGGCGATGGTCGGCGGGCGCGCGCTCACCGAGGCGTCGGGGCGCATGTCGCCGGCCAATGTGGGGGCGGTGGCGGCCAGCGGGGTGGACCTGATCTCGGTGGGCTGGATCACCCATTCCGCCCCGATCCTCGATCTGGGGCTGGATGCGGCGTAGGCCGACGGCTGTCCCGGCTCTGCACTTCGGCTTCGCCTCCGCTGGTCCGGGACGCAACGGAAGCACCTGCGTGGACCTTCCATACGTCTTTAATACCGGCCTCATAGTGTCTTGCCGGCACGATCGCCCTTGAAACGGGCATGCCTTTGTGCGATGCAATAGGGGTCTGATAACACTGCGCGGGAGAGATCGACACGCCTCTCCGGCACTTGTCGACGCCGACGGAGCAACCCCCCAGGAAACTCTCAGGCACCAGGGACCGCGCAGTTAGGACGATCTGGAGAGCGGCGTCGGCGCGCGAGCGTCAGGGCGCCCACCGAAGGGGAAGCCCGGGGCTGGGAACGCGTGTTCCCGCCGCGGGGCGAACTCTCAGGTACCGCGACAGATTGGGGACAGCATGAGCGGGCAGGCTGCCCGCTCGCCCTTGTCCTCATGCGCGGAGAGCATCATGCGCCACATCGCTGTCATCGGGGCCGGCATCACCGGCGTCACCACCGCTTATTCCCTCGCCCGCCGCGGCTATGCCGTCACCGTGTTCGACCGCGAGCGCTATGCGGCGATGGAGACCTCGTTCGCCAATGGCGGCCAGCTCTCCGCCTCCAATGCCGAGGTGTGGAACAGCTGGGCGACGGTGATGAAGGGCATGAAGTGGATGCTGCGGGCCGATGCCCCGCTGCTGATGAACCCGAAGCCCTCCTGGCACAAATATTCCTGGATGGCCGAGTTCATCGCCAACATCCCCAACTATCGCGCCAACACCATCGCCACCGTGCGCATGGCGCTCGAAGCGCGCGCCCACATGTTCGCGATCGCCGAGCGCGAGGGCTTCGACTTCAATCTGGAAAAGCGCGGCATCCTGCACATCTACCGCGACAAGACGAGCTTCGACCACGCCGCGCGGGTGAGCGAACTCTATGCCGAGGGCGGGCTGGAGCGCCGTTCGGTGACGCCGGAGGAGATGCGCGCCCTCGAGCCGACGCTGCACGGCGACTATTATGGCGGCTTCTTCACCCCGTCCGACGCCACCGGCGACATCCACAAATTCACCCGCGGCTTGGCGGACGCCTGCGTGCGCCTGGGCGTGACCTTCGAGTTCGAGGCGGACGTGACGGCGGTGACCCGCAAGGACCGCGGCGTCGTGGTGTCGTTCACCCGCCCAGCCGCCATTGAGGGCGCGGCCCCGAGCGCCGAGACCGCCAAGTTCAACGCCGTGGTGATGTGCGCCGGCCACGCCAGCCGCCGCTTCGCCGCCTCGCTCGGCGACCGCATCAACATCTATCCGGTGAAGGGCTATTCGATCACCGTCGAACTGAACGACGAGGAAAGCCGCGCGGCGGCGCCCTGGGTCAGCCTGCTCGACGACCATACCAAGATCGTCTCCAGTCGGCTCGGCACTGAGCGTTTCCGCATCGCCGGCACCGCCGAGTTCAACGGCGAGAACCAGGACATCCGCGCCGACCGCATCCGCCCGCTGACCGATTGGGTGCGCCATCTGTTCCCCGGCGTGTCAACCGACCGCGTGCTGCCCTGGAGCGGGCTGCGCCCGATGCTGCCGAGCATGCTGCCCCGCGTCGGGCCGGGCGTGCGGCCGGGCGTGTACTACAACACCGGCCACGGCCATCTGGGCTGGACGCTCTCCGCCGCCACCGCCGAAACCATCGCCGACATCGTCAACGCCGAAATGCCGGCGGAAACCGCGCCGGCCGTGCGGGAGACGCGCAAGGCGGCGTGAGGGGGTGGACCGGCGCGGCGGCTTGCTTTGCTGCCGCCCGGCGACATCATCAGAGGGTGCGATTCGCGCGCCCTCTGTGATCCATGACCGAATCCCTTCTCAAACGCGCCTATCTGTCCAACGGCTTTGCCGTCAGCCCGCCTGTGCACGACGCCGTTGCACTGGAGCGCGCCGTCGTGGCGACGGAGCATATTCAGCGCCACTGCACCGATCTACCGGCAAAACTTGCGGAAAAGCTGGTCTTTGAGCGCACCCTGCCTGCCGCCAAGCGCGACGGGCTGACGCCGGAGGCAACCGGCGACGCCATCTTCATTATCGGCGATCCACCCGCGTTCGACCCGCTTTTTGCCGAATTCATCGTCGCGCCGGATCTGGTCGCGCTGGTGCGCGACCTGCTCGGCACGCACGACATCCGCTGCCATTTCAGCAATGTCACGATGAAACGGGGGCGCGTCGGCAGCGGCATAGGCTGGCATCGGGATTTCCCAAACCGCTATGTCTGCCCGAGCGGCCCCACTTTCCTGCGTGTGATGATCTGCCTCGACGGCATGGACGAGGCGAATGGTGCCACCCGCTTCGTAAGCGGTTCGCATCGCGTTACCGACGCACAAGCGGCCATGGTGAAGGGTGCGGCGGTCGCCGAAGCGGATGGTGCGCATATAGCGACAGCCGTCTGTGGGCCCGGTGCGCTTGTCTTCATCCATCCGAAATCGGTGCATGGCGGCCCGCCCAACGCTTCGCCGCGGCACCGCCGGAATCTCATTGTGCAATGGGGCCGGGCCGACGACCCGCCGCAGGCCAGCGACGATCGCTATGAAGAGACGCTGGGCGGGCTCAGCGTCGATGAAATCCGCGACTGGGTACAGCGGGCCGCCGCTATAGCTTCACCGTCCGCAGCCGCAGCGCATTGCCGATGACGCTCACCGAAGACAGCGCCATCGCCGCCGCCGCGACCGCCGGGGAGAGCAGCAGGCCGAAGGCGGGGTAGAGCACGCCCGCCGCCAGCGGCACGCCGAGCGCGTTGTAGGCGAAGGCGAAGACGAGGTTCTGGCGGATATTGGCCATGGTCGCCCGCGACAGCGCGCGTGCCTTGACGAGGCCGGAAAGGTCGCCGTTCAGCAGCGTCACGCCGGCGCTCTCCATGGCGACATCGGTGCCGGAGCCCATGGCGATGCCGACATCGGCCGCCGCCAAAGCCGGGGCGTCGTTGATGCCGTCGCCGGCCATGGCGACGACGCGCCCCGCCTGCTTCAGCCGCTCGATGGCCGCGCTCTTGCCCTCCGGCGGCACCCCGGCCTCGATCTCCTCGATGCCGAGCCGGCGCCCGATCGCCGCCGCGGTGACCGCATTGTCGCCGGTGATCATGACCAGCCGCAGCCCGGCGGCGCGCAAAAGGCGCAGCGTCTCCGGCGCGCCGGGCTTCACCGCATCGGCAATGGCGAGGATGGCGGCGGGCTTGCCGTTGATGGCGACGAACACCGCGGTGGCGCCCCCCTGGCGCAGCGCGTCAGCCTGCGCGGCCAGCGCCGCGACATCGATGCCGAGCTCGGCCATGAAGGCCGCCTGACCCAGCACAACGCGCTTGCCTTCCACCAGTCCATAGGCGCCCTTGCCGGGCGGCTGGTCGAAGCCGCGCACCTTGGGCAGCGCGAGCCCGCGCGCCAGCGCTGCCGCTACGATCGCCTGCGCCAGCGGATGCTCGGACGCCTGCTCGACGGCAGCAGCGAGGCGCAGCACCTCGTCCTCCGCGAAGCCATTGAGCGGCACCGAGGCGGTGAGCGAGGGTTTGCCTTCCGTCAGCGTGCCGGTCTTGTCGAACACCAGCGTGTCGACCTTCTCCAGCCGCTCCAGCGCCGCGGCGTCGCGCACCAGCACGCCGGCTTGCGCACCGCGGCCGATGCCGACCATGATCGACATCGGCGTGGCGAGGCCGAGCGCGCAGGGGCAGGCGATGATCAGCACCGAGACGGCTGCGAGCAGCGCGTAGGCCAGCCGCGGCTCCGGCCCGAAGCCGGCCCAGGCCAGAAAGGCGAGCACCGCGACCGCCACCACCGCCGGCACGAACCAGCCGGCGACGCTGTCGGCGAGGCGCTGCACCGGCGGGCGAGAGCGCTGCGCGGTGGCGACCAGTTGCACGATGCGGGCGAGCATGGTGTCGCGGCCGACCTTGACGGTACGGATGATAAGCGCGCCGGAGCGGTTCATGGTGCCGCCGATCACAGTGTCGCCGACCGCCTTGGTCACCGGCATGGATTCGCCGGTGACCATGGATTCGTCGAGCGCCGAGCGGCCCTCCTCCACCGTGCCGTCCACCGGCACGCTCTCGCCCGGCCGCACCCGCACCCGATCGCCGACCAGGATGGCGTCGAGCGGAACGTCGGCTTCCGTGCCGTCCGGGTTCAGCCGCCGCGCGGTCTTGGGCGCGAGATCGAGCAGCGCCCGGATGGCGCCGGAGGTGCGCTCGCGGGCGCCCAGCTCCAGGATCTGGCCGAGCAGCACCAGCACGACGATGACGGCGGCGGCCTCGAAATACACCGGCACCGCGTCGTCTGCGGAACGGAACGCTGCCGGCACCAGGCCGGGGGCGAGCGTGGCGACAAGGCTGTAGGCGAAGGCGACACCGGTGCCGAGCGCGATGAGCGTGAACATATTCAGATGGCGCGTGACCAACGAGTGCGCGCCGCGCTCGAAGAACGGCCAGCCGGCCCACAGCACCACCGGCGCGGCGAGCGCGAGTTGCACCCAGTTGCCCATGCTTGCGGGCAGCATGTGGTGCAGAGCGGGGAACAGGTGCCCGCCCATCTCCAGCACCACCAGCGGCACGGTGAGCGCCGCACCGATGCGAAAACGCCGGCGGAAATCGACCAGCTCCGGGTTGGGGCCGTCGTCGGCGCTCACCATCATCGGCTCCAACGCCATGCCGCAGATCGGGCAGGAGCCGGGGCCGGGCCGGATGATTTCCGGGTGCATCGGGCAGGTGTACTGCGTGCCTTCCGGCACCGGCTCGGCGGCGGGCGCCGCGCCGAGATAACGGGCGGGATTAGCGACGAACTTGGTACGGCAGCCGGCGCCGCAGAAGTAGAAGCTGTGCCCGCCATGCTCGGCGCTGTGCTGCGCCGTATGCGGATCCACCGACATGCCGCACACCGGATCGACGGCGAGGCCGGCGGCGTCGGCGCCGTGGGAATGGGCATGGTGGTGGTCACCATGATGATCGTGCTGCGTCATCACCGCCTCCGTGGCATACCCCCATGGGGTATAGACAGCTTGCTCTATATACCCCACGGGGGTATAAGGCAAGCATGCAGCACGCCACCCGCACCGCCTGTTTGAAACGACTGAACCGCATCGAAGGCCAGGTGCGCGGCCTCTCCCGCATGGTGGAGGAGGAGCGCTACTGCGTCGACATCGTCACCCAGGTGGCCGCAGTGCGCGCGGCGCTGAAGCGGGTGGAGGAGGAGGTGCTGCGCGACCACGTCGCCCATTGCGTCGAGCACGCCATCGCCTCCGGCGACCGCGACGAGCAGCGCCGCAAGGTGGCCGAGCTGATGGCGGTGCTGGGGCGGATGAAGGATTGAAGAGCACGGGATTGCGGCACGAAAGGTGATCTCGTAAAGTAGTTTATCTCACTACTTGGAGGCGCTCATGGAGAAGGCTATTTCGGCAGCCGATGCCAATCGCCGGTTTTCCCTGCTTCTGCGCGAGGTGCGCGAGGGCCAGCGCTATGTGGTGACCAGCCATGGTCGCCCGGTCGCGCGCATCGTGCCCGTCGGCGGGGCCGACGCCGTCGAGGAGTCGGTCGCGGCCCATGCGCATGCGGTTTTGCTCGCCCGCCTCGCAGGCCAGACAGTTACCGACATCGGGCGCTGGAGCCGCGACGAGCTTTATGAGGACGACGTTTGAAGGTCGCTCTCGACACCAACATTCTCGTCTATGCCGAGGGCGTGAACGGCCAGGCGCGGCGCGACGCGGCGCTGGATCTCATCGGCACGCTGCGGCGCGACCTTGTGGTGGTGCCGGTCCAGGTGCTCGGCGAAGTGTTCAACGTGTTGTGCCGTAAGGCGGGGCGTTCAAAGCCGCAGGCGCGCGACGCCATGCAGAGCTGGCGCGACACGTTTCACACCATCGAGACGTCGGCTGAGGTCATGCAGTTCGCCGCCGATCTGGCAAGCGACCATCATTTCGGCATCTGGGATGCCGTCATCCTGTCCGCCGCCTCGAAAGCCGGTTGCCGGCTGCTGCTGTCGGAGGACATGCAGAATGGCTTCACCTGGGGCGGGGTGACCATCGTCGATCCGTTCGTGCATCCGCGCCATAAGCTGCTGGATGCGATGGCGGGCCGCACTCCCTAAGGCACACGCAGCCCCAGCGATTCCACATAGCCGCGGTTGACGCGGGCGTTGGGGAATTTCATCGCCTCCAGATAGGCGTCGAGCGTCGCCAGCACCTCTTCGCGCGGCGGCGGGGTCATCGACGGCCAGGCGGAGGGCGAAACGTTGCCGAAGGCGGCGATGGCGTCCCAGCCGGCGGGCTTCGGGATCGAGACCACGGTGGAGCTGGAATCGAGGTTCTTGTAGGTCCAGAAGCTCCAGCCGATGCCGAAGCGCTCGTTCATGGCGCGGTAGCCGGCATTCCATTCGTCGGTCAGTTCGCCGGTCTCGCCGAGCACGATGGGCACGCCCCAGCGGCGGGAGAAGTTCACATAGTCCTGCACCTCGCGCCGCTCCCGGCTGGCCCAGAACTTGTGATAGGTGTAGGCGGCATTGGCATCGAACGGCGGGCCGAACACCGCGAACTCCCGGCTCCACTGCGCCGCCGCCAGCATCACCACATGGTTGGCATCGACGCTGCGGATCGCCTCCACGATCTGCCGGTAGAACGGCTCCAGCCGCGGGTTGAGATAATCGATGTCGTGATAGGGCGAGATCGGCTCGTTGAGCAGGTCATAGGCCAGCACCGCCGGCTCGTCCCGGTAACGCTGCGCGATGCGGCGCCACAGTTCCACGGTGAGGCGCTGGTGCGCCGGCACATAGAAGGTGAGCGGATAGCCGACGCCGTCGTCGTGGTTCACCCCGGTCTGCCCGCCCGGCGCGGCGTGCAGGTCGATGATGACCTTCAGCCCGGCCTGCCGGCACCAGGCGACCAGCCGGTCGAGCAGCGCCCAGCCTTCACCCTCGAAGCGGCCATGGTCTGCGGGGTCGACGAACAGCTTCCAGTGCAGCGGCACCCGCACCGTGGTGAAGCCGGCCGCCTTCATGAAGGCGATGTCGTCCTGCCCGATATAAAGATCGCGGAAGCGCTGCCAGAAGCGGGCCGCCTCATCCGGCCCGGCTAGATGTTCGATGACCGCCTCGATCTCGCGCGGGGCGCGGGCGACCTTGAACTTGAACATATAGCCTTCCGGCACCATCCAATTGCCGAAGCTCATGCCCTTGACCAGGAACGGCGAGCCGTCCGGATTTACGAAGCCGCCGGCCTGCGCGCGGATGAAGCCGGGCGCCTGCGCCGCGGCGGGGGCGGCAAGCAAAGCGAGGATGAGCGCCATGGCCAGTCCGTTTCCCGAACAAGCAGCGCGCAGCGCAGCGCCGATCCGGGACCCAGGGAAGAATCGGCGAAGCCGCAGTATCCTCATATGAAGCGCCTTCGGCGGGTTCAACCCTGGGTCCCGGCTCGGCGCTTCGGCTTCGCCTCCGCTTGTCCGGGACGCAACGGCGTGGTGACACTCACCCCTCATAGCGCCGCACCGCCAGCACCGCGTTGAGCCCGCCGAACGCGAAGGCGTTGGAGATCGCCACCTCCAGCGCCGCCGGGCGCGCCGCATTCGGCACGCAGTCGATCGCGCAGTCCGGGTCCGGCGCGTTGAAGCCCATGGTCGGCGGCAAAAACCCCTCGCGCACCGCCAGCACGCTGGCCACCAGGTCCAGCGCGGCGGCGGCGCTCATGCAATGGCCGTACATCGATTTGGTGGAGGACACCGGCAGCCGGTCGAGATGAGCGCCGAACACACGGCGCAGCGCCGCGGTTTCGGTGCGGTCGTTCAAGGCGGTGGCGGTGCCGTGGGCGTTGACATAGTCCACCCTGTCCGGCGCCAGGCCGGCATCCTTCAGCGCGAGGGCGACGGCGCGGGCGGCGCTCTCGGTGTCCGGCGCTGTCATGTCCAGCGCGTCGGCGCTCATGCCGAAACCAATGATCTCGGCGTGGATAGTGGCGCCGCGGGCGCGGGCGCGGTCGAGATTTTCCAGCACCACGGCGGCCGCGCCCTCGCCCAGCACCAGGCCGCTGCGGTCCTTGGAGAACGGCCGGCAGGCATCGGCCGAAAGCACGCGCAGCGCCTCCCAGCACTTCATCATGCCGAAGGTCAGCGGCGCCTCAGAACCGCCGGCCACCGCGACGTCCAGCATGCCGGAGCGCACCATTTGGAAGGCGGTACCGATGGCGTGGGCGGCCGAGGAGCAGGCGGAGGCGATGGAGAAGGCCGGGCCGCGAATGCCGGCGTCCATGGTGACATGGCTCAGCGGCGCGCTCGGCATGGCGCGCGGCACGGTGAAGGGGTGCGGGCGCGCGGCATTGGCGATGTAGAGCTTCTGATAGCCCTCCTCCATGGCGTGGTAGCCGATGGCGGCGGCGAAGATCGCACCTGCCCGCTCCGGCGCCAGCCCTTCCAGCACCGGCCCGGCGTCAGCCAGCGCCTGGCGCGAGGCCACCACCGCGAACTGCGCGGCGCGGTCCAGCATGCCGAGCTGGCGCGGCTCGAAATGCGCCTCCGGGCGGAAGTCGTGCACTTCGGCGGATATCTTGGATTTGAACTGCTCGACCGGCAGGCAGCGCGTGGTGCCGATGCCCACCGTGCCGGCCCGGAACGCCTTGAGATGCGCCGCCACGTCCGGCCCCAGCGCGGACAGCGCGCCGAGCCCGGTGATCGCCACCCGCACGCTCATGACGCCGCCCGGGCCGCCTTGGCGTTCAGCAGTTCCGTGACATGGCCGGCCAGCACGCCGACGGTGACGCCGGTGCCGTTCAGCGGCCCGTCATTGGGAATTTCGATATCGAACCGGCTTTCCAGCTTGAAGATGGTCTCGATGAGATCGAGCGAGGAGATGCCGAGGTCGGCCACCGGCGTCTCCGGGGTGAGCAGCGCGCGCTCGACGCCGGTCTCTTCGGCGATGAAATCGAGGATTTCGGCGAGGCGGGGATCGTCTGTCTGCATGCGTCGGCCTGCGTTTGTCATAGCGTCGGATTCGGCCAGTTGAGCCGATACATCTGACGTACGTATCACAAACGGGGGCCGCGATCCGCAACGCGCGCGCCGCGGGCGGCCCCGTGCGGGTCGCCCATTTCAGTTCGGGGTGACGAGCGTCATACGGGCCGGCGCCGCGTTGGAGGCCGGCGTCCCCACCGGAACCGTGGCAGGGTCGGGTTTCGACGCCGCCAGATAACTGTCGATATATTGCTCGATCGTCACTGGCAGGCACTGGTTTAAGTAGTTCTGAATATAAATATACGACATCGCCTGCGAATCGATCGACGCCTTGTTCAATGCAGCATTCTGCCGGAATTTGAGCTTAAGATCGTATACGATCTTCGCGATCGTCGCTGGGCGGGCACGATAGAGGTAGCTGTCGCCGAACACCAGAGTGGCGCCGGCGGCGAAGCCGAATGCCTGGGCCAGATAGCCAAGGCTCGTGGCCGGAGCGCCGGCCAGACTGGCGACCGTCGTCGTGGTCGTACCTGCGAAGTTAAGTAGGTCTCTCAACCGATCCTTGCGGCGGTCGAACTTATACAGATCGTCAATATAGGAGACGCAGGACGTGTCGACGAGATTGAAGCCGGTTTGGGTGACATCGTACCAAGTGTACGGCCTCGGACTCCTCTCGAACGCTCGCGCCGTCTCGTCGCGGATAGTGTCCATGATGGCACCCTGGCGGGCGGCTTCCTGCTGAACAGCCACAACCGTCGGCAGCGGCTGCGGACCGTCGCGGTGCGCCGCCATCCGGCGCCAGTCTTCCATCTGGTCGGCGCAGCCGGACAAAATCCCGACGCCGAGCACCACGGCCAAAAGCCGCGCTCCCCCAAAACCCATAACCCCATCCCCCGATGTGATGAGGAAAGGCTAGGTCAATTTAAAATTGTGTCAAACGGTAAATAAACTTTAACGTGTATTATGCTACCCGTGCGCGCATAGGGTCACACCGTCGCCAGCCGCAGCAGATACAGCACTCCCAAGGCGGCAAGGCCCTGTACCAGGGTGCCGAGGGTGAAGTGGCGCAGCGCCCCGGCCGGCCGCAGCCGGGCGGCCTCGCCCGTGAGCCAGAACAGCGCGTCGTTGAGATGCGACAGGCTCATGGCCCCGGCGCTGACGGCAAGCGCGGCCAGCGCCCGGCCTGCCGGATCGTCCAGGCCGAGCGGGGCGAGCAGCGGCTGCACCATGCCGGCGGCGGTGATGGCGGCAACCAGCGAGGAGCCCTGCAGCGCCTTGCCGATGGCGGCGAGGGCGAAGGGCAGGACCAGGCCGAGGGCGGGCCACGCCAGCAGGCGCTCGGCATTCATCTCCGCCATGCCGGTTTCCTGCGCCAGCTTCTGCAGGCCGCCGGCGGCACCGACCAGCAGCAGCAGGCCGGCGGACTTGCCCACCGCGCGGCCGGGCCAGCCGGCCTCGCCGCAATCGGGCAGCGGCCAGCGCCCGCTCAGCACCAGCAGCACGGCGAGGCCGGCCAGCATCAGCACCAGCGGCCGGCCGAGAGCGAGGAGAAACTCACGGTTGGAGCCGCCGCCGAACGGCTCGGACGCGATATCGCCGAGCGACTGGGCGACCAGCAGCGCGATCAGCACCACGCTCGCCACCACCAGCGCCGCGGCGCCACGGCCGGGCGCGGCGAAGACCTCGCCCGGCGGCTCGCCCGGAGCCTCCGAGGCGCGCGGCGCTCGGCCGACGAACAGCGCGCCGGCGGCGCCGGCGACCAGGGCCGCGGGCAGACCGAGACCGAGTGCGATCCGCCAGTCCGCCGCCAGAATGGTGACGGCGGCGATGACCAGCGGCGCCGGCAGCAGCAGGCCGTGGCCGGCGGATATGGCGAGCGCCAGCCGCAGCGCGGCGCGCGGGCCACCGCCCAGCGCCCGGCGCAGCGGGCCGAGCACGGCGAAGGCGGCAGGCGCGGACGCCGCGGTACCGGCGATAAGGCCGCCGAGCCAGAACAGCGGCCAGCGCCGCCGCCAGCCGCGCGCCCGCACCGCCAGCCGTGCGCTGGCGCCGCTGAGATCTGCGAGTTCCGCCATCATCGCCGCGCCGACCACGACGAGGCCGAGCCCGCCAATGGCCTGGCCGAAGCCGGTGCCGAACGCCCGCCCGATCTGCGAGGTGGCGAGCCCGACGCCGATGCCGAAGGCGACGCCCGCCAGCACCAGAGCGAGGAAGGGCTGCATACGCCCGCGCGCGGTGAGGACCAGGAACAGGACGATGGCGGCGGCAAACCAGGCGGCTTGCACCAGCGAGGCGGCATTGGGGAGCGTCATGCGGCGGGCACCAGCGGCGGGTGAGCCCGCTTAACGCGCCGGGTGGCCGCTGTCACCTGTCGCGCGGCTTGTCCCCCACCCGTCCGCCGTGCCATGCAGCGGCACCCTGCTGTGCGAGAGCCCGCCATGACCGCCCCGACCGATCCGTTCGTCCTCACCTTGTCCTGCCCCGACCGGCCCGGCATCGTCGCCGCGGTGGCCGGTTTCCTGTTCGAGCAGGGTTGCAACATCCTCGACGCCCAGCAGTTCGACGACACCGAGAGCGGGCGATTCTTCATGCGCGTGGTGTTCGACCGCGTCGAGGGCGATGCCACGCTGGAGAGCCTGCGCGCCGGCTTCGATCCGATCGCCGCCCGGCTGGCCTTCGCCTGGCAGATGCGCCGGCAGGCGGCCAAGCGCCGGGTGCTGCTGCTGGTGTCCAAATTCGACCATTGCCTGGCCGACCTGCTGTATCGCTGGCGCATCGGCGAGATACCGATGGAGATTGCGGCGATTGCCGCCAACTATCCGCGCGAGACCTATGCGCATCTCGATTTCGACGGCATCCCGTTCCATTACTTCCCGGTCACCAAGGCGACCAAGATGGAGCAGGAGGCGCAGATCTGGGCACTGTTTCAAGAGACCGGGGCGGAGGTGGCGGTGCTGGCGCGCTACATGCAGGTGCTGTCCGACGGGCTGTCGGCCAAGCTGGCGGGGCGGTGCATCAACATCCACCACTCCTTCCTGCCCGGCTTCAAGGGTGCCAAGCCGTACCATCAGGCCCATGTCCGCGGGGTGAAGCTGATCGGCGCCACCGCCCATTATGTGACCTCCGATCTCGACGAGGGGCCGATCATCGAGCAGGACGTCGAGCGCATCAGCCACCAGGATTCGGCCGAGGACCTGGTGCGCAAGGGCCGCGACATCGAGCGCCGGGTGCTGGCCCGCGCGCTGGCCTGGCATCTCGACGACCGCGTGCTGCCGAACGGCCACAAGACCGTCGTGTTCCGGGACTGAGCTGATGATCGAGACCCGACGGATCGACGGCAAGGCGTTCGCCGAGGACCTGCGCGCCCGCATCGCGCTTGAGGTGGCCGACTTTCGGGCGGCGCACGGATTCGCGCCCGGCCTCGCCGTGGTGCTGGTGGGCGAGGACCCGGCCAGCGCGGTCTATGTGCGCAACAAAGGCCGCCAGACTTTGGAGGCCGGCATGGCTTCCTTCGAGCACACGCTGCCGGCCGACGCCGCGCAACAGGAAGTGCTGGACCTGGTGGGCCGGCTGAACGCCGATCCGTCGGTGCACGGCATTCTGGTGCAGCTTCCCCTGCCCGCCCAGATCGACGCGCGCGCGGTGCTGGCCGCCATCGATCCGGCCAAGGATGTCGACGGCTTCCATGTGGTGAACGCCGGGCGGCTCATGGTGGGGCTGGACGCTCTGGTGCCGTGCACGCCGCTGGGTTGCGTGATGCTGTTGAAGCACCATATCGGCAGTCTCGCCGGGCTGGAGGCGGTGGTGGTGGGGCGCTCCAACATCGTCGGCAAGCCGCTCGCGCAATTGCTCCTGGGCGAAGACTGCACGGTAACGCTCGCCCATTCGCGCACCCGCGACCTGGCCACGGTGTGCCGGCGCGCCGATATTCTGGTGGGCGCGGTCGGCCGGCCGGAGATGATCCGCGGCGACTGGATCAAGCCCGGCGCAACGGTGATCGATGTCGGCATCAACCGGGTGACGGCGGCGGACGGCAAGACGCGCCTGGTCGGCGACGTCGCCTTCGGCGAAGCGCAGGGCATTGCCGGCGCGATCACCCCGGTGCCGGGCGGCGTCGGCCCGATGACCATCGCCTGCCTGCTCGCCAACACGCTGAAGGCGGCGCGGGGGATTGAGCGTCGTTGAAGGGGCAGGGCGGGCGCGGTTCCCCCCCCCTCCCTTACCCTCCCCCGCACGCGGGAGAGGGTCTCGATTTTCGGGGCCGCTTAACTCGAAAATCAAGATGGCACAACGCTTTCCGCCCCCTCTCCCGCGTGCGGGGGAGGGTAAGGAAGGGGGAACCTTCGCGGCGGCCCAACCCCCTCACACCCGCGTCATCCGGTTCCAGGCGTCGAGCCCGGCGATCTTGTAGGCTTCCGCCAGCGTCGGATAGTTGAACGTGTTCTCGATGAAGTAGTCGATGGTGCCCTTCAGGTTGAGCACCGCCTGGCCGATATGGATCAGCTCGGTGGCGCCCTCGCCGACGATGTGCACGCCGAGCAGGCGGCGGGTCTTTACCGAGAAGATCATTTTCATCATGCCGTTGTTCAGCCCCATGATGTGGCCCCGCGAGGTCTCGCGGAAGCGGGCGATGCCGCATTCGTAGGGGATCTCGCGCTTGCGCACCTCCTCCTCGCTCATGCCGACCGTGGAGATTTCCGGCACCGAATAGATGCCGTAGGGGAAGAATTCCGGCGGCGGCGGCGGCTCCAGGCCGAAGGCGTGGCAGGCCGCCACCCGGCCCTGCTCCATCGAGGTGGAGGCGAGGCTGGGGAAGCCGATGACGTCGCCGGCGGCGTAGATGTGCGGCACATTGGTGCGCAGCGTGCGCGGCTCCACCTCCAGCCGGCCGCGATGGTCGGTCTTCAGGCCGGCCGCCTCAAGATTCAGCCGGTCGGTGGCGCCGACCCGGCCGGCGGCGAACAGCAGCATGTCGGTGATCACGGTGCGCCCGTCGGCGAGCTTGCACACCGGCCGGCCGTCCGGCCCGAGCTGGATGGAGGAGACCGCGGCGCCGAGGCGCAGCGCGACGTTGCGGTCGCGCAGTTCGTGCACCAGTTCGTCGATCAGCTCCTTGTCGATGAAGTCGAGAAAGGTGGCGCGCGGCTCGATGAGCGTCACCGCCACGTCCAGCGCGCTGAAGATGGTGGCGTATTCGACGCCGATGACGCCGGCGCCGATCACCGCGATGCTGCGCGGCAGCCGCGGCAGCTCGATGATCTCGTCGCTGTCGAACACCGTGCTGCCGTTGAACGGCACGTAATCGGGCCGGAACGGCCGGGTGCCGCAGGCGATCAGCACATGGGCGGCGGAGACCACCTGGCGCTCGCCGCCCTCCGCGGTGATCTCGATCTCGTGCGGCGAGACGAAGCGGGCCTCGCCGCGCCCGGTTCGCACGCCGTTTCGGCTGAACTGGTGCTCCAGAACCTCGACCTCATGATCGAGCGTCTTGTGCAGCCGGGCGAGGAGGTCGGCGGCGCTGATGTCGTGCTTGACCCGGTAGGAGCGGCCATAGAAGCCGCGCTCGCGCCAGCCGGACAAATTGAGCACGGTCTCGCGCAGCGTCTTGGACGGAATGGTGCCGGTGTGAACCGAGACCCCGCCGACCCGGCGGCCCTTTTCCACCACCAGCGCGGACTTGCCGATTTTTGCGGACTGCACCGCGGCGCGCCGCCCCGAGGGACCGCTGCCGATGACGATCATGTCGTAATCGTACATGAAGGGGACTTTTCAACTGAAGCGGAATGCGCCGCGGGACGGCTCGTTCGATGCACGATGAATGCCAAGGTGGCATGACGGCGCCGTCCAGCGGTGCGACATTGGCGATGGGCTCGCACGGCAGAGGAGGCACAGGGTGGCGTCACGGCGGGAGCAGGCAAATGCGGCGGACGAGTTGCGCACCGGGTCCGGTGCGCCGGCCTCGGATTCGCGCACGCTGGAACAGGCGCTGGGCCAGCAGGTGCGCGCGCTGCGCCGCGAGCTGGACCTCACCGTATCCGACCTCGCCAGCGCCGCCGGCATTTCGGTCGGCATGCTCTCGAAAATCGAGAACGGGCTGATCTCGCCCTCGCTGGCCACCATCCAGTCCATCGCCGTGGCGCTGAACGTGCCGATCAGCGCGCTGTTCTCCGGCTTCGAGGAGAAGCGCGACTGCTCTTTCGTGCGCGCCGGCCAGGGCGTCGCCATCGAGCGGCGCGGCACCAAGGTCGGCCATCATTACGAGCTGCTCGGCCATGCGCTCGGCGGCGAGGTGACGGTGGAGCCCTATCTGATCCGGCTGAGCGAGGAGGCGGTGCCCTACACCAGCTTCCGCCATGCCGGGGTGGAGTTCATCCATATGCTCACCGGCGAGGTGGTCTATCGCCATGGCGAACAGCGCTACCATCTGCGGCCGGGCGACAGTCTGCTGTTCGATTCAGCCGCCCCGCACGGGCCCGAACAGCTGCTGGAACGGCCGATGACCTACCTCTCCATCATCATTTATGCCCGCGACCCGGCGCGGAGCTGATTTCTTCTAGAGAAAAATTTATTCCTGATATTGACGTCCCGCGCCCTCGCTTCTAGAAAAGGCGGAACGGGCGTTCGGGGCGCGGTGCGGCCTGAATGCCTCGATCGCGGGGACAGCGAACCATGTGCGGCATTGTCGGCCTTTTCCTGAAAGATCGGGCGCTGGAGCCCGAACTCGGCGGCATGCTGGCCGGCATGCTCGACGTGATGTGCGGCCGCGGGCCGGACTCGGCGGGCTTTGCCATCTATGGCGACGGCGCCCCCGGCACGGTGAAGCTGACGCTGCGCGGACCGGCCGGCACCGACTTCCCCGCGCTGGCGGCGGAGCTGCGCTGCCCGGTGACCGTGCGCGACACCCATGCGGTGCTGAGCGTGCCGGAGGCGCGCGAGGCCGAGGTGCGCGCCGCGCTGGCCGCCCGCGCACCAGGCATCGGCGTGGTCGGCGCCGGCACCCGCATGGAGCTCTACAAGGAGGTCGGCCTGCCGGCCGAAGTGGCGCGGCGCTTCCGGCTGGAGACCATGGCCGGCACCCACGCCATCGGCCACACCCGCATGGCGACCGAGAGCGCGGTGACCACCGACGGCGCCCACCCCTTCTCCACCGGGCCGGACCAGTGCCTGGTGCACAACGGCTCGCTGTCCAACCACCGCGGCGTGCGCCGGCTGCTGGAGCGCGAGGGGCTGCGGCTCGCCACCGACAATGACAGCGAAGTCGCCGCCGCCTACCTCACCCACCGCATGCGCCGCGGCGACACGCTGGGCGGGGCGCTGGAGCATGGCTTGAGCGAACTCGACGGCTTCTACACCTTCGTGGTCGGCACCGAGAGCGGCTTCGGCGTGCTGCGCGACCCGATCGCCTGCAAGCCGGCGGTGATGGCGGAAACCGAGCGCTATGTCGCCTTCGGTTCGGAATACCGCGCGCTGGCGGGCCTGCCCGGCATCGGCGACGCCCGCGTCTGGGAGCCGGAGCCGGCCAAGGTGTATTTCTGGGAGCGCGCCCAATGAGCGCTGTCGATCTCGCGACCGCCAGCGTGCGCGAGCTGAACGCGGCGCTGCACGCTTTGCCGCCGGCCACCAACGACACCCACTGGCGCATCTCCAATCCGCGCGGGCGCCACGCCATCGCCGCCGGGCTCGACGCCGAGGTGAGCCTCGAGATAGACGGGCCGGTCGGCTATTATTGCGCCGGCATGAACAAGCGGGCGCGCATCCTGGTGCACGGCAATGCCGGGGTCGGGCTCGCCGAGAACATCATGTCCGGCTTCGTGCATGTGACGGGCGACGCCAGCCAGGCGGCCGGGGCCACCGGCCATGGCGGGCTGGTGCGGATCGACGGCAATGCCTCGGCCCGCTGCGGCATCTCGATGAAGGGCGTCGACATCGTGGTGCAGGGCTCGGTCGGCCATATGTCCGCCTTCATGGCGCAGGCCGGCAGCCTCATCGTGTTCGGCGATGCCGGCGAGGCGCTGGGCGATAGCCTTTACGAGGCCAAGCTGTTCGTGCGCGGTACGGTGGCGAGCCTGGGGGCCGACTGCGTCGAGAAGGAGATGCGGGACGAGCACCGCGCCCTGATCGCCGCCAAGCTGGAAGCGGCCGGCCTTGCCGGCAGCGTCGATCCCGGCGCGTTCCGCCGCTACGGCTCGGCCCGGCGCCTCTATCATTTCCACGTCGACAATCTGTCGAGCTATTGAGCCCGGGCATGACGAAGAAAGCGCGACGGGAGGCCTGCCATGAATGACGCCCCGAAGACCCCGCGCACGCTGCCGCGCCTTTCGGCGACGTTCGATCCTCATACGCTGTCGGAAATCCGCCGCGCCGCGGCGACCGGCATCTATGATATTCGCGGCGGCGGCGCCAAGCGCAAGCTGCCGCATTTCGACGATCTGCTGTTTCTCGGCGCCTCGATGTCGCGCTACCCGCTGGAGGGGTATCGCGAAGCCTGCGGCACCGGCGTGGTGCTGGGCAGCCGCTTCGCCAAGACGCCGATCGAACTCAAGATCCCGATCACCATTGCCGGCATGAGCTTCGGCTCGCTGTCCGCCAACGCCAAGGAAGCGCTGGGGCGCGCCGCCACCGCCATGGGCACCTCCACCACCACCGGCGACGGCGGCATGACGGCGGAAGAGCGGATGAGCTCCAAGACGCTGGTCTACCAGTATCTGCCCTCGCGCTACGGCATGAACCCGGACGATCTGCGCCGGGCCGACGCCATCGAGGTGGTGGTCGGCCAGGGCGCCAAGCCCGGCGGCGGCGGCATGCTGCTGGGCCAGAAGATCACCGAGCGCGTCGCCGGCATGCGCACGCTGCCGCCGGGCATCGACCAGCGCTCGGCCTGCCGCCACCCGGACTGGACCGGGCCGGACGATCTGGAAATCAAGATCGAGGAACTGCGCGAAATCACCGATTGGCAAAAGCCGATCTATGTGAAGGTCGGCGCCGCGCGGCCCTATTACGACACCGCGCTGGCCGTGAAGTCGGGCGCCGACGTGGTGGTGGTCGACGGCATGCAGGGCGGCACCGCGGCGACGCAGGACGTGTTCATCGAGCATGTCGGCATTCCGACGCTGGCCGCCGTGCGGCAGGCGGTGAAGGCGTTGCAGGACCTGGGCATGCACCGCACGGTGCAGCTCATCGTCTCCGGCGGCATCCGCAACGGCGCGGACGTCGCCAAGGCGCTGGCGCTCGGCGCCGACGCCGTCTCCATCGGCACCGCCGCTCTGGTGGCGCTGGGCGACAACGACCCGCGCTTCGAGGACGAGTACCGCGCGCTGGGGACCACCGCCGGCGCCTATGACGACTGGCACGAGGGGCGCGACCCCGCCGGCATCACCACGCAGGACCCGGCGCTTTCCGCCCGGCTCGACCCGGTGGCGGCGGGCCGGCGGCTCGCCAACTACCTCGCCGTGCTGACGCTGGAGGCGCAGACCATCGCGCGGGCCTGCGGCAAGAGCCATGTGCACAATCTGGAGCCGGAAGACCTGGTGGCGCTGACCATCGAGGCCGCGGCGATGGCCGGCGTGCCGCTGGCGGGGACGGATTGGATACCGGGCGTCAACGGACGGCTGTGAGGCCTTCGTTGCCGCCGCGGCCTCAGGGATTACGGCCTCGTAAATGCATGCATCGCACGAGCCCGAACGGGCCGCAGGGGAACAGGACCGGAGCCATGGCTGACGACCTCGCAAAAGTCGCGGAGACCCGCGGCATCAAATATTTCCTCATTTCCTATGTCGATCTGTTCGGCAGCCTGCGTGCCAAGCTGGTGCCGGCGCAGGCGATAGGCGACATGCAGAAGGCCGGCGCCGGCTTTGCAGGCTTCGCCACCTGGCTCGACATGAGCCCGGCCGACCCGGACCTGTTCGCAGTGCCGGACCCGGACAGCCTGATCCAGCTGCCGTGGCAGCCGGAGGTGGGCTGGCTCGCCTCCGACCTGGTCATGGACGGCAAGCTGGTGGAGCAGGCGCCGCGCAATGTGCTGAAGAAGGTGATGGCGGACACCGGTGGCTATGAGCTGAAGACCGGCGTCGAGTGCGAATACTTCCTCATCACCCCCGACGGCGCCAAGATTTCCGACGGCGCTGACACCGCCATCAAGCCCTGCTACGACCAGTCGGCGCTGATGCGCCGCTACGCGGTGATCCGCGAAATCTGCGACAGCATGTTGACGCTGGGCTGGGGCGCCTACCAGAACGACCATGAGGACGCCAACGGCCAGTTCGAGATGAACTGGAACTACGCCAACGCCCTGGTGACGGCGGACCGGCATGTGTTCTTCAAATACATGGTGCGCACCATTGCCGAGAAGCACGGCCTGCGCGCCACCTTTATGCCCAAGCCCTTCATCGACCTCACCGGCTCGGGCTGCCATGTGCATGTCTCGCTGTGGCAGGACGGCGCCAACGCCTTCTCGGACCCCAAGGGCGAACTCGGCGTCTCCGCGCTCGGCTACAACTTCATCGGCGGCCTGATCAAGAATGCCGAGGCACTGTGCGCGCTCACCAACCCGACGGTGAATTCCTACAAGCGCATCAACGCCCCGCGCACCGTATCCGGCGCCACCTGGTCGCCCAATACGGTGACCTATACCGGCAACAACCGCACCCACATGATCCGCATCCCCGATGCCGGGCGGTTTGAGTTCCGCCTCGCCGACGGCGCCGCCAACCCCTATCTGCTGCCGGCCGCGGTGCTGGCGGCGGGCATGGACGGGGTGGCCAACGCCATCGACCCCGGCAAGCGGCTCGACGTCAACATGTACACCGAGGGCCATAAGGTGCGCGGCGCCAAGAAGCTGCCGCTGAACCTGCTCGACGCCCTGCGCGCGCTGGAGAAATCTAGTGTGCTGCGCGAGCGGCTCGGCGCCCCGGTGGTGGACGGCTTCCTCAAGCTCAAGTTTGAGGAATGGAACGCCTATTGCCGGCATCTGACGCAGTGGGAGCGCGACAGCACGCTCGACATCTGACACCGGAAACCGCCGCCGCAAACCGCCCCCGGTGACGCGGCGACATTTCGGCCCGGTCTTCCCTCCTTATGCGGATTTCGTCCCGACGCGATTGCCGCTAGTTTGGCGGTAAAAGTGCGGCGCGGACGACGCGTCGGGTGGGGGGATTGGGCCGGCATGAAGCACATTCTTGACGAACTGGAGCACCGCCGCGCCGAGGCGCGCCTCGGCGGAGGCGTGCGGCGCATCGAGGCCCAGCACGCGCGCGGCAAGCTCACCGCTCGCGAGCGCATCGAGCTTCTGCTCGACACCGGCTCGTTCGAGGAGTTCGACACCTTCGTGCAGCACCGCTGCACCGATTTCGGCATGGAAGCCTCGAAAATCCCTGGCGACGGCGTCGTCACCGGCTGGGGCACGGTGAACGGCCGGCAGGTGTTCGTCTTCGCCAAGGACTTCACCGTGTTCGGCGGCTCGCTCTCCGAGACCCACGCCGCCAAGATCGTCAAGATCCAGGACCTCGCCTTGCGCACCCGCGCGCCGGTGATCGGCCTGTTCGACGCCGGCGGCGCCCGCATCCAGGAAGGCGTCGCGGCACTCGGCGGCTATGGCGAGGTGTTCCGCCGCAATGTGGCCGCCTCCGGCGTCATTCCGCAGATTTCGCTGATCATGGGCCCGTGCGCCGGCGGCGACGTCTATTCCCCGGCCATGACCGACTTCATCTTCATGGTGCGCGACACCTCCTACATGTTCGTCACCGGCCCGGACGTGGTGAAGACGGTGACCAATGAGACGGTGACCGCCGAAGAGCTGGGCGGCGCCAAGGTGCACACCTCGCGCTCCTCGGTCGCCGACGGTGCGTTCGAGAACGATGTCGAGGCGCTGCTGCAGATGCGCCGGCTGATCGACTTCCTGCCGCTGAACAACGAAGCCGGCGTGCCGGAATGGCCGAGCTTCGACGATGGCGAGCGGCTCGACCCTTCGCTCGACACGCTGGTGCCGGACAATCCGAACCAGCCCTACGACATCAAGGAGCTGATCGAGAAGCTGGTCGACGAGGGCGACTTCTTCGAGATCCAGGGCGCGTTCGCCCGCAACATCGTCACCGGCTTCGGCCGCATCGAGGGCCGCACGGTGGGGCTGGTGGCCAACCAGCCTATGGTACTTGCCGGCGTGCTCGATGCGGATGCATCGCGAAAAGCGGCGAGGTTCGTGCGCTTCTGCGACTGTTTCGAGATTCCCATCGTCACACTGGTCGATGTGCCCGGCTTCCTGCCCGGCACGGCGCAGGAATATGGCGGGCTGATCAAGCACGGCGCCAAATTGCTGTTCGCCTACAGCCAGGCCACCGTGCCGCTGGTCACCGTCATCACCCGCAAGGCATTCGGCGGCGCCTATGACGTGATGGCCTCCAAGCATGTCGGCGGCGACGTGAACTATGCCTGGCCGACCGCGCAGATCGCGGTGATGGGCGCCAAGGGTGCGGTGGAGATCATCTTCCGCGCCGATACGGCCGACCCGGCCAAGATCGCCGCCAAGACCCGCGAATATGAGCAGCGCTTCCTCTCGCCCTTCGTGGCCGCCGAGCGCGGCTATATCGACGAGGTGATCACGCCGCGCTCCACCCGCAAGCGCATCGCCCGCGCGCTCGCCATGCTGCGCACCAAGAAGGTCGAAGCGCCGGCGAGGAAGCATGACAATCTGCCGCTGTAGCCCCTACTGCTCCATCGTCATGCCCGGGCTTGTCCCGGGTATCCACGAACCGACCGCCAAGGCGTGGATGGCCGGGACAAGCCCGGCCATGACGGCAGACGACAGCGTGCGCGACCAAGGAACACGTCAATGTTCTCGAAAATTCTGATCGCCAATCGCGGCGAGATCGCCTGCCGGGTCATCAAGACCGCGCGGAAGATGGGCATCAAGACGGTCGCGGTGTTCTCCGACGCCGACAAGGACGCGCTGCATGTCGAGATGGCGGATGAGGCCGTGCACATCGGCCCGCCGCAGGCCGCGCAGTCGTACCTCCTGATCGACAAGATCATCGCCGCCTGTAAGGCCACGGGCGCGCAGGCGGTGCATCCCGGCTACGGCTTCCTGTCCGAGCGCGCGGCGTTCCCGAAGGCGCTGGAAGCGGAGGGCATCGTCTTCATCGGCCCCAACCCCGGCGCGATCGAGGCGATGGGCGACAAGATCGAATCGAAGAAGGCGGCGGCAGCGGCGAACGTGTCCACCGTGCCGGGCTATCTCGGCGTGATCGAGGACGCGGTGCACGCCGCGAAGATCGCCGACGAGATCGGCTATCCGGTGATGATCAAGGCCAGCGCCGGCGGCGGCGGCAAGGGCATGCGCATCGCCCATTCCCGCGACGAGGTGCAGGAGGGGTTCGACCGCGCCCGTTCCGAGGCGAAGTCCTCGTTCGGCGACGACCGGGTGTTCGTCGAGAAGTTCATCGTCGAGCCGCGCCATATCGAGATCCAGGTGCTGGGCGACAAGCACGGCCATGTGGTCTATCTCGGCGAGCGCGAATGCTCGATCCAG
>JBGGNI010000111.1:0-6236 GCA_041287585.1 Xanthobacteraceae bacterium
CGCGCCGGTCGGCATCGCTCATCCGATCGTCCTGCACCAGCGTGCGGGCGATGCCCAGCGTGACGGCCTCCATCTGCGCCCGCGTGCCAGCGACGTCGGGGCGGGCCAGGCTCGGGAACATCTGGGCGCCGTAGTTCGTCAGGATCTCGTTGATGTTGCCGGCCGCGCCAAGATCGTCGGGCCGCAACGTGTCGAACAATGTGCTGAGCTCGCTCACCGCACGCCCGGACTCCGTCTCCTGGCGCTGCAGGTCGGTGACGCGGGAATTGGTCATGCCGGCGCCGTTGCCGGTGACGAGACGAATGCTGCCGTCCTTGCCCGCCTCGAACGACATGCCGCCGCCGGTGCCTTCCTTGCGGAGAACATTGGGCACCACCTCGCCGGTGTTGACGTCGATGATGCGGCCCTGCGCACCGCGCCGGCCGACGAACCGCTTCTCCTGCCCGTTCGGGCCGGCCGCGAGATAGTTGTCGCCCTCCAGGCTGGTGGAGCTCGGCGCCGTGTAGGGCTCCTGGTCGATGCTGTCGGCCTGCCAGGCAATGCGCGGACCTTGCGGGGTGACCACCTCCTGCACCGGCGTGGGACCGAGCGCTGATCTGATCCCCGAAAACTGGACCGTTTGAAGCTGGAGTTTTCCGCGTCAAAATCCCTTGGCTGGGAGGAGTGGAAGACGATGAAGGCATCGAAGTTTTCGGACCCGCAGAAGGCGTTCATCCTGAAGCAGGGAGCGGATGGCGTGCCGGTGGCGGATATCTGCCGGCGGGCCGGGATCAGCCAGGCGACCTACTTCAACTGGAAGAAGAAATATGAGGGGCTCGCCCCGCTCGAGATGAGGCGGCTGAAGCAGCTCGAGGATGAGAACACGAAGCTGCGCAAGCTCGTTGCTGACCTCTCGCTGGACCGGGAGATGTTGCAGGATATCGTCCGCCGAAAAATCTGAGGCCTGGTCGCAAGCGCGAGCTCGTCGGCATGATGTGTGGCGAGTGGCAGGTGTCGATCCGCCGGGCCTGTGCGGCCCTGGAGTTCGACACGTCCACCTACCACTACAAGTCCTGCCGACCCGACCAGGCCCCGTTGGCGGCCCGCATCAAGACGATCTGCGAAACCCGTGTCCGCTATGGCTACAGACGCGTACAGGTGCTGCTGCGCCGGGAGGGCTGGGCCATCAACCAGAAGAGAACGCGTAGGATCTACAATGAATTAGGCCTGCAGTTACGCAACAAGACACCGAAGCGTCGGGTCAAGGCCAAGCTGCGTGAAGACCGGGCGCCGGCCACCCGGCCGAACGATGTCTGGGCGATGGACTTTGTCCACGACCAGCTCGCCACCGGCCGCAAGATCCGCGTGCTGACCGTGGTCGACACCTTCTCGCGCTTCTCGCCGGTGGTCGATCCGCGCTTCAGTTATCGGGCCGAGCACGTGGTCGCGACCCTGGAAAAGGTCTGCGCCAAGGTGGGCTATCCACGGACGATCCGTGTCGACCAGGGCTCGGAGTTCATCTCCCGAGACCTCGATCTGTGGGCCTATGCGAAGGGGGTGACGCTGGACTTCTCCCGGCCCGGCAAGCCCACCGACAACGCCTTCATTGAGGCGTTTAACGGCCGCTTCCGGAGCGAGTGCCTGAACACGCACTTGTTCCTGACACTTGCGGACGCGGCCGAAAAGATGGAGGCTTGGCTCAGATACTACAACGAGGATCGGCCGCACGGGGCCATCGGCCACAAGCCCCCGATCTCGCTGCAGAACGCCGGCGGCGTAGCCAGCCAACCGCCGTGAAGCAGGCCGGAAACTCCAGCTTCCGGCGGTCCAGAAAATGGTCTCGGATCAAAAATGCGATTACCCTGCCCTCAGACCGGAGGAGAAAAGGGTCTCAGGTCAGGTTCGCCGCACTCGGCTACGGCGCCCGGCTGCTGCGGCCGCTCTTTGTCCGGCCGGCAGCATGGCGCGTGCTGGATGCATTTGTCGGCACCGTCATGCTTGCACTCGCCGCTTCGCTGGTGCTTCGCGCGCTCCCGGTACCCAACTGATCGTCCAGGACGACGAAATGTGCTTGCTCAGCGTGCTGCGAGTTCCTCAAGCGCAGCCTCGACTTTAGCTTCCACCTCGACGCTCGGCCGCTGCAGCGGAAGGGGCGGATCGCCGACCTCAAGACCAAGCCGATCCGCGATCACATACATGATGCGCAGGCTTCCATGCGCTCGGAACAACTCCCAGAGTGGCGCGAAGGCGGCGTCGAGAGCCGCCGTCTCGTCGGCACGCCCCGCCTTCGCCGCGCGGGTGAGACGAAGCGCCGGCCCGGGAAGCAGGCCAGCCACCACGCTGTACCAAGCGGCGGCGCCCGCGAGCAGCGCCTGCGACGCACCCCAATCGCCGCTGTATCCAGTTAGAAAATGCTTTGGTGTCGACCGCCGCAGCACGGCAAGTTCGACGGCGAAATCCCCGTCGGCCGGCAGTGGCATCTTGATCGCCGCCATTTGCGGCAAGGTGGATAGCCGCCCGATCAGTTCCGGGGTGAACCGGAATCCGGTCGTACCCGGATTGTTGTAGATGCAAAGCGGCAGGCCGGTGGCGCCGGAGACGGTGCGATAATGATCAGCTACCTCCTCTGGCGTGAGCGGGGTGTAGGACATCGGGGCGAGGAGCAAACCCGCCGCACCGGCCCGCTCGGCATCGCGGGCCAAATCCAGCGCCCAACTTGTCCTGAGCGCCCCGATGCCGACGATCAGCGGCACGCGTCCATCGGCCGCCTCTACCGCCACCGCCAGTGCGCGTTTGCGCTCGGCCCTGTCGAGATACGCATAGATGCCGGTGCTCCCGAGCAGGCCGATGGAATCCACGCCCGATCCGGCGAGGCGATCGACGAGAACTCCGTAAGCATCCGCATCGACGGTGCCATTGGCGTCGGCCGGAGTGAGGGAAAAGGCGGACACACCGCTGAAGATCGATGCCATTATGAGCTATCCAGGTGACGCTCAACCTCACTGCCACTGCGGGTTATAGTCCGCAAGGGCGTACGCGCGTTGTAGCGGTACCGGCGCCTTCATGGGATCATCGTCGACCACGGCCTGACCGAAGCGCGGGCCGAACCCGTCCGGTCGGCGACGGCTGTCAGATCGGGATCAACGAATTCGGCACGCCTTGCGGCAAGCCGTATGAGCACACCGTCCGGCCCGGCGATCTCATCAACCTGACCCGCGATTAAAGCGGGAACGCCGAATCTCTTCCGAGGCCGGCGATGCCGCCTCATCCCTGGCGAATGCTCACGACCACCTTGCCCGTGCTTTTTCTCAAGCGTAACAGATTGAGAGCCTCACCGGCATATTCCAGCGGGCGGGTCTCGGAGACCTGCACCGGCAGCCGCCCTTCGAGCCACCAGGCGAACATCTGCTCAAAATCCGATGCAACCTGATCGCGCTGACTTTGACGAAAGCCCCCCCAGTAGAAGCCAAGAGCGCTGATATTCTTGACCAAGAGATGGTTTGCCGGAATTTTCGGCAATGCGCCGGATGCAAAGCCGATGAGAAGCCACCGTCCGCCAGCGCCGAGGACGCGAACGGCCTGTTCGCCGATCGCGCCGCCAACCGGATCATAGACAATGTCCACACCCGTGCGACCAAGGTCGCGGCAATAGCTTCTGACGTTCTGAACAATGTCGCCGGCCGCGTAGCTGAGCGCGAGATCGGCGCCATTCTCCAAAGCAAACGCTGCCCGAGCGTCGGATCCGGCCGCGGCTATCACCCTGGCGCCCAGCGCCTTGGCCAACTGCACGGCGGTGAGGCCGACGCCACCGGCGGCGCCGAGCACCAAAACAACGTCTCCGCCCTTCAATGCTGCGCGCGTCCTGAGCGCGCACATCGATGTTCCATAAGCGATCGGAAACGCTGCCGCGGTGGTGAAATCCATGGCGTCGGGCATCGGAAAGACGTCCGACGACCGGGCGATCGCGCATTCCGCGAAGGCCCCATGATCCACAATGGCCATGACTCTCTGGCCACGGCGCAGCGAGGACACGCCCGGCCCGACCTCGCGGACAACCCCGGCGATCTCCATCCCAGGCGTGAAGGGCACGCCGGGACGCTCCTGATACGTGCCCGAAACCATGAGGCAGTCCGCAAAATTCACGCCCGCCGCGTGGACGTCGATCAGCACGCTTCCCGGCACCAGCGACGGCACCGGAACCTCGCGGAGCTCAAGGTCCATGTCATCGTTCAACGTCGCGCACACCGCCGCGCGCATCGTCTCTACAGCCTCTGGCGACATCAGTTCTTCTCAAACCAGTAGGTGATCCAGTCCATGACAACGGCCGGCTTGTCCGACCCTTCCATCTCGACAATGCACGCAAGTTTCATCAAGTGACGGCCGCCGCCGCGATCCTCGATCGATTTCAGGGATGCCCGCCCCCGCAGACGACACCCCGTAATCATGACGGCCGTGAAGCGCACGCGATCCGCGCCATAATTGAGCGAGTAATCCATATCCGGTGTGACAAATCCCATCTGATGGAAAAAATCGATGATGAGCGACATCGCCAGGAACCCCTGGACGATCGTATTACCGTAAGGCGACTCGCGCTTTGAGCGCTCCGCGTCGACGTGCATCCACTCTAGATCGCGTGTCGCGGTCGCAAAACCTGTGACCATGTCCTGGGTCACCGTTATCCATTCCGAGACGCCGATTTCCTCACCGACAAACCGATGGAGATCCTTCGCTGTAAGATTTTGCACATCAATCATATCAACCTATTCCTTTGCGGCGGGCGGGAACGTTAAGAGACTGTTTGGACAGTCGGCGGCGGGCCGACCCGTCCGACCTTTTCAAACAGGCTCTAAGAGATTGTTTGAAAAGCACATTTTCGAGTGCCGCGCGGCTTGTGCGTGCTTCGAGGGCGGCCTGCGGCCGCCGCCTCAGCATGACGAATGTTTTTGTAAAACAATATCTTACGTCATCCTGAGGTGACCGAGCGCAGCTCGGGCCTCGAAGGACGCACACGGGTGATACCGCTAACCGCTACCTTTCCAAACAGGCTCTAAGACTGACGGGCGCCCCCCACGCCGAGAAACATCATCGCCTCTCGCGTAGCGGTCTGGCGCTGCTGGCCCTCAGGGTTCTTTCCCATGACGGCCCTGTACGACATCAAAGCCAGCAATTCGACCATATCGGCCGGACTCTCGATCGTTCGCGTCAAAAATCTATTGTCGGTAACGTGCATCTGGAAGAACACATCATCGGCCATGCCCAAGATCGTATAGGCAAGATGCAAGCGCACGCGCTTGGGCGCGTCCGTCAATCCGCACGCTTCCGCAATCTGGTCGCTCAGCACGACACGCCATCGGTGCCTTATCTTCTGCCACAGAAGATAAGGCCTTTTGTCGATCGGATCATCGAATTTTATCACGTACAGGCAGCGAAACAGGCCGGCATTCTCCGCGTGCAACCTTTGATAAAAGGTAAGACGACCAACCATTGTAATATAAAGATCGGTGCCCTGACTGTTGCTCGCCGCCCAGCGGGAAGCCACGCGAAGAAAATCCTTGAGGACAAACATCGCAATGCTGATGGCATCAGGAAAGTACAGGTAGAATGTGCCCCGGGACACCGAGGCCAGACTGCAGACTCGCGCGACCAAATCTGGCGATATTCCCCGCTCTTCCATGGTGACGGCGGCACTGTAAATCAACGTGGCGCGCGTACGCTCCCGCTTCGACAGATCTTGCGAGAAAATCGCCTGCCTTTTGAGGTGCGCGACAAAGCCCAGGTTCAGCGGCGGCATCGGGAACTCGCGGTTACAGGGCGGAGCACGTGGCTTTGACCGGCGCTTCATAGTAGCCGACAAATACGCTCGCCACGCACGCGCTCCCTGCCGCCAAAACTGACTCTGATGTCATTAACTTGAGTGACTGACGAATTCAAGCGACAAAATGCTCAAATTTTTCGCAGCCTTGCGGGAGAAATATCGGCATTTCGGTAGATGACAGGCGTGTCATTTTGTGGCTAGATCAAAAACGTAATCGCTCGATCGACGTGCCCGGCGACAGTAACGCCCCTGGGTTATCCGTTGTTCCGGAGGAGAGCCTAATGAGTGTGGGTGCGGAGGTTAAGCTGGTTGGACTAACCAAGCGGTTTGGCGATCTCACTGTCGTCGATGATCTCACGCTCAAGGTCCACGCGGGCGAATTCGTAACGATCCTTGGGCCCAGCGGTTCCGGCAAAACCACAGCTCTTAACATGGTGGCGGG
>JBGGNI010000112.1:0-32198 GCA_041287585.1 Xanthobacteraceae bacterium
CGCGCCGGTCGGCATCGCTCATCCGATCGTCCTGCACCAGCGTGCGGGCGATGCCCAGCGTGACGGCCTCCATCTGCGCCCGCGTGCCAGCGACGTCGGGGCGGGCCAGGCTCGGGAACATCTGGGCGCCGTAGTTCGTCAAAATCTCGTTGACGTTGCCGGCCGCGCCAAGATCGTCGGGACGCAGCGTATCGAACAATGTGCTGAGCTCGCTCACCGCACGCCCGGACTCCGTCTCCTGGCGCTGCAGGTCGGTGACGCGGGAATTGGTCATGCCGGCGCCGTTGCCGGTGACGAGGCGAATGCTGCCGTCCTTGCCCGACTCGAACGACATGCCACCGCCGGTGCCTTCCTTGCGCAGGACATTGGGCACCACCTCGCCGGTGTTGACGTCGATGATGCGGCCCTGCGCATCGGGCCGGCCGACGAACCGCTTCTCCTGCCCGTTCGGGCCGGCCGCGAGATAGTTGTCGCCCTCCAGGCTGGTGGCGCTCGGCGCCGTGTAGGGCACCTGGCCGATGCTGTCGGCCTGCCACACATTCCGCGGTCCGTTGGGCGTGACGACGGCCTCCACCGGCGTCGAGCCGAGCGCGGCGGCGCGCTGCTCGCCCGGCGCCAGCGCGGCCAGCACCTGCGCCTTGATCTCGTCAGATGTCGGCGCCTTCGCATCGCCGCGATACAGCGGTTGAGCCGGCTGCGCGCTCGGGCCTGCCGCGCCCTGGGTCGGCTGGGCTCCCCGCGACTGCATGTAGGAAAGCACGGCGGCCGTGGCATCGTCGCCACTTACCGAACCGGGTTGGCCGGACGCGACGGACCGCGGGGTGGCGGGTGCCGGACCGGCCGAGGCGGCCTGGCCGGGCTTCACGAACAGATCGGAGAGCCGGGGTGTCGCGCCGGCAGCGGGAGCGGCGCCAGCCGAAGGGCCGAAGTAGGCCTCGCCCTGGTTCAGCTTCACCCCGCCGCCGTACAGCTGGCCAAGGCTGGTCGCCTTCTGGGTCTGCGCCGGGAGAACTGCGGTCTGACCCTCGTTCAAGAGGATCGGCTCGGCATACTGCCGAGCCAGCGACCCGGCATTGTCCGCGGCGTTGTTTGCCCGCGAGGTCGCGTTGGTCTGGTCGACGGCGTAGTAGGACTGGTTCGGCGCATAGGTGCCGTCCGCAACCCCGAGCCGATCGAACCGCGTCTGGTCGAAACCGGGATCATCGACATAGCGCCGGCGCTCGTCGGCGCGTCGCATCTCGGCCTGCACCTTGGCGGCCTGCGCGTCGCGCTCACGCGCTGCTGCCCACCCGGCCGCGTCCGCGCCGCTGGGCGGGGCGAACAGCGAGGCGAGGTTGCTCGCGGCCTGCGCGAAAGCGGGGTTGTTGTAGTAGCCCGAACTGCGGATCGCCATGTGGGTTGTCCTCAATGCAGAGCTTGGCTGGGCGACGGGTCCAGCATGGCGAGCCGCGCCAGCGCTGAGCGGTGCAAGACGTTGCCGCGCGCCTCGATCTGCTGGCGGTGGAAGATTGCATCGAGCTCGCTCGCCAGCGCGGCGGTGTAATCCAGCTGGTCGAGCGCCTGCCCGTAACTGGCGCGCTCCTGCGCTTCGGCGGGGGTCGTCACGGCCAATAAACCCGTAAGCCCGCATGCCGCTGCCATTCCGCGGCCAATGCGGATTTCCGTGCGTGAACAGTTGACCGAAAGGCAGACTATCGGCGTCGCAGCTTGAATGGCCGCGACGATGCGCTGGATCAAGAGCGGCGGAGCGCCGAAACCGCCGTGTCGTTCGTAGACGACCAGCATTCTCAGCCCGGTAGCGGCATTGAAGATCGGCTGCTCTGCTTCCGCGGCATCCAGGAAACACCGCTCACATCGACCGAGCCATGCGGCGCGACCCGCAGGCTCAGTGAGGCCGATCAGCTGACCAATATCGGTATCGTCCATGGTGATCTCCGGTGGAAGGAGGCCGAGCCTCCTTTGCGCCGAAAGACTACCACCCCGAAGATAGAAATCAAGTCGATAGATCGAGTATATGGAATATTGATTGGAAGACGGCGAATCGATAATCATGCCCGCTGCCGTCTTAACTTAACATTTTGTTATATTGTTCTTACGATGTAACGTGGTTGCAGACTTTTCTTTGACATCTTGTTAAATCACTTGGGATGCGACTTAACAGATTGTTCTCTAGAGCTAAAAGACCGTCATTTCTGCCACTCGGCAGTCGGCCGCCCAAGGCCTGCCGGTCCAGGGGTTCACAATTCGCTTGGCCCATGGGAGGATTTCTATCTGAGAGGTGGACGGCCATGATCAGCAGCGATCCCACTCCCCGGCCCGATCTATGGACCGTGAAAGACGAAGCTGCTTGGCTTGAGCAGTTCTTCATCCTTCGCATCGTGCTGGGCATGACCGGCACTCAGATCGCGCAGATCGACTATGGCCTCGACCCCGGCCATCCCGAGGCGGAATTCGCTGCCATCTGGGGCAACGAGATCGAGCGCACTTTCCCCCGATGCCCGAAGCTTTGCATGCGCACAAGGCCGACGGGCGGCGCTAAATAGGCCCGTGCAGCCTATTCGGACCCGACGATGGACGAGGAACACGAACATGCACGAAAACGAAGTGGCCCGCCTTGGTGCCGAGGTGCGGGTCCAATGCGCGAACGTCCTCGGCTTCCACGATCTAATTGATTGCGGCATAGCGAATGACGAGGTCCGTAAGCTCGAATGGCACGCGCAGTTCACCAGCAACGCCGTTTGCCTCGCCGCCAACATCATCAAGTTGATGGACCTGATCAAGGGCAGAGATGAATAAGGCTGGTAACGAGACGGCCGACATTATCTCGGAGCGCACAGTGAAAAAGCCCATGCTGCTTTCAGGCGGCAATCCTCAGATCGCGAAGGCCGAAGGCAACGCCCCGGTGCAGGCCTACATCGCGGCCATGCCGGGCTGGAAGAGCGATATCGGGCGCCGGCTCGACGCGCTGATCGAGCAGACCGTTCCCGGCGTGCGCAAGGCGGTCAAATGGAACTCGCCATTGTACGGCACCGAGGGCCAGGGTTGGTTCATCAGCGTCCACTGCTTCAACAAATACATCAAAGTGGCGTTCTTCCGCGGCGCCTCGCTCCAGCCTGTTCCGCCGGTCGGGTCCAGCCAGAAGGATGTGCGCTACGTCCACATCCACGAGAAGGACGCATTCGACCACGAGAAATTGGCCGATTGGATCGGCCAGGCAAGCCGGTTGCCGGGCGAAAAGATGTGAACGACCGCGCAGCTGCATCAACGGCCACCAACACGTGGGCAGTACGATGAAGAAGGGCGATTTAAAGCAAGAAGACGGGAACGCCTCTCGCCTGATCGATGCGAAGATCGCGGAGTTGCGTGATTGGCGGGGCGAGACGCTCGCGCGGGTCCGATGCCTCGTCAAGGAGGCATGCCCCGACGTAGCCGAGGAATGGAAGTGGCGAGGAGTCCCGGTGTGGGAGCACGCCGGCATCATCTGCACAGGCGAGACCTACAAGTCCGTCGTGAAGATGACCTTCTTCAAGGGTGCCGCTCTGGAGGACCCCTCGGGCCTGTTCAATTCCAGCCTCGACGGCAACGCCAGACGGGCCATTGATCTCCATGACGGCGATGGGATTGATGAAGAGGCGTTCAAGGCGCTCATCCGTGCCGCCGTGGCGCTGAACACGTTAAAGCCAGCAACCACCCGCGCGCAGAAGAGCCCAAAAGGCGCCGGAAGGACTTGATGCGGATCTGCTGACACGTTCGACCGGCCATCAAATATTTAGTTGTGGGGCGCCTGCCTCCGGCGCTTCTTGTTGACAGATTGTCAAAAAATTCGCGCGGGGCGAAAATTTGTACTGGCGTCCACCGTCGCCAGCGGGATTGCGGGCGGACTGTACCCGGGGGGTCGGCCGGGGCCGGGGCCGGGGCCGGGGTAGAGACGGCAGGCGCCGGCGGCGCTGTCGACCAGGCGCACCGTCGCCGAGCTGCGCCCCGTCAGCTGCCTGCCTTCATGCGCACCCCGGCCTAGTCATCCTCGCCCGTACGCTCTGGTGCGCTGCGCTTGCGCTCGCGACGCTTCAACTCCCTGTCGATCCCCTCCCGGATGAGATCAAGGCGAACTTCGCCAGGTGTCAGCAGCGCATCGATACGACTTGTCGTCCCCTCAGCCAGCGGCAGGGTTATGCGTTCAGTCCATTGCTTCTTGCGTCCCACACGCACGGGAAAAGCATACATATGAAATTCTGTCAAAGCTCACCTTTTTCGTACATATGATATTGACACCGTATCATACGTACGTTATTCCTTCAATCGTAGATACGATTTGAGTGGCCGGGGCCGCCTTAGACCTAATAAGGCCATCCGGATCAATCCCTGCACGACCGCAACGCCATTCACCGGGCCGCGAAGCCGCGCGCCTGTAGGAGCCGCAGCCATGTCCACCGCCGACGACAAGATGACCGCGCACCGCGAAGTGCTGAAAGCGACCTACCGCACGTTCGCCAACGATTTCCTGACTGTCGCGGCGTTCGCCGATTGGCTCGGCGTCGCGGATGCCGATGCACAAGTCCTCATCGACATGGGCCGTCGCTATCAGAACGAAGACGCGACCGTCGCCAAGGTGGAGGGCTGAGCCATGCTCATTCCCTCGCAGGCCGAATACGAACACGCCAAGGCAGCGCTGGCCGTCTACGCCGAATTCAGCAAACCCTACGTGCAGCGCAACGGCTGGACCGTCGTCCCCGCTGACGCGCCGCGCCCGATTTTCGACGATACCGAGCTCACCACGGACCGCGTCAACGCCTTCTCGACCACTGTCGAGTTGTTCGAGCTGAACCGCGACAAGCCCGAACGCATCTTCGCCTACGTGTCGAGCGGCGCCCTGGACGGCAAGAGCGACTGGCGCGTGTCGACGTGGACCGGCGCTCTTCTGTCGAGCGAGCTGATCGCGGGCCGCACTTTTCGTGGAGGCTTCGGCGCTCGCATCACGCCGATCCGTGCTCGCATCAATGGCGCCTGGTACCACGGCCGCGCGCTTGGCCCCGGAATGCACGTGAAGCTGAAACGCTGCGCCGCATAGCGCGCCGCCCGCCACTCATCTGCAGCACCTCAAGCCATCGAACAACGGGCCGCGAAGCCGCGCGCCCGAAGGAGCCACAGCCATGCCCGCCAACTGCTTCACCATCGTGGTGCGCAAAGACGGCACGTCGTTCGTCCTGAACCTCGGCGGGAACACCTTCGTAGGCTGCCAGAGCGAAATTGCCTGGCAACGGCACGGCGGCTTCATCGAGATCATGGCCGTCTGCCGCTATGCGGGGAACGGCATTTTCGCCGAGGTCAACGGCGAACGCACGTTCACGCCTGACCGCGGGCCGTACCTCGCCGACGTGTGGGCCGATTTCCTCGCTGCCGCCGGCGCATAGCGCGCAACCGCCCCTCCTCGCCAGCACCTCATCCATCGAACACGGGCCGCGAAGCCGCGCGCCTGACCGGAGAACCACGACCATGGGAACTCGCAGCGACATCATCGTGCACCGGGCCGACGGCACCTGGGCGCGCATCTATTGCCACTGGGATGGCTATCTGGAACACAACGGGCGCATCCTGTTCGATCAGTACACGTCGCAAGATCAAGCAGAGGCACTCGTTGCACTGGGCAGCCTCTCGAAACTCGGCCCCGAAATCGGCGTCAAGCACCCGTTCGACTCGCCGCGACCCTGGACTGACGCCACCGACGCCGAACACCGGCGCAAGTACGGCAAGATGTGCACCGCCTATGGCCGCGACCGTGGCGAGAAGGACGTGAGCGCCGATGTCGGCGAGACGCTGCACGCGGTGTGGCCGCCCGAAGATACGTGGACCGAATTCACCTACGTGTGGGATGCCGGCAAGTGGTGGGTAGGCGATCCCGACGAAGGCACGCAGACGCTGATCGACCTTGGCGACGCGCTGCTGGGCAAGAAGACCCTCAAGCCGGCCGTGAAGGCATTCGGCATGGTGCTGGGCCGGCACAACGCTGTGGACGTCAAAGACGGCCACAGCTGGTCGTCACGCAGCGACTGAGCATTCCCACCATCCAACCCCAAAACGCCCGCCACGGGTCAAGTCTGGCCAGTCTGGCGATGGAGAAGTGCGCCTATGCCGAGAAAAACCGCCGGCCTGCGAGGCCGAGCACGAAACCGCGGGCCACCGCGGCCACGCATAAGGCTTCGCAGGCCATGCAGCAATTTTCCAGAACTGCCAACACCGAGGAAATCCCATGACCACCACAGCCAGCTCGTTTTCGCCAATTTTGGCCCTTGGAAAACAAATCGGCATATGCGACGCCCTTGAGGAAGCGGCCGACCGTGCAGTAATTGATGCGTATCGGTCCGGCGACGATGGCGCCAAGGATAGGTCGTTGAGAGAAAACTACGAATTATTCGACATGCAGAGCGGTTTATTGGACGGTCTTACCGCGCTCAAGCCCTCCACATTGCCGGAAATTATCGTTCAGCTTGCCGCGGCCGTAACGTTAGCGTCATTGATTTGCGACACCGAGCCGCAATACGAACAAGAAACGAGGGACCGCCTCAGAAAGCTCGATCGGTTACTTTTCGGCGCGATTGAAACCCTGGAAAACCTTGCGGGAGTGAACCGCGAGCAGCTCGGCGTGACATCGCTCGCGGCGCCATCATCAAGCCCCTGGTGGCAGTTTCACAAGGCAGCATTAGCGGCGTGACTTGGATGCCGGCCGGTTTGGCGGTCCGCAGAGACGCGGACCGCCACTGTCCCACTGGTAAGTGCATGTGTATCAAAGTGAGCAACGGGCGTTGCATAGAAGGTAACAGCATAGAATGGGCCGAGAGCGCTGCATTTCGTACCTTCGTGTCTCGACAGATCGGCAGGGTAGATCGGGGCTCGGACTGGAAGCCCAGCGCCGTGCAGTCGACGCCTTCTTGCTGGGCAGCGACTGGAAGTTGCTGAGCGAATTCGTAGAGGTGGAAAGCGGCCGCCGCGCCGACCGCCCCCAGCTGGCAGAGGCGGTGGCGCTCTGCCGAGCCCACAGAGCCGCGTTGATCGTCGCGAAGGTCGACAGGTTGGCCCGATCGCAAGCGTTTCTGTCTCGGCTTCTGGAAGCCGGAATTGAGGTAAGGTTTTGCGATCTCCCGCAGATCGAAGGCCCCACCGGTCGATTTCTTCTCCAGTCGATGATGGCGGTGGCCGAGCTTGAAGCGGGAATGATATCGGCCAGAACTAAAGCCGCGCTGGCGGCGAGCAAAGCCCGCGGCAAGAAGTTGGGCGGCTTCCGCGGCAGGGCCGGAACTTCTATTGACACTGCCGCGGCTCGGGCGGCTCGCGCTCGAGCCGCCAATGAGCGCGCGGAAGCGCTCGCGCCCATATTGGCGCGCATCGATCCGTTTTCCTCCGCGCCCCTTCGGACGGTCGCAGCACTCCTGACCGCGGAGGAAATACCGACACCCAGCGGGCGCGGCACGTGGACCGCGTCAACCGTCGTCCGTGTCCGCGCCAGGTTGAGGACCATAGCGACGGTCGAATGATGCTGCCGGACGGGCTAATTCAGCACGCCGCCGTCCGGATCCTCATCCAGGCCATCAGGATCTTCGTCCGGGTCGTCGAGCCCATCGCCAGGCTGATCGTGGCCGCTCTCGCCGGCGTCCTCATCCGCCTCGGCGGCGTATTCTGCCAATTGTGCAAGATACAGCTCATTGCTACGTCGGTATCCCTCCAGCCGCTCGAGGAACTCTCCTTGCGAGAGCTCGTGATCCTCTTTGCGGCTCGAGTCTTCAGTCTTTTCGAACATGCCTCCGGCTCGAAATACCGCTACTCCGGCTGCTGTCCTCGCTTGCGCAGGAGCGCTTTCATCTCTGCATATCGCGATCAAAGTCTTCGCGGCGATAAAAAGACCTTCTGACTCGATCAATGCCCGGGCGTCGTCACGCTGTCCTGTCTGCCGGCGGGGTTTTCTCTTCGCAGTCATGTGAGTATGCCTTCATCGTTTGAGGTGTCTAGTTCATCAGCTAGGGCGCCCGTCTTTCCGGCCACCACCAGAGATTTCAGTTCGGCGAGACGCCGCCGATTTTCCGCGTGCTCGGGCGTCACCTGGTGGACGTCCGGTCTCGCCATGCGCTCGGCCGCCGCCTTCGCCTGAGCGCTGTCCTGGCGGGCCGCGAGGCGCTTCACAGCCGGTCCGGGCTTGTGGGTGCGCTGCCATGCCCGGTACTCAGCCCGCTGCTCGGGCGTCATCTGCTTGAGGCGGCGGACTCTCTTGGCGGCGGCCACGCGCAAGGTGCGCGCTTTGGCGGCCCATTTTGCGTCGGCGTCGGGGGCGTTGCGATCAGGCCACTGCGTAACGTGCCAGTCTTTTCCCGACGGCGTCGAGCCGCCGTGCAGATGGCATTTGCCGTTCGACATCGCCGCATTGCGGCAGGGCCGGCCGCCTGCGGATCGCGTCCAGGCGCCGCAGCGCGGCTTCTGGGCGTTCAACCGGTTCATTTTGCGGCAGGCGGCTTTCGCGATGGCCTTGAACGCTGCAGAGCGCCGCCATGCCGTTTGATTACGGGTGCCCGTAGGACTGTTCATCGCGGCACCCCCAAGAATAGGTGCGCCTGAGGTATCGCAGCGAAATGCCCCCGTTGGCGGCAAGCCAGCAGTGCAAGAGCGAGCAACTGCTCGCAACGGCGCCGTAGCGCAGCACCCGACCGAATTAACCCGCGTAACTTGGCCAACCGGCTCCTGTGGCAAGTGTGGCTTGCGTGCGCGCAGAGAGAGAGAACAAGTGGATTATAAAAGGATGGGCAAAAAGAAAAATTTATCTTCTGCGCGCGCAAGCCACACTTGCCACACCACATGCTAAAAATACGGCCGTTCTGTACGGCGCGCGTCTTCGCTAACCTAATTTCCAGCCACACTTGCCACACTTGCTGTCTACTCATCGTCATTGTCCTCGCCCTGCACCCAATCTTCGGCTCGTCCAGACGCCTTAATCGCCGCCTGCTTTTCCGCTCGCTCGATCGCTACGCGGGCCGTGCGCTCGGCAAAACGGGCGTGGATCCGTGGGTTGATCGTCCATTCCTGCGGAACGCCCTGGCTCCAGCCAGACACTGCCGCCCAGCCGGCGTTTTCCAGCTCGGCCATGAGAGCGAGCCGTTGGCGCAGCATGTCGTCACCGCGCAGACGGCTCTTGGCTTGCCCTATGTCGCGATGTTTGACGATTTGGGTCTGCGGATGCGTCAAGAGGAAATCCGCGAACCACAGGGCCTCGGTTGTTGATGATGGCCGCCCCAAGAATTCACGGTAAAACGCTAGGGAGTGGCGCAGCAGGAAGCGAGCAAACCGCACAGCCCGTTTAACGGTGGCGAGCTCGACGAGTTCAGACGGGTCGACGCTGCCGTGGAGCTCGACGCGCTCGACGGCATGGATGATGAGCACCAATCGGGGCAGTAGCCGTCCCCATTTCTCGACATGGCCGGCAAACGCCGGGGTAGAGCCGAGACAGGAGCCCAGCTTGGAAATTTGAAGCGACGCCTCTTCCAGCGCTCCGTAGGCCTCGTCCGTCAGGCGTATCGGCGAGCATGGCGGATATTCTGCGTTGGCCAATGCTTGAACGATGCCAGCGTACCGGCCGATCGCCTCATCGTCGGGGACTTCATCGATGCCTCGATGCTCGCGACCATCATGCATGATGAAGATCGTCCGCTGCAACATGCCGTCGGCACCAAGGTCCGCGACCAGGGCTCGGAGCTTCTCCGGCTGAGTTCCGGAGAGTATCGAGAGAAGGGCGCTGTCGGCTGACACATGCCCCGAACCCTTGCGATCGACGGAAACGGCACTGCCATCGAACATCGAGAGCATCCGGCCGCGGTCCGCAGCTGGACCGTTCTTATAGGCTCCGTGAGATCCGTGCAGAGCGGCGTATTCGTCAGTCGGGCGCAGCACCCCGCGGGGGTTGTCGGCCATGATCTCGATCAGCTTCTCCGTGGTCACATCGTCGACCATGTGGCGTCGAACAGGTGGCTGCGGGCCAATAAGCGGGGCGGCATCGCCCGGCTTGCGCTTCGCCTTGGACCGCTCCGTCCAGGCCGCAACCTTTACTTCGTCCGCTTTTCGTTTTTTGTGATCAATCTCACGGAGCGGTTTGCTTGCGGCGCCCATTATCGGGCTCTTGCCCCGGCCAGGGTCTGCGACAAGCACCGTCCAAAATGCAGCAGGCTCGAGCCAACCTGTGTCGAACCGGCGAACCTGGATGCGCAGTGATGTCCCGATAGCTGAACCGATGACGGTTATAGCCGGCATCGCAGCGAAGACTTGAGGTACACCTTTGCGGCGAGCCTCAGTCGCAACCCATCGCTCGATTGAGGCTGGCAACGACCCGGACGGCGGGGTCGCCAACTCACCCGGATCCTCATCGCCGAATAGGTCGAGGGGCTCTGTCCACCGATCGGCATCGGCCGGTGACGCGCTATCCAAGCTCGGATCGTCGAGACTTGGCGCGCGCCCCGCGACCGCCGCTTCGACCGTACGCTGGCGCTCAACGGCGATCAGTGCATCGAAACCACGCGGCAGTGCGCCGCGCATCTCCAAGACGATCTCGACCTTGTTAGCCTCATCCGGCGCCATCGCGCGAAGGGCCGGAAACATCATCAGGTTGGCGAGCACCTCGTCCGCGCTCAAGACGTAGGCCGCGGGGAAGGCCACCTCGTGCTGGTGGACACCAAGCTTCGTGAGGTGCGATGGCCATACGTCGGGCGTGAACCATTTTAGGATGTCGACATGCTGGAGCGCCGCCCAGTCGAGACCGACCGACGCGGCTATCGTCGGCAGCGCCGACCGCCAGGTTGCGTCATCCGCAAATGCCGGGAACTCTTGCCCGGCGAGCTGGCGGCAGAGCCATCTGATCGCCTCCGGCTCGGTGGGCCGGCGGATCGACGGATCCGGCTCCCCGACGACCGCGTAGGGCTGTCCGTCCAGCGCGCCGTACTCCGGGCTGCCGCCGAATGAGATGTCGCCGGCGGCGTCCATGGCGCCGAATTCCCGAATGAGGCTGACCGGGCCGTGCGGCCGCTCGGCCCCGAAATCATACGCGCCGGAGCCGTTGCCGTAGATCGCGAGGCGTTCGTCGAGGTCGCGCTCAAGGTCGTCGGATGAGGCGGTCCACTCGCCAGCTGTAGGTGTCGCGACGCTGGCGGGAAGAAGGGCTGCGGCCCAGTCGGCCCGGCGCCGCCATACCTCGTGCTCGACCGCCCTGGCTGGTGACAGCGGACCAGATGGCGCGGTCTTCCCGCCGGCCGCCGCCTTAGCAACGATGTCGAAGCCGCAGCCTTTCGCCGCATCGGTGATGGCGGCGAAGATCGCGTCGATCCCGGCGGCGTCGACCCGTGGCAGTCCGTCGAAACCGACATCGGCAAGGTTGGATTGAAGCGACACACCGGAGCGGTGAACACCCGCAACAGCGAGCTGTTGGCCGGTGGCAAGCAACTCGACGGCGTGCAACTCGCCGGTCTCGCGGTCCACCAGCTCCAACCGCCTCTTCGACATAACATCGGCGAGACGGAGGAAGAGCGCGGTGCTCGACGAATTCGTCCGCCACCGGGCTGCTGCGTCAGCGGCGCGGACGCCGGTCGCCCTGGCGACAATCTCCTTGATCGCGGCGATGAGCTTCCGGCCGCGCACGGCCTCCGCCGAGGTGTCTTCGTTGCCGAATTTGATGTCGACGTCGACCGCGCCGACGGCCCCCGTCACGACGCAGAAATTAGGAGCCGGCCAGCCGGCCCACCGAGCGAAATCCTCGGCCGCGGGCTGGTACGCGGGCCAGCCGCTAAACCCGACCCAGCCTTCGGAGCCGTACAGCGCCGGCACTTTTCCGTCGCTGGGCTTCGGCCCGACCTTGAACAAGACGGTGGTGCCGGGCGGCGCAACGGGGCGGACGAATGGTCCGAAGCCGGTTTCGACGAGACGCTGCAGGTCAGATGCGGCCGGCGTGTCGGTCGACCCGGCGGTGGACAGCGACGGCGCGTTGGCCGCGGCCCGCTCCGGCAAGTGCACCACGGTCGACACTGCCGGCGTCACCGGTGCACTTCCGCCGGCGTTAGGGACCGCGACGATATCGCCAAATATTCCGCCGGAATGCGGAGCGCGCGGCGAAGACGCTTGCTCAGGAAGGGGCGATTGTGCCATATAAACAGTATCCAATGCAGACTATCGAGGCCGGCCGCTCCTGCGAAGAGCGGCCGCCTCCACGTTGGGATTGTCAGGCGCGACCCGCTGGCGTGGATGTGCCGAGCCATGGTCCCGGGATGGCGGCCTGCACGCCGTAGACAGTGCCTTCGAACTTGTCGCCCCGAGTCCGCACGTCGTCGATCAGCGCGATGACGCGCAACCCGTCCGCAGGCTGACTGAGGGAATGCCGCTGGGCTTTAGACATGAGCATCGCGGCGAGAAGGCCGAGCAGCGTGTACTGCCGCTGTCGCTGTGCCGGCGCCTGATTTGCGGTCGTGAGCGACCGGTACTCATGGAGCGCTTCCGCAGTCGCCTCGTTCCGTATCGGTCGCGGCAGTACATCGAGGTTGGCGGCCATACTGACCAGCTCGCTGCAGAAAAAGGGCGCTGCACCACAGGTTCCGGCACCGTGATTATCGACCAGCACGACCAGCACCTGATCCGTTGTCACCGTATCGACCGCGGGCATTGCCGACCAACGGCCGGTCTCGATCTCCACGGCCGGTGTCCGCGTCAGCTTCTCCAGCCTAGACCGCAGGAGCGCCAAACCCGGGCGAAGGCGCCTGGTGTTCGCGGGCCCGAGTTCTGCCTCGAACAGCTCCTGAAAAACCTTGCCGAGCTGGTCTCGAGCGATAGGAGGCGCAAGCTGGGCGGATTGATTTGCACTGGACATTGTTAGTATCGACTCCCCGTGCCAGAGCGGCCGGCTATTTCGTCCCAGAAGCAGTCAGACGCCTCGCAGCCAGGCGCGGGCTTTGTCGACCGGATACCGAGGGCGCCCTTCGATCATCACAAACGCTGGTCCTCGACCCTCACGAGCCCACTTTTTCAGGCTCTGCTCGGTGTAATTTGACAGCCCTGACATCTGCTTCCGTGTTAGGAGCGCATTTGGCGGCAAATCATCGATATCGGGTATCGAGCGCTTCGCATGACTGCGGCGCTTCTTTCTGTTTCCGGCCAAGAACTCGCCGGGCGGCGTCGGTGTTGAAGGGCCGCTCGGCAGATCAACGGGCTGACCGCTTCCGGTATCACTTGCCGAACAATTATCGATCTCATCGGAGCGGTGTGGGAACCGCTGAAAATTCTGTGCGACAGACTGTTGATTTCGCATCCTACCGGGCCTCTTGCTTCGTTGATGCAAGCTAACCCGCCAGATCGCGCGGTAGAAGGTCCAGAAGTGGACAACCTCCTAGGTTTCCGTCCACCTTCAGAATTAGGCCAGCGTGGACCTGAAAAGGGCCGTGGGTAGTCAATCAGACGCTGCGAAGAGGGCCTATTTCACGGTAGCCTTGTGACTCCCGCGGAGCCGGCCGCCGACAAAGGGGTTTTCCTCATTTGCCGAGCGGTTGGCGAAGGGCAGGTATGACCGGCGAGCTTTAGCGTCCTCCCTACCTTTCAGTTTCTTTTTTCTGCATAACTCAAGCAAGCCACGCTCACCTTGGCGAAAATTTATTAACGCTGCGGAAGTTACGCCGAGCTTTTCAGCGCCAGAGTCTAAACAGACGCCTATACTCTTCCCGAAAAATCCTGCTGAATAATACGCCTCTAGCAGGGTTGCAGAATAACCCTCGCTCACACGAACTTCACCAGCACCTGTTCGACGAGATCCCGGTCGTTTAGGAAACTTGGCGATCCAGCCTTCTCCCGACGTGTCGCCGACGTTAACCTTCAATAGGCTACCTGCGCACGCCGCGAGAAAATTACATAAGGTCATGCCGTCGAGAGCCGAGAGCAAAAATGAAAGAGCGCGCCGGGCGGCGATCCGTTCGACGTCAGTCGCCACGGCACTCACGGTTGCGGCTTTTATGCGCTCAACTTCCGCCATCAGTAGTGAAGAGGAGCGAGCGTCCGGGCTATCTTGTGGCACATCCAAAAGTGCCGCTAGCATTATTCGATCAAGCTCCGGGCCTGCGAGCTGGCGAACCAGACCCAAACTGCCGTCGAGCGCTTGGTCACCATAATTCGCACTCGCGGTGTAATCCCCCGCTTCCTCCGCGGCGATGGCGTTGGCGCTTGCCTCCATGGCAGTCACCAGCGTCTCCACCACGTTGACGACATTCCGAACGCCCAGCTGCTCCATCCGCGCCATTAGGTACTTCATCTTCACGTAGGCGGCGGCATCGTGGCTCATCCGAGCACTCCCAAATCCGCCACACGCTTGGCCTCTACGATCTGCTCGACGTGCTCGGCCCATTTTTCGAAAGCGGCGCGCAGCGGCTCAAGGGCGCCATCTCGATTGTAAATTTGCTCCAGCTCGCTGCGGGCGTGGCCCAAGGCCAGCTCAGCAATATCGGGATCGACGTCCAGGCGAGATAGCCCTGTTCGAAAAGTCCGCCTGAGATCGTGAAGCTGAAACTCGACCTGCGCCGCGCGGCAGAGACGCGCCAATTGCTTGGACCACCCTTTAATGATGTCGCCGGATCGGGGAGAGGCGAAAAGCAGGTCGGATCGAGCGTCCACCGGGCACTTATCGACGATGCTCGAGAGCGAAAGCGAGATCGGGACAATGTGCCCGCGGCCTTGCTTGGTGAACGATGCAGGCATCTCGATCACACGACGAGACGAGTCAATCATTGATCGCGAAAGGCCAGCCCCCTCCCCTCGGCGACAGCCTGAAAGAATGTAAAATCGGACCAATCGGCCGAAGGCAGTGGCGTCGCCAGCGGCATTCCAAACCGCCACAAGTTCAACATCCGAAAGTGCACGGCCGTATCTTGCCTTTAATATACGGTCGACGCGGGTTGCCCTTTCCTTGCGGAAGCCAGCGAGCGGGTTGACCGAGAGCACCTTCGCCTTAGCGACGCACCACGAAAGAAAGGCTCGGCAGCGCGATCTGAAATCCTGAGCCGCCCCCGACCGTCCTGCTTTTTCGAGCGCTTCGATAACGGCAGCGAGATCAGCCCCGGTGATTTCTCGGATGTCGTGACGCAGAAGGTGTGACATTTTCGCCCGGAGGCCAGAGATCACTACCTTGGTGTTCACATAATTTCGGCGCGCCAGATCGTCAGCGTACCTGCCTAGCAGCTCGCCCAGTTCAAGTTGGCTTCGAGCCTGGGCTAGACGTCGATCTTCCAACGGGTCCCGACCAGACGCCACGAGGCCAAGCAGCGCGCGGGCAGCATGGCGAGCTTCGGTCGCCGTCTTGAAGGCGGTGACACTTCCAAGCTTGATTCGCTTTTGGTTAGCGCTTCGGCCCATCCCGTAAGGGCGATAGGCAAAAATGAAGCTTTTGCCCGTTGGCCGGATGCGGAGACCGAAGCCAGTCACCTCCGTGTCCCAGATGACGCTGTCGATTTTGCCCGTCGGTAGGGCGGCGCGCGCCACGGCTTGGTCCGTCAGTCTGATCTTGGCCATGCGATCCGACGTGGTTAGCACCCGGGCAGCACCATTGCCGGAACCCACCCTAACCCTTCTGATCCACTCCTACCATCATAAACCCTTCTAATTCAATCAGCTACTGGGCAGACGCTAACCAAATGTAGCGCCACGTAGCCCTCAGACTACTCCCTTCACACGGGAGGGGTCGCAGGTTCAATCCCTGCATCGCCCACCATCGGCTCACTTCAACGAGTGCGATATTGTGCCGGCGCAGGCTCGGTTCACGGCGTGATCGGGTCGTCCTTGGTCGCTTCATAGACCGGGCCGATCGCCATGCCCACGGCGACGGCGCCGAAGGCGAGACCTTCCAGCAGCACCGGGGATGTGCCGCCCACGACACCGCCGGCGCCGCCGGCCGGCCCGCTGCCGATCCGGATGGGCGGCGTGCCGGGCGGGGTGCCCAGAACCGCCAGATCGATCACCCGGCCGGCGGCAACGGCCTGGATCGCCTGCATCACCGTCGTCTTGGAGACTTGCGAGACATTGCAGCGCAGCGCGCGCTCGATCAGCGAGAAATTGTCGACCTCGTTGACTTCGCAATAACCGGGGCAACTGGTGGAAAAGCGGTCGAGCTGGCCGGGGCAGATGCCGACGATACCCTTATTGACCACTACGGCGCAGCGGAACGAGCCGTTGCAGATGGTGACGAAGTCGGTGCCGCGAATGCCGATGGTCGCGACCTGGGTGCGGATGGTGAAGTTTTCAGGATTGGAATTGCCGGTGACGAAGCGCATCGCTCCCTTGGTGATGTTGATCACTGCATCGCGGGCGCCGCCGTCGGGATTGTAGACGAAGCGGTCAAGCACCACGGTGGACGCGGCGCCGACATTGAGCTGGGTCTGGTCCAGGAACCGCAGCAGCGTAGTGCTGGCGGTCGCCGTCGAGACCCGTTCCCGGCTGTTGACGTTGTCGCCCGGGCCGAGCCGGCGCACGACGGAATTGATCTCGCCGGTAACTTGGTTCTGCACCGATACCGTCTGTCCGATCTGCTGCGCGGCGGCGGGAGCCACAAGCGAAGCGACGAGACCGAGACCTGCCATTACGCGCGCGAACATCGGACCCGCCCTTCGGGCGCCCCTGCGCCCATGTGCTTTACATGACATCCGTCGCCCCTGCGGCGGCGGACCAACGCGTGCGCCACGTGCACGGACAGGCGCGTACTGCGCAACTGTATCATAGCACACGACCCGCCTACTGCGCCGGGTGCATGGCTCAAGCCTTGGCGGTTCGGAAGGAGCCTGTGGCCGTTCCGCAACGCGCGGATGTCCGACGGTCCATCCCGATGACCATTATGCCGGCACGAACATTAAAGCGCCGTTTCGTATCCAACAAGTACGTAAAGTTTCACATCTGGCGGGTGTCACACGGCCCCCGAATGACGGATTGCGCTACGGAAGACGCTGCTGCGCCCAGCATTCGCATGGCGCCTTACCGCAACACTTGGCGACATCGTAAGACGACAGCGCGCGCGGCGACATAATCACACGCGCGGGGCCGCAACCATGCGGACCGGCGGCGGAACGATGCGGAGGTCCGGCCGTTGAGAGCGGTTGCCGAACCGAGGAGGCGAACATGCCGGCGGACACCCCGAACCAGGTCGATTTCGTCGAATTTCCCGAGGGGGTCGTGCATGTGGCCGGCCGCGACGGTGAGACCATCGCCGTCACCGCCTTGTGGCTCGCCCGCGGTTTTCTCAAATCCGAAATCATACCAACTGCCGACACCGCCGAACTTATGCGCCAGATGGATGCCGCCTGCGACGAGGAGGAGGCCCGGCTGGCGCTGCGCCATTTCCATGCGTGGGCCGACCGGTCCGGCCGCCTGGTGCGCCCGCCGGAGTGAGGTGTCCGCCGCGTCCGTGCGCGCAAAACCGTGATCGGGCCCTTAGCATTTGACATAAGCGCGCAGTGGCCACGGAGGTATCCTGCGTGCATGACACAGGACAACACCGAAGTGCGGGCACGCGCCATATGCGCGGCCGATCTTCTCGCCGTCAGCCAGCGGGTCGCCGATATATCGGCAGCGGTCGAGCGTTTCTGGCCGGTGGTAGCGCTCGAGATCGAGCAGAACGTGCACGACCCGGCCACCATACCGTTGCCGCCCGACATCAACCAGCGCGCGGCAGAGTATCTGCGGCTGCGCCGCGCCGAACTCTGAGGCCCCGGCCTGTACATGAATGCGCCCATTCGGCTTATACGGGGCCTGAGGGCGCCCGGCAGCGGGCGTGCCTGGCTTCGGGTCATATGATGCAGGATGTTGCAAATCTCGTCGGCTCCGGCTGGCTTCGCGCGCGCGGCGCGGCGTCTTCCACGGCGCGCTACTGGATCTCGGTGCGCCGCACCGCGGAGGGCCGCACGGTCGCGCGCGGCTCGCTTCAGGCTGAGTTCGCCACGATGAGCGGCGGCGTTGCGGCCGGCCGGGCGACGCTGATTCTCTCAAACGGAGAAGCCGTGGGCGTCGAGTTCACGCGCGTGGGCACCAGCGAGGCGGAATTCGACATCATCGGTGCCATTCCGGGCTTCGGCGGCGCCTGAAAGCGGCGCGCCCGCAACTGCCATGATTCCGCGCCGCCGGCATGCCAAGGTCCCGCCGTGCCGAAGCCGGGACCAACGCCGCCCTACGCCGGAGACGAAGCATGCGACCTGCCGTGGTGCCGCCCCTGGCACTCCTCATTCTGCTGGCGCCCAGCGCCGTCCAGGCCCGCAAGCCCGACCCGGCCAAGGCCGATGCGCGCATGCAGCAGAGCCTGATGAAGCTCGACCCCGCCGCGCGCGCCGCGCAATTGTGCGATCTCGGCGGGCTGAAGAAGTTGGGGCGCGACGCCAAATGGGCCCGCACCGACCGGGTGGTGATCGACGCCCTGTCGACGCCGAAGATCGAGGGTCCGCGCATCTCCGGCGCGGGCGGCGCGCTGCGCAGCCAGGGGCGCTGGTACCGGTTCGACTTCACCTGCACGCTGTCGGCCGAACAGACCGCGGTAACCGGTTTCGACTATCGCGTGGGAACCGAGATACCCGAGGCGCAGTGGTCCGACCTCGGCCTGTGGGAGTGATGCCGCGTCACGAAAACGTCAACGCTCTGTTTCGAATTCGCCCGCCATACTCATGACCAAGGGCGGGCCATGCTGCGGCGAGATCGCGGCAGGCCTCGTCCGGCACGGCTGGATGCGCGGTTCATCGCGGGTTCAGGCGTCCGGCCAAATATGGCGGACAGCATTTCGAGCATGGGGCTGACGATGCGTTTTCCAGTTCTCGCCTTCTCGGCCTTGGTCGCCGGGCTTGCGCTCTCCTGCGCGGCTCCTGCCTCGGCCTATGAAAGCCCATTCAGTTTCTTTCGCCCGTCGAGCTTCGGAATGGGGCCGAAAACCGGCCTTGGCTATTCGAACTCGTCGATCTCGCGCCAGACCGTGGCGTTCGACGGCAAGTATCAGCCGGGCAGCATCGTCATTCGCACCGGCGAGCGGCGGCTGTATTACGTGCTGGGCGACGGGCGGGCCCTGCGCTACGGCGTCGGCGTCGGTCGGCCCGGCTTCGAGTGGACCGGCGTCAAGACGGTGACCGCAAAGAAGGAGTGGCCCGGCTGGACCCCGCCGCCGCCCATGCTGAAGCGCCGGCCGGATTTGCCGCGCTACATGGAAGGCGGCATCGACAATCCGCTTGGCGCGCGCGCCATGTATCTGGGCAGTTCCTGGTACCGCATCCACGGCTCCAACGAGCCGGAGACCATCGGCCAGGCGGTCTCTTCCGGCTGCTTCCGCATGACCAATGACGACGTCACCGACCTCTATGAGCGGGTGAAGGTCGGCACGCGGGTCTATGTGATGCGCTGACGAGCGGCGGGCCGGCACGGCCCGCCTGCGCTCAGTGGCGGCGCTGGCTGCCGGCGGTCTCGCGCGCGAGGTTGGCTTCGCGCGAGAGGTTCTTGGCGGCCAGGGCCTGGAGATAGCGGGTCCAGCGCTCGTCCTGCTCCCGGCCGAGTTCGTGGAACGTGTCCCAGGTAAAAATCCCGGTCGCGTGCGAATCGTCGAAGATCAGCCGCACCGCATAATGGCCCACCGGCACGATTTCCTGGATGCGCACCTCGCGCTTGCCGGCAATGAGCTGCCGGTCCGAGGGCGAATGGCCCTGTACTTCGGCCGACGGGCTCTCCACCCGCAAATATTCGGCCGGCAAGGTGAAGACGGCGCCGTCCTCAAAACTCACCGTCAGCGTGCGGCGATCCTGATGCAGGCGTAGTTCGGTCGGCCAGGCCACGGTCACGCTGTTCTCCCCTTGGTCGCGGTCTTCACATAGTCCGCGGGCGCCTTCGCGCCAAGGGCTGTGCAAGGCCGGTCATCGTTGCCCAAATGCACGGTACGAGTGGAAGCGCCGATGGGCCGATAGGAAGCGGCGCCTTGGCAGGGCCCCTTTCGCTACCTAGATTGCTAAAGCGTCGTCGGCCTCAGGGGGCTTGCCTGCAAAAGCCCGTCGCGCGAACCGCAGGAGCAGGATCGAAGTGGCCAGTCCCGCAGACATCGCTTTCGACCGCGCGCATCTGAGCGCGTCGGCGCGTGCGCCGCTGGTCGACGGCTTCGGCCGCGCGGTGCGCTATCTGCGCGTGTCGGTCACCGACCGCTGCGACTTCCGCTGCGTCTACTGCATGTCGGAACACATGACCTTCCTGCCGAAGCCCGAACTGCTGACGCTTGAGGAACTCGACCGGCTGTGCTCGGTCTTCGTGTCGCGCGGCGTGCGCAAACTGCGCCTGACCGGCGGCGAGCCGCTGGTGCGGCGGGACGTGATGACGCTGTTCCGCTCGCTCGGCCGGCATCTCGACAGCGGCGCGCTCGACGAACTGACGCTGACCACCAACGGCTCCCAGCTCGCCCGCTTCGCCGGCGATCTTGCCGCCTGCGGCGTGCAGCGAATCAATGTTTCGCTCGATACGCTGGATCCCGCACGCTTTCGCGCCCTCACCCGCTGGGGCGACCTCAGCCGCGTGCTCGCCGGCATCGACGCCGCGCAGCAGGCCGGGCTGGACGTCAAGATCAACGCCGTCGCGCTGCGCGGCGAGAATGAGGACGAGATCCCGTCGCTGATCGCGTGGGCGCACGGCCGCGGCATGGACGTGTCGCTCATTGAAGTGATGCCCATGGGCGAGACCGGCGCCGAGCGCGTCGACCAGTATCTGCCGCTCAGCCTGGTGCGGACCCGGCTTGAGGCGCGCTGGACGCTGGCCGACATCGCCTACCGCACCGGCGGCCCGGCGCGCTATGTCAACATCGCCGAGACCGGGGGCCGGCTCGGTTTCATAACGCCGCTGACGCACAATTTCTGCGAGGGCTGCAATCGGGTGCGGGTGACCTGCACCGGCACGCTCTATATGTGCCTGGGCCAGGACGACGCCGCCGACCTGCGCACCCCGCTGCGCCTCTCCGAGTGCGACGACGCCCTGCACGCGGCGCTCGACGACGCCATCGCCCGCAAGCCCAAGGGACACGATTTCGTCATCGACCGCCCCGGCCGGCCCCCTTCGGTGCGCCGCCATATGAGCGTAACGGGCGGCTAAAGTCTGAGACGTAATGTGAAGGACGTTTGTACGCAAACGCCATTGTTGCGCCGCACAAATCGGCGCACATAGAGAGCGAACCGCTCTGTTCCTTCGCACGGACCACCGCTATGCCGCTTCCGCTGCTCGCCCTTGCCATGGCCTCGTTCGGCATCGGCACCACTGAATTCGTCATCATGGGCCTGCTGCCCGAAGTGGCCGCCGATCTCGGCGTCAGTATCCCGGCCGCGGGCCTGCTGGTAACTGGCTATGCGCTGGGAGTGGTAGTCGGGGCGCCGGTGGTCGCCATCATCACAAACGGGCTGCCCCGCAAGGCGACGCTGATCGGGCTCAGCAGCGTGTTCGTGATCGGCAATCTGCTGTGCGCCATCGCCCCGGATTATTGGACGCTGATGGCCGCGCGGGTCGTCACAGCCTTCTGCCACGGCGCCTTTTTCGGCATCGGCGCGGTGGTGGCGGCGGACCTGGTGGCGCCTGGCCAGCGGGCCAGCGCCATTGCGCTGATGTTCGCCGGACTTACCCTCGCCAATGTGCTGGGCGTGCCGCTCGGCACCGCGCTCGGCCAGGCGTTCGGCTGGCGTTCTACATTCTGGGCGGTGGTGCTCATCGGGCTGCTCGCCGTCGCGGCCATCGCTCTGTGGGTTCCGGCGGCGATACCGCACAAGCGCGCCAACATCGTGCAGGAGTTCGGGGTGCTGGGCCGGCCGCAGGTGCTGCTGGCCATGGCGATGAGCGTGCTGGCTTCGGCCAGCCTGTTCACCGTCTTCACCTACATCGCGCCGCTGCTGCGCGAGGTCACCGGCATTTCGGGCAATGCGGTCACCGTCGTGCTGCTGCTGTTTGGCGTCGGCATCACCATCGGCAATTTCCTCGGCGGCCGTCTGGCGGACTGGAAGCTGATGCCCTCGCTGATGGCCATCTTCATCGGGCTCGCCGCCGTGCTGGTGGTGCTGGTGTTCACCAGCCCGTTCGAGGCGCTCGCCGTCGCCACCGTGTTCGTCTGGGGTGTGCTGGTGTTCGCCGTGGTGGCGCCGATCCAGATCCGGGTGGTGGACAGCGCCTATGGCGCGCCGAACCTTGCCTCCACGCTCAACCAGGGCGCCTTTAATCTCGGCAATGCCGCCGGCGCCTGGATCGGCGGCGCGGGCCTGACGCTGGGCCTGCACTATCAGGACCTGCCCTGGGTCGGCGCGGCGCTCGCCGTCGGCGCGCTCGGCGTCTGCGTCTGGTCGCAGGCGCTGGAACGCCGCGGCATCGCGGCGGAGCCCGCCACGGCCGCCGAGAACTGCTGAAAACGCAACCAAGACCTGCGAAAATTCAGGGCAGCGCCGCCGCCCGGCGCGGCGTATAAGCGCCGCAGTTTCATTTGTGCACAAACGCCATGTCCAGTCTCATTCCCAGTCCCAGCGCCAACCGCCGCGGCATCGTCCTGATGATCGCCGCCGCCGGTTTCTTTGCCGCCAACGATGCCTGCACCAAGCTGGCCTCGGCCTATATGCCCACATCGCAGATGATGGCGTTCCGCGGTGTGGTGGCAGCGTTGGTGCTGCTGGGCATCCTGGCTGCGCGCGGCGAGCTTGCCGGGCTGCGCCATGTGCTGAACCGCCTGGTGCTGCTGCGCGCCGGCATGGAAGCAACCATCGCTTTCCTCTACATCACCGCGCTCGCCTTCATGGCGCTGGGCGATGCCTCCGCGGTGCAGCAGATGGCGCCGCTGTTCACCACCGCGCTCGCGGTCGTGCTGTTCGGCGCCCGTGTCGGGTTCGGAAGCTGGATGGCGGTGGCGGTCGGGTTTCTCGGCGTGCTGCTCATCGTCCGGCCCGGGGTGGGCGGTTTCCAGGCGGTGGCGCTGCTGCCGCTCGGCGCGGCGCTGCTGATCGCGCTGCGGGACTTCGTCACCGCGCGGATCGCCCCGCGCATTCCCACCCTGGTGGTGACGCTGGCGACCGCCATTGTCGGCTCGCTGGCCGGGTTCGCCGGCGGCGGCGTGCAGGACTGGCAGCCGCTCGGCCTGGCCGCCTATGGCTTGCTGGCCTGCGCCGGGGTGAATCTCGTGCTTGGCCACATCCTCGCCATCGCCGCCTTCCGCGGCACGGAACCGGAAGTGATCTCGCCGTTCCGCTACGCCAACATGCCGTTCGCCGTCGGCCTCGGCGCTCTGCTGTTCGGTGTGGTGCCGGACCTCATCGCCATTGGCGGCATCGCGCTCATCATCGGCGCCGGCATCTATAATCTGCACCATGAAATGACCCGCAAGCCGGCGCTGCCGCCGGCTCGGGTGAAGCTGGCCAAAGGCAAGGTCTGAGCGGCGGCGCGTCTCACCCGCGCGTGCGGGCGCGGATCATGTAGCCGTCATAGGGATATTCGCCGACCTGCCACCACAGATACTCCTCATTGCGGAAGGCGAGCATCGAGTCGTAAATCGTCTTGAAGGCTGCGTTCTTGCCCCCGATCTCGCCGAGCAGTTCTGCGGTGGTCTTGTAGGCGGCATCCATCACCGCGGCCGGGAAAGGCCGAAGCTGCGCACCGGCCGCCACCAGGCGCCGCAGGGCGGCTGGATTCAGGGCATCATACTTCGCCAGCATGTCGGCGTTGGCATAGGCCGACGCGGCCTCGAACGCTGCCTTATAGGCCTTGGGCAACGCATCCCATGCCTTGAGCCCGACGAGGAAATGGATGGTGGGGCCACCTTCCCACCAGCCGGGGTAATAGTAATAGGGCGCCACCCGCACGAAGCCGAGCTTCTCGTCATCATAGGGGCCGACGAACTCGGCGGCGTCGATGGTGCCTTTTTCCAGCGCCGGATAGATGTCGCCGCCTGCGAGGTTCTGCGGCACCAGGCCGTGCCGCGCCAGCACCTGGCCCGCAAGACCCGGCAGGCGCATTTTCAGCCCCTTGAGATCGGCGAGGTCCTTGATCTCCTTGCGGAACCAGCCGCCCATCTGCGCGCCGGTATTGCCGCCGGCGAAGCCGATGATGTTGTAGCCGGCCAGAAATGCGTTCTGCAGCTTCAGCCCGTCGCCATGATAGAGCCAGGCGGTCTGCTGGCGGGCGTTCAGCCCGAACGGCAGCGTGGTGAAGGGCGCGAAGGCGGGGTCTTTGCCGATGTAATAATAGAGCGCGGTCTGCGCCATCTCCACGGTGCCGTTCTGCACCGCGTCCAGCGCCTGCAGGCCGGGCACGAGTTCGCCGGGGGCGAACACGTCGATGGCGAACTGGCCGTCCGTCGCCTCGCCGACATATTTGGCCAGCAGCACGCTGGCGCCATAGATGGTGTCCAGCGACTTCGGGTAGCTCGATGTCAGGCGCCAGCGCACCTTGGGAGCGGACTGGGCGATCGCCGGGGCGGCCAGCGTGCCGGCGGCCGCTGCAAGGCCGGCGCCGCGCAGCAGGCGGCGGCGGGAGGTGGGTGCGGACATGGCGTTTCCTCATCAACATCGCCTGGCCCGCTCTGCGGCGGCGCGGCGTCCGTGCACCGGCCCAGGAGCCGGAATAAAGCCTCACCCCCGCGTGCGGGCGCGGATCATGTAGCCGTCATAGGGATATTCGCCGACCTGCCACCACAAATATTCGTCGTTGCGGAAGGCGATCAACGCGTCGATCACCTTCTTGAAACCCGCATTGCCGGCGCTGATCTCGGCATAGAGCTCCGTGGTGGCGGTGTAGGCGGCGTCGAGGAAGCTCTGCGGAAAGGCCTTGAGCTGGGCGCCGCCGGCCACCAGCCGGCGCAGCGCGGCCGGGTTGCGGGCATCGTATTTGGCCAGCATGTCGGCATTGGCATAGGCCGCGGCGGCCTCGAAGATCGCCTGGTAGGATTTCGGCAGCGTGTTCCACTGCGCCTGGTTCACCACCAGGTGCATGGTGGGCCCGCCGTCCCACCAGCCGGGATAGTAATAATAGGGCGCCACCCGCGCGAAGCCGAGCTTCTCGTCGTCATAGGGGCCGACCCATTCGCAGGCGTCGATGCTGCCCTTTTCAAGCGCGGAATAGACATCGCCGGGCGCGATCTGCTGCGGCACCACGCCAAGCTTGGCCACCACGCGGCCGGCTATGCCGCCGATGCGGAATTTAAGACCCTTGAGATCGTCGAGTTCCTTGATTTCCTTGCGGAACCAGCCGCCCATCTGGGTGCCGGTGTTGCCGCCGAGAAAGCCCTTTATGCCGAAGCGGGCCAGGAACTCGTCCTGCAATTCGCGCCCGCCGCCATGGTAGAACCAGGCATTCTGCTGGCGGGCGTTCAGCCCGAACGGCATGGCGGTGAAGCAGGCGAAGGTCGGGTCCTTGCCGAGATAATAGTAGAGCGGCGTCTGGGCCAACTCGACCGTGCCGTTCTGCACCGCATCGAGCGCCTGCAGGCCGGGCACGATTTCGCCGGCGGCGAAGGACTGGATCTGGAAACGGCCGTCGGTCGCCTCGCTGACATATTTGGCAACCAGTTCGTTGGCGCCGAATATGGTGTCCAGCACCTTCGGCACGCTGGAGGTGAGCCGCCAGCGCACCTCCGGTGCGGACTGGGCGATGGCGGGTGCGGCAACGAGGCCGGCCGCGGCGGCTGTCGCGGAGCCGATAAAGGCGCGGCGTTTCATGTCATTGTCTCCGGCAGGGGCGGCCGGCCCGGCGCGAGGCCGGCCGGCCGCGACCGCTCAGCCGCGCACGCGGTTGCGGATCTGGAAGCTGTCGAAGGTGTATTCGGCCACCTGCCACCACAGATACTCGTCGTTGCGGAACGACTGCATGGAGTTGATGAGCTTCTTGAAGTTCTCGTTCTTGGCCGAAATCTCACCCCACAATTCGTTGGTGGACTTCAGGCAGGCCTCCATCACCTCGTTGGGATAGGGCCGCAGCTGCGCGCCATTGGCCACCAGCCGCTTGATCGCCTGCGGGTTCTGCACGTCGTAGCGCGCCTGCATGACGGTGTTGGCGTAGGTCGTGGCGGCGGTGAGCGCGGCCTGGTAGGTCTTCGGCAGCTCATTGTACTTGGCGAGGTTGGCGAAGGCGTGGATGGTCGGCCCGCCTTCCCACCAGCCCGGATAGTAATAGAATTTCGCGACCTTGTAGAAGCCGAGCTTCTCGTCGTCATAGGGGCCGATCCATTCGGCGCCGTCGATCGTGCCCTTTTCCAGCGCCGGATAGATGTCGCCGCCGGCGATCTGCTGGGGCACCGCGCCGAGCTTGGCGAGCACCTGGCCGGCAATGCCGCCGATGCGCATCTTCAGGCCGTTGAGGTCGGCTACGGTTTTGATTTCCTTGCGAAACCAGCCGCCCATCTGCGCGCCTGTGTTGCCGCAGGGCATGCCGTGAACATTATAGGCCTTGTAGAATTCGTTGAGGGCGTCGTTGCCGCCCGCTTCGTAGAGCCACGCATTCTGCATGCGGGCATTGAGGCCGAACGGCACCGAGGCGGCGATCGCGAAGGTGGGGTCCTTGCCGACGAAGTAGTAGCTGACCGTGTGGCACATCTCGACGGTGTTGTTCTGCACCGCGTCGAGCACCTGCAGGCCGGGCACCAGTTCGCCGGAGGCGAAGACCTGGATCTGGAACTTGCCGTCGGTGAGGTCGGAGACCATCTTCGCCATCACTTCGGCGCCGCCATAGATGGTGTCGAGCGACTTCGGGAAGCTCGACGCCAGCCGCCACTTCACCTCGGGAGCGGACTGGGCAATGGCCGGGGCGGCGACGGCTGTGGCCGCGACGCCGGTGCTGGCGGCGGCTAGAAATTGACGGCGCTTCATATGGGTCGTCCTCCTCAAAGGGTGCGGTTTCCTCAGGCGGGGCACATTCGGGCCGCAGCGCCCGTCGTGTCTTGTCGTTTGGTCAGTTCCGGCAAACACAGGTACGCCAAGGGATTCCTCCGCGCAACCGCGTGGTGTCTGCATCTTTTGTCGAGGGTCTCGACAGCGGCGGCGCGCGAGGCCAAACATGCCGCCCCGCCCGCGCATCGGTGCCCCGCATGACACGACCTACCCCGTCGACGACCGGCCTGCCTTTCGACGATTATCGCCGCCTCATCGGCGCCATGCCGCCGCCGGACCCGGCCGCACGCGCGGCGGCGGCGCAGCGGCAGGGCCAGCTCGTCAAGCCGCCCGGCGCGCTCGGCCGGCTGGAAGAGATCGCGATCCACATCGCCGGCTGGCAGGGCCGCGCCGTGCCGAAGCTGGACCGGCCGGCGGTGGCCGTGTTCGCCGCCACCCACGGTGTGGCGCAGCGCGGCGTCTCGCCCTACCCGGCGGAGGTGACCAAGCAGATGGTCGCCACTTTCACCGCCGGCAAGGCGGCGATCAACCAGATCTGCGCCACTTTCGGCGCCGGGCTGCGGGTGTTCGATCTGGCGCTCGACCTGCCGACGCCGGACATTGTCGAGGCGGATGCGCTGAGCGAGGCGGAATGCGCCGCCACCATGGCGTTCGGCATGGAGGCGCTGGCCGGCGAGCCGGACCTGCTGTGCCTGGGCGAAATGGGCATCGGCAACACCACAGTCGCCGCCGCCATCTATCACGCGCTCTATGGCGGCGGTGCCGCGGAATGGGTCGGCCCCGGCACCGGCGCCACCGGCGCCGTGCTGGAGCGCAAGATCGAGGCGGTCGCCCAGGCGGTGCGCCGCACCGGTCCGCCGGCGGACCCGCTTGAGGTGCTGCGTCGGCTCGGCGGGCGGGAGGTTGCGGCGATGGCCGGCGCCATTCTCGCCGCCCGGATGCAACGCGTGCCGGTGGTGCTGGACGGCTATGTGGTGTGCGCCGCCGCCGCCGTGCTGCACGCGCTCGATCCCCATGCGCTCGACCATTGCCTGGCCGGCCATGTCTCGGCGGAGCCGGCGCACCGCCGCGTGCTGGAACGGCTCGGCCTGGTGCCGCTGCTGGACCTCGGCATGCGGCTGGGCGAGGGCTCCGGCGCGGCGCTTGCCATCGGCGTGGTCAAGGCGGCGCTGGCCTGCCATTCCGGCATGGCGACCTTCGCGGAAGCCGGCGTCGCCGACGCCTGACGATGGCAGGCGCGCTCCCGCTCGACGCTCTGGTGGCGCAGATCCGCGCCTGCCGGGCCTGCGTCGAGGCGCCGATACGGGCGCCGCTGCCGCACGCGCCGCGGCCGGTGCTGCGGGTATCCGGCGCGGCGCGGCTGCTGGTGGCGAGCCAGGCGCCGGGCACCAAGGTACACCTCTCCGGCATGCCCTTCACCGATGCCTCGGGTGATCGGCTGCGCGACTGGATGGGGCTGGTGCCGGAGACCTTCTACGATGTGGAGCGCGTCGCCATCGCGCCCATGGGCTTCTGCTTTCCCGGCCAGGACGCCACCGGCGCCGACCTGCCGCCGCGCCCGGAATGCGCCCTGCTGTGGCACGACCGGCTGTTCGCCGCGCTGCCGCGCATCGAGCTGGTGCTGGCCATCGGCGCGCCGGCGCAGGCCTATCATCTGCGCCGGCTGGGGCTCGGACATCTGGTCGGCGGCGGCCTGACCGAGCGGGTGGCGAACTGGCGGGCGATCTATCGTGCGCGCAGCGGCCCGCGCCTGCTGCCGCTGCCTCACCCATCCTGGCGCAACACCGGCTGGCTCAAGCGCCATCCCTGGTTCGAGCAGGAATTGCTGCCGGTGCTGAGGGCGGAGGTCGCCGCCCTTACCGCGCCAGAACGAGGTGGCGGTTGAGCCGCCGCTCCAGCCGGTCCCAGACCCGGCGCACCAGTTCCACCATGATGAGGTAGATGATGGCGGCCCACAGATAGACCTCCATGTCGTAGGAGCGCGAGAAGGCGAGCCGGGTGACGCCCATCAGATCGTAAACCGTGATGACGGAGGCGATCGAACTCGCCTTGATCATCAGCACCAGCTCGTTGCCGAGCGGCCGAAGGCCCACCGCCACGGCTTGCGGCAGGATGACCTTGAGATAGGACTGCACGCCGGTCAGCCCCAGCGCCTTGGCGCCCTCGCGCTGGCCCACCGGCAGGCTCTGGATGCCGCCGCGCAGAATTTCGGACTGGTAGGCGGCGGTGTTGAGCGTGAAGGTCAGCACCGCGCAGTAGAACGCATCGCGGAAGAACCACCACAGCCCCAGCGCGGTAAGCTCTTCGCGAAACTGGCCGGCGCCGTAATAGACTAGGAAGGTCTGCGCCAGCAGCGGCGTGCCGCGGAAGAAATAGGAATAGGCGAAAGCCGAGCGCCGCAGCGCCTTGCCGCCTTCGACGCGGGCAATGGCCAGCGGCAAGGCCAGCAGCGCGCCGAACAGCATGGACAGCCCGACCAGCTCGATGGTGACCCAGACGCCGCCGAGCAGCCGCATGCCGTAGCGGCCCATGAGGTCCGCGTTCAAGCCGAGCAGGCCGAACAGGACCAGGAAGCCGGAACCCAGAGTATCGAAAACGGCACCCATCACGCATGCCCCCCGGCCCGGCTGTAGCCGCGGTTGGCGCGCGCCTCCGCCCGGCTGAACACCACGCTGGAGAGGATGGAGAACAGCAGGTAGATCATGCAGGCGACGAAATAGAAGAAGAAGGGCTGCTTGGTCACGCCCACCGCGATAGAGGTCTGCCGCATCAGGTCGTTGATCGCGATGACCGAGACCAGCGAGGTGTCCTTCAGCAGCACCAGCCAGTTGTTGGAAATGCCGGGCAGAGCCACGCGCCAGAGCTGCGGAAACACCACCAGGCGGAAGGCTGTCCATTTCGGCAGGCCGAGCGCCGCCGCCGCCTCCTTCTGCCCGCGCGAGACCGAGCGCAGCGCGGCGTAGAACACTTCGCTGGAGAAAGCGCCGAGCACCAGGCCGAGCGCGATGACGCCGGCGAGGAACTGGTTGACGTCGACGGTGGCGCCTTCGACGAACAGGCCGGCGAGGCGGCTCAGCAGGATCTGCCCGCCATAATAGACGATGAACAGCGTCAGCAGCTCCGGCAGGCCGCGGAACACCGTGGTGAAGCCGTTGCCGAGCGCATTGAGCACCAGCGAGCTGGAATCCTTCGCCAGCGCGACGGCGAGCCCCAGCGCGAGGCCGAACGGCAATGTGGCGAGCGCCAGCTCGACGGTGAGCAGGGCGCCGCGCGCGATCTCGTCGCCCCAGCCGTCCGGCCCGAAGGAGAGTTGCTTCAGAAGATCAAGCATGAGGGGAACGCGCCTCCGCGCACACGGCACCTGAACCGCCTGCCCCGAGCGGGGCAAGATGCCCGGCCGTCAACCGGCCGGGCCTTGGGGCCGCGACACGCGTCGCGGCGTGCCGCAGGCGGAGCTCAGTAGACGCTGAACGGGAAGTATTTGTCGTTGATCTTTTTATAGGTGCCGTCGGCGATGATCTCGTCGATCGCCTTGTTGAACAGGGCGACCAGATCGGTGTCGGCCTTGCGGATGCCGACCCCGACACCCTCGCCGAAATATTTCGCGTCGGTGTACTCGGCACCGACGAACTTGCAGCAGCCGCCGTCCTTCGAGTTCAGCCATTCCAGCAGCACCACCTTGTCGGCCAGCACGGCGTCCAGGCGGCCATTGGCGAGATCGAGATTGGCCTCGTCCTGCTTGCCGTAGAGCTTCACCTCGGCGCCGGCCTTGCCGTAAATATCCTCCAGATAATTGGAGTGGATGGTGGAGGCCTGCGCGCCGAGCACCTTGCCCTTCAGCGCTGCCGGCGACGTTTCGGTCAGCTTGCTGTCCTTCGGCACGGCGAAGGTCGCGGGCGTCTTGTAGTATTTCTTGGAAAAGCTGATCTGCTTCTGGCGTTCCTCGGTGATCGACATCGAGGCGACGATCGCGTCGTATTTGCCGGCCATAAGCGCCGGGATGATGCCGTCCCAGTCCTGCGCCACGAAGGTGCAGGTCACCTTCATCTTCTCGCACAGCGCCTTGCCGATATCGATGTCGAAGCCCTTGAGCTCGTTGTTCTCGACATAGTTGAAGGGGGGATAGGCGCCCTCGGTGCCGATGCGGACGGTCTTCCAGTCCTTGGCGGCCGCCCCGGTGGAGGCGGCGGCGGCTAGAACGAGGGTGGCGGCGATTCGGGCGACGAATTTCATTCTGTTCCCCTGTGAAATCTACGTGCGGGCGCCGTGCGCCAAAGGCTGGCCTCTTCGGTTGCGCCGATGCTGGCACTAATTGCCGGGCCAACGCAACCGTTTGGCGCATTCCTAGCCAGCAGGAAGAAAGGACCGTAAAATAGGCAGATGCCGGCTTATCGGGCACCGCATCATCGACAAAGCCGATCAATCGACGCCGTACCGCCGGTTGACGCTCCCCGCATCATGGTGTCTCACCGCTTTACGAGCGAAAATTCATCAGGAGGACGCCATGGCCGTGACCGCGGACGAACTGAAGGTTCGGCTGACACAGGTGTCGGCACCGGACGGGCGCCCCGTGACCGCCACCGGCGCGCTCTCGGACATCGTCGTCTCGGACGGCAAGGTCTATGTGTCGATCACCGTCGATGCCGCCGTCGCCAAGGCCTGGGAGCCGGTGCGCGCCGCGGTGGAACGCACGCTGCGGGCAACCCCCGGCGTGGTCTCGGCGCTGGTCGCGCTCACCGCCGAGCGCAAGGGCGGCGGGCCGGCCGCCCCCGCCGCGGCGGGCCACTCACATGCCGGCCACAGCCACGCCGGGCACACCCATGCCGCCGCGCCGGCAGGTACCACCGCGCCGCCGGGTGTCGGGGTCGGCCCCGGTGGGCACAAGGAAACCCGCGGCCTGCCCGGCGTCGGCTCGATCATCGCGGTGGCGTCCGGCAAGGGCGGCGTCGGCAAGTCGACCCTCGCGGTCAACCTCGCGCTCGGGCTCCAGGCGCTCGGCCTCAAGGTGGGTCTTCTCGACGCCGACATCTACGGCCCCTCGGTGCCGCGCCTGCTGGGGCTGAAAGGACGGCCGACGGCGCAGGGCCGCATGTTGCAGCCGCTGCACGCCTTCGGGCTGAAGGTGATGTCGATCGGCTTCCTTGTCGAGGAGGAGACGCCGATGATCTGGCGCGGGCCGATGGTGATGTCGGCCATCAGCCAGATGCTGAAGGAGGTCGCCTGGGCGCCGATCGACGTGCTGGTGGTCGACATGCCGCCCGGCACCGGCGACGCGCAGCTCACCATGGCCCAGCAGGTGCCGCTGGCCGGCGC
>JBGGNI010000113.1:0-3680 GCA_041287585.1 Xanthobacteraceae bacterium
ATGGTGCTCGGCCTCGTCGCCTCGGTGACGCTGGCGTCCGGCTCGGTGGTCAAGGCGCTCGCCATGGTCGTGCTCGGCATCCTGCTCGGCCTCGCCGGCCAGGACGTCTATACCGGCGCGCCGCGCTTCACCTTCGACATCACCGAACTGGCGGACGGCATCGAGTTCGTTGCGCTCGCCATGGGCGTGTTCGGTCTCGGCGAGATCGTGCGCAACCTTGAGGACGAGCACACGCGGAGCGTCGCGGTGCAGAAGGTCAAGGGCCTGTTGCTGACGCGCGAGGACTTCAAGGCCATCATCTGGCCGGTGTTGCGCGGCACCACGCTGGGCTCCTTCCTCGGCATATTGCCCGGCGGGGGCGCCATGCTGTCGTCGTTCGCCGCCTATTCCATCGAAAAGAAGATGGCGAAGGATCCCTCCCGCTTCGGCAAGGGCGCCATTGAGGGCGTCGCCGGTCCGGAGAGCGCCAACAATGCCGGCGCGCAGACCTCCTTCATCCCGATGCTGACCCTCGGCATCCCGTCCAACCCCGTGATGGCGCTGATGATCGGCGCGCTGATCATCCAGGGCATCGTGCCGGGTCCGAATGTGGTGAACGAGAAGCCGGATCTGTTCTGGGGCATCATCGCCTCCATGTGGATCGGCAATCTGATGCTGGTGCTGCTCAATCTGCCGCTGATCGGCATCTGGGTGCGGCTGCTGACGGTGCCCTATCATGTGCTGTTTCCGCTGATCGTCGCCTTCTGCTGCATCGGCGTCTACAGCGTGAACAGCAACGAGTTCGACGTCTATGCCATGGCGCTGTTCGGCCTCATCGGCTATGCGCTGGTGAAGCTCGACTGCGAGCCGGCACCGCTGCTGCTCGGGTTCATCATCGGTCCGATGCTGGAAGAATATCTGCGCCGCGCCATGCTGATTTCGCGCGGCGACCCGCTGGTGTTCTTCACCCGCCCGCTGTCCGCCACGCTGCTGCTGCTGGCGGCGGCCGCGCTGGTGGTGGTGCTGCTCCCGTCCGTCCGCAAGAAGCGCGAAGAGGCATTCACCGAGTAAGAACGCACATCGGAAGCAGGGGCGCTATGGACAGGGCAGGGTGCCTCTGCTACACGACCGCGGCTCGCAGGGGGAATTGCCCTGGCGGCGTTGGGCGCATAGCTCAGTTGGTAGAGCAGCTGACTCTTAATCAGCGGGTCCTAGGTTCGAGCCCTAGTGCGCCCACCAATCCCTTCCGGGATTGCCGCTGATATTTCCTGGCCGCGCACGGCTTTTCGGTTGAAGATGCGCGTCTGCCCTCACGGTTAACCCGTAAGATCGGTGTTCCGGTCGTTCCGATATAAGGATCGCCTCATGCTCTGTGCCGAGTGTCTTCGGTGCGGGCGCCGCTCGATTCTGGGCGGCAAACGCAGCCTGTCCGCGCCGGCCGAATCGAATGAGGTTCCGCCGCCCGTTCGGCTGCGCTGCGACATGTGCGGCGGCCGGCGCGTTCGGGTTGTCACCGCGGACGGTCCTGCAGCCATGGTTGCCTTCATCGCCGGGCGGGGCTGATTCTCTCACGCGCCGAACCTGCACGACGACGGGCGAGCAGAGCCGCCGAACCAAACAGCTTCTTGCGCGTTGAGCCGCACAAACCGGCAGCCGCAGGAGATTTGGCATGGCGAGCGATTACAACACCAATTCCGAGATGAACGGCCGCTCGACGGCCCATCGCGCGGCCGAAGCGGTCGGTGATGTGGCTGGCGAGTTCGCCGGCGCGGTCGAGGCCGGCGCCGAGCAGGTCGAAGCGGCGCTGCGCCCTGAGCGTTCCTATTCTCTCAATGCGCTGATTGCCGCCGGACTTGCCGGTTTTGTGCTCGGCCGCATCTTCGGCCGCTGAGCGGCCTCCGCCGGCGCAGCATTGGCGCGGCTGCGCCCGCCCCCTCATCGCCTCGCGCGCCGGCAGAAGCCGGCCGGATGGAGAGCTCCATGCAGAGTCTGGTGGTGCGCCACGTCACCCAGTACAATTATGCCAATCCGGTCAGCTTCAACCCGCATCGGCTGATGCTGCGTCCGCGCGACAGCCATGATTTGCGGCTGGTGCATGCCGATCTCTCGATTTCGCCGGCTGGCGATCTGCGCTGGATGCACGATGTGTTCGGCAATTCGGTCGCGATCGCGAGCTTTCGCGAGCCGGCCAGCGAACTTCGCATCGTCAGCTCGCTGACGCTGGAGCGCTACGGCCTCGGCCAGCCGGTGTTCGACATCGAAGAGTCGGCGCGAACCTACCCCTTCGTCTATTCGCCGGAGGACCGCTCCGACCTCGGCCGCATGCTGGAGTGCCATTATCCCGATCCGCAGGGCATATTGGCAGCCTGGGCGCATAGCTTCATCGCCGCGCGGCCGACCGACACCATGGCGCTGCTCACCGATATCAATGCTGCCATTCGCAACAATTTCGCCTATCAGGTGCGCATCGAGCAGGGCACCCAGCCGCCGCTGGAAACGCTGCGGCTGGGCAGCGGATCGTGCCGGGATCTGGCCCTGCTGCTGATCGAGGCGGCGCGCATGCTCGGCTTCGGCGCGCGCTTCGTCACCGGCTACCTGTACGATCCGGCGCTGGACAGCGACGTGCCGGCGGTGGTGGGTGCCGGCGCCACCCATGCCTGGGCCGACATCTATCTGCCGGGGGCCGGCTGGATCGAATTCGACCCCACAAATGGCTTGATCGCGGCGGACAATCTCATTCGCGTGGCGGTAACGCGCGATCCCAGCCAGGCGGTGCCGGTGGCGGGCGGCTTCGTCGGCATGATCGGCGATTACCTCGGCCTTACGGTGGATGTGACGGTCCGACGCGTTCTGCAAAGCATGGCGGCCTGAAAGCCGGGGCTTTCCAGGCCGCGGCCTTTTGCTCTAGCTTCGCCGTCATGACCGAAGACGCGCTGCCGCCTCCGCTTTTCCATATGGTCCCCGGCGCTCCGACCCCTGTTGCGCCGTTCAGCCACGCTGTCCAGGTCGGGCCGTGGCTTTTCGTGACCGGCCAGATGCCGACCGATCCCACGGACGATTCGGCGCCGCTGCCCGAAGGCATCGCGGCGCAGACCCGGCGGGTGATGGACAATCTCATTCTGGTGCTGGAAGGGCTCGGCTACAGGCTCACGGACGTCGTGCAGGCACGGATCTATCTCACCCGCTTTGAAGACGATTATCCGGCGATGAATGCCGCCTACCGCGCCTATTTCGCGCCGGGCCGTCTGCCGGCGCGCACCTGCATCGGCGTCACGGGGCTCGCCCGTGGCGCCGTGGTCGAGATCGACGTGGTCGCGGTGAAAGCGGCGGCTCAGGCGGCCGCCGGCTCCAGCGCCGGATAGTCGGTATAGCCATTGGCCCCGCCGCCATAGAGCGTCTCGCGATTGAGCGGGGCGAAGGCAGCGTCGCGCTTCAGCCGCTCCACCAGGTCCGGGTTGGACACGTAATCATGGCCGAAGGCGACGAGATCGGCGGCGCCGGCGGCGATCGCCTGCTGCGCGGTGCGCCCGGTATAGCCGTTATTGACCATCCAGGTGCCGCGGAAGCGGCGGTGCAGCGCCTCGAAATCGAAGCCCGGCACGATGTCGCGCGGACCGCCGGTGGCGCCTTCGATGATGTGCACATAGACCGGCGCAATGGCGTCGAGCACATCCAGCACATGGGCGAACAGCGCCGCCGGG
>JBGGNI010000114.1:0-7801 GCA_041287585.1 Xanthobacteraceae bacterium
CCCGCCGACATCGCCCGCGCCGGCGAGGCGGTGAAGCATGCGCGGCGCCCGCGCATCCACACCTTCGTTTCCACCTCGCCGATCCATCTCGAACATCAGATGCGCAAGACGCAGGAGCAGGTGCTGGAGATCATCACCGCGACGGTTGGCCAGGCCCGCAATCTGGTCGACAATGTCGAGTGGTCGGCGATGGACGCCACCCGCACCCCGATCGAGTATCTGGTGCGCTGCGTCGACGCCGCCATCAAGGCCGGTGCCACCACCATCAATCTGCCGGATACGGTGGGCTATGCCGTGCCGTCCGAATATGAGGCGATGTTCCGGCAGGTGCGCGAGCGGGTGCCGGGGGCGGACAAGGTGGTGTTCTCCGCCCATTGCCACGACGACCTCGGTCTGGCGGTGGCCAATTCGCTGGCGGCTCTGGCCGGCGGGGCGCGGCAGATCGAATGCACCATCAACGGTCTGGGCGAGCGGGCCGGCAATGCCGCGCTGGAAGAGGTGGTGATGGCGATCCGCACCCGTGGCGACGTCATGCCCTACCGCACCGGCATCGAGAGCACGACGCTGGTGCGCGCCTCCAAGCTGATCTCGGCGGTGACGTCCTTCCCGGTGCAGTACAACAAGGCGATCGTCGGCCGGAACGCCTTCGCCCATGAGAGCGGCATCCACCAGGACGGCATGCTGAAGAACAACACCACCTATGAGATCATGACGCCGGAGAGCGTCGGCGTTTCCAAGACCTCGCTGGTGATGGGCAAGCACTCTGGCCGCGCCGCCTTCCGCGACAAGCTGAAGGCGCTCGGCTACGAATTGGGCGAGAACGCGTTGAACGACGCCTTCACCCGCTTCAAGGATTTGGCCGACCGCAAAAAGGTGGTCTATGACGAGGACATCGAGGCGCTGGTCGACCAGGAGATCGCGGTCGCCAACGACCGGGTAAAGCTGGTCTCGCTGCTGGTGATCGCCGGCACTCGCGGCCCGCAGCGCGCCACCATGAAGCTGGAGGTCGACGGGCGCATCTTCACCGAAGAGGCGGAAGGCAACGGCCCGGTGGACGCCACCTTCAACTGCATCAAGGCCATCATCCCGCATAACGCCAAGCTCGACCTCTATCAGGTGCACGCCGTGACCGAAGGCACCGACGCGCAGGCCGAAGTCTCGGTGCGGCTGGAGGAAGACGGCAAGGCTGTGACGGCGCGGGGCTCGGACCCCGACACGCTGGTCGCCTCCGCTCAGGCCTACATCATCGCGTTGAACAAGTTGCAGGTGAAGCGCCAGAGCCTGAACGCTCAGGCGCAGCCGGCGGCGGAGTGAGGATGCGGCGGAACGGGTTCGGGTTCACCCGTTCCGCCGCTCGCCCTCAGGCGTCGTCGGACGAGGGCCGCGGCACGTAGCGATAGGCATTGCCCTCCTTGGCCACCCGGCCGATGCCGGGGAAGGGCAGGTGCGCGCCGGCCACCAGCAGCCGGTCGGTCGCCGCCATATCGAAGACCTTCTTGCGGCTGACGATCGCCAGGGCCTGGTCGGTATCGAAGGCGAGCGCCCGGTCCGGCTCGGGGAACTGCATCGCCGCATTGTGCACGATATCGCCCCAGATCAGCAGGTCGCTGCCCTGCGAACTCACCCGCACCATGCTGTGACCGACCGTATGGCCGGGCGCGGCGAGCACGTTGATGCCCGGCAAAATCTGATCGCCGTCCTTGAACGGCACCAGCCTGCCGGCATCCGCATAGGGCTTGGTGGCGTTGCGGGCGATGGTGAACATCGGCTTGGCCCCGTCCGGCGCCTGTCCGGCGATGGTCTCGCTGGTCCAGAAGGCATATTCGGCATCCGCCACATGCAGCGTCGCATTCGGGAAGGCCGGCTTGCCGTCGGCACTGAGGCCGGCGGCATGGTCGGGGTGCAGATGGGTCATCACCACCATGTCCACCGCTTCCGGCGCAATGCCGGCGGCGCGCAGATTGGCGGCGAGATGGCCGAGATTGGGTCCGAACACGTTCGCGGTGCCGGTATCGATCAGCACCAGCTTGTCGCCGGTGTTGATCACCCATTCGTTCACCGAGGTCTTCACCGCGTCCTTGGGCAGAAAACTGCGTTCAAGCAGCGCTCCGGCACCGGCAGGGTCGCCGGAGAATATCTTGGCTTCGAGATTGATGAAGCCGTCATTGAGCACCGTCACCTGATAGGCGCCGACCTTGAGCCGGTAATAGCCCGGCGCGGTATCGGTGGCGAACGGCGCCTTGGCGGCGGCGGGGAGCAGGAATGAGGGGGCGGCAGGTGCCAGCGTGGTGGCGAGCGCGGCGAGACCGAATGAGCGGCGGGACAGCATGAGGGCGCCTCCATGGCGCGATGGGAAACGGGCGGCGACCCTAGCGCGCCGCAGCCGGGCCGTACCGAAAGCAATCGGCGGATCACGCGCCTGTGACGCTGCCGCAGGCGGCGACCAGATCGGCGCGTAGTCGCGTTTCGATATCCACGATCACTGCGCCGCGCACGGCCAGCGCTCTGCCGTCGAGCGCCGTCACCGGCCGGATGAGGCGCACGCTGTTGGTGAGGAACATGGCGTCGGCATCGCCGAGTTCTGCCGCCTCAAGCGGGCGTCCCTCGATCGTCAGCCCGAGCTGGGGCGCCATCTCCAGCACCAGGCCCCGCACGATGCCCGGCAGGCAGCCTTCGCTCAGCGGCGGCGTGACCAGCCGGCCGCCGAACAGTGCGAAGACGTTGGCGATCGTCGTGCAGGCGACGCGGCCGCTTGTGTTGAGCAGCAGCGCGTCGTCGCCGCCGGCCTCGGCCGCCTCGCGGGCGGCGAGGATGTGGTCGAGATAGCCGAGCGTCTTGAGGTTCGCGGTGGGCGAGCGCTCGTTGCGGCGCCCGGTGGCGGTGACCAGCCTTGCCGGCGCGCCGAGCAGCGCCGGGCTCCACGGCGCGGTGGTGACGATTAGTGTCGGCTCCCCCGCCGCCGCTGGCCACAAGCCGCGCGCCGCGACGCCTCGGCTTATTGTGGTGCGCACGATCGTCGGCTCGGGCGTCAGCGCGGCATCGATCGCCGCCTCCACCGCCGCCGGCTCGACCGCGATACCGATGGACCGTGCGGCGGCCAGCAGCCGCTCGACATGGCTGGCCCGCGCAAACATGGTGCCGTTCAGCGCCAAAGCGGTGTCGAACACGCCGTCGCCGAGCGTGAAGCCGCGGTCCTCGACGCTGATCGGCACGCTAGCGGTCTCCGGCCGGCAGCCGGTGGATGGCGGCAAGCGGCGAGGGCAGCGGGGCGGGCGAAGCCTGTGCCGGCACGCCGACCGGCGAGGCGTGCCGGGCGGCGGTCGGCGCAAGGCCGGCACGGCGCAGGAAATTGCCCAGCAGGGCGTAGCCGTGCTCGGTGAGCACCGATTCGGGGTGGAACTGCACGCCATAGGTCGGGTGCGTGCGGTGGGCGAGGCCCATGATCTCGCCGTCCTCGCTCCAGGCGGTGGCGGCCAGTGGTTCGTCGCCGCGCAGTTCCACCGCCAGCGAGTGATAGCGCCCGGCGGCGAAGGGCGAGGGCAGGGCCTCGAACACGTCCGTGCCGGCGTGGCGGATCATTGAGGCGCGCCCGTGCATCGGCTCGCGCGCCCGCACCACCTGGCCGCCGAACGCCTGACCGATGCACTGATGGCCGAGGCAGATGCCGAGGATCGGCAGGCGGCCGGACAGCGCGGCAACGGCTTCGAGCGACACGCCCGCCTCATCGGGCGCGCAGGGACCCGGCGAAATAATCAGCGCCCGGGCGCCGCTGGCGGCGATATCGGCGGGGCTCAACGCATCATTGCGCAGCACCTTGGCCTCCTCGCCGAGCTCGGCGAGATAGCGGGCGATGTTGAAGACGAAGCTGTCGTAGTTGTCGATGACGAGGATCATCGCTCGCCCCCGGTGCCGGCGGACCGGAAGGCACGGAAAAGCCGCTCCGCCTTGGTCAGGCTCTCGGCATACTCCTCCGCCGGGTCGGAGAGCACGGTGATGCCGCCGCCGACGCCGAAGCGCGCCACGCCGCCCTCCAGCACCACAGTCCGGATGGCGATGTTGAGGTCCATGCCGCCGTCGAAGCCGAGATAGCCGATGGCGCCGCAATAGACGCCGCGCGGCTCGCCTTCCAATTCGTCGATGATCTCCATGGCCCGGATCTTGGGTGCGCCGGTGATGGAGCCGCCGGGAAAGCTTGCCGCCAAGAGGTCGAGCGCGTCGCGGCCGGGGCTCAGTTCGCCGGTCACGACCGAGACGAGGTGATGCACATTGGCGTAGGTCTCCAGCCCGCACAGCCGCGGCACCAGCACCGTGCCGGGGCGGCAGACGCGGGAGAGATCGTTGCGCAGCAGATCGACGATCATCACATTCTCGGCGCGGTCCTTCTCGCTCGCCGCCAGCTCCCGGCCGCGGAAGGCGTCGAGCGTCGGCTCGACCGAGCGCGGCACCGTGCCCTTGATCGGCCGCGTCTCCACCCGGCCGCCGGCCACCTGGGCGAAACGCTCCGGCGAACTCGACGCCACCGCGCGGTCCTCGTTCACCAGCAAAGCGGCGAAGGTGGCGGGGTTGGCGCGGCGCAGCCGGTCGTAGAGCGCCAGCGGATCCAGTGCGCCGACCTCGGCGCGGAACTGCTGGGTGAAATTGGCCTGGAAGATATCGCCGGCGCGGATGTAGTCGATCACCCGCGCCACCGCGGCCTGGTAGCTCTCAGGCGTGAAGCGCGACACCCAGCGCGGCGGCGCGATGTCGAGCGGGGCCAGCGGCGGCAGCGGGGCGAGAAGGCGGGCGGTGATGTCGGCCAGGCGCTCGCGGGCGCGGGCGACGCGGCGGGCGGGGTCGGCTTCCGGCCAGCCGGTCGAGATGGCGAAGGCCCGCCGCGCCACGATGTCGAAGGCCAGCACCACATCGTAGAAGCCGAAATCCATCTCCCGGCCGGACGTGCCGCCGCGCGGCGCGGGAAAACGGTCGAACAGCCGGCCCGCTTCGTAGGCCACGCTGCCGATGGCGCCGCCCTGGAAGCCGGCGTCCAGCGGTAGCCGCTTCTGCGCAAAGCCGGCAAGGCGCGCGCGCAGCGCCTTCAGCGGCGCCTCGTTTTCCGGCACCCCGTTCCATGTCGCCTGGCCGCCTTCGACGTGGAAACGGCCGAACGGCGCGGCTGCGACATAGGACCAGCGTCCCAGAAGCGGGTGCGACATGGCGCTGTCGAGGAAAGCGAGCCCGTTGTGCGCCGGCCCGTTACCATGCGCTCCGGTTGCAAGGCGCTGCGCCGCCTGCCAGGGGTCCTGGAAGGCGATCTCGACCAGAAGCGGTGGCGGCTCGTGGATCATGGCAGTGACATGGTGCAGCTTCGACCTCATTGCTATACACGCCAGGGCGCGGCGCGCGTATTGCCGCCAAGTGGAAAATTCCTGTGCTGGCTTGCCTTTCGACGGCTTGACGGCGCCTCGGCCGGGTGATGCCTTTACGGCACAAGTCCGGCGCCGTTCAAAAAGGTGGCGCTGAGGAATACAAAACGTTTTCGAAGCAGTTCTGGGAGGAACGACATGCGTAATTGGTTCATGGCCGCCGCCGGAGCGCTGGGGCTTGCCGCCTCGGCTCTCGCTGGTGCGCCGGCTCAGGCCCAGAGCTATCCCACCCGTCCGATCACCATGATCGTGCCGTTCGCCGCCGGCGGGCCGACCGATACGGTGGCGCGCCTGGTTGCGGAATCGATGTCGCGCACGCTCGGCCAGACGGTGGTGGTGGAAAATGTCGGCGGGGCCGGCGGCACCCGCGGCGCCGGCCAGGTCGCCAAGGCCGCGCCCGATGGCTACACGCTGCTGTTGCACCATATCGGCCAGGCCACCGCGGCAACGCTCTACCGCAAGCTGCCCTACAACGTCATCACCGATTTCGTCGATATCGGTCTCGTGACCGATGTGCCGATGACGCTGATCGCCAAGTCCGGCCTGCCGCCGAAATCGGTGCCGGAACTCGTCGCCTATATCAAGGAAAACAAGGAAAAGGTGATCTACGGCAATGCCGGCGTCGGCTCCGCCTCGCATCTGTGCGGCATGCTGCTGATGTCGGCGCTCGCCACGCCGGTGACCACCGTGCCGTATCAGGGTACCGGCCCGGCGATGAACGACCTGGTCGGCGGCCAGATCGATCTGTTGTGCGACCAGACCACCAACACCACCGGCCAGATCAAGGGCGGCAAGGTGAAGGCCTATGCCGTGACCACCAAGGAGCGCGTGAAGTCGCTGCCCGACCTTCCGACGCTGGCCGAAGGCGGTGTCACCGGCTTCGAAGTCGCGGTCTGGCACGGCCTCTACGCGCCCAAGGGCACGCCGGACGATGTCGTCGCCAAGCTGAACGCGGCGCTGAAGACGGCGCTTCAGGACCCCAAGGTGGTCTCCCGCTTCGCCGATCTCGGCACCGAGCCGGTGTCGCAGGAGCGCGCCACCCCGGAAGTGCACAAGGCGTTCCTGGCCGCCGAGGTGGCCAAGTGGAAGCCCATCATCGAGCAGGCCGGCGTCTACGCCGACTGAGCACGGCGCCGCTCCGCCGCGCTCGGCGGAGCGGCCTCACGCCAGATCGTCGCCGGAGGCCCGAGGCCCGGCGACGTGGGCGGCTTCGCCGCTGTGGCCGCCCCGCGTAGGCGGGTGAGATGTTTTTTCCGGACTCAACTCACGCTTGCGCATGCCGGCCTGCCGCGCGCACCGTGACTTAAGGGGACTTGGGCATGGGCCGTTTCGTTAAAAGTCCGAAGGACGTCGTCACCGGCTTGATGCTGGTCGGAGTCGCGGCGATGTTCGCCATATTGACGCGCGAACTGCCGATGGGTTCGGCCATCCGCATGGGGCCAGGCTATTTTCCGCTGCTGCTCGCCGGTCTGCTCGGGTTTCTGGGGCTGATCGTGCTCATCACCGGACTGCGGTTCGCAGACGAAGGCAAGCCGATCGTGTTGTCGGAACTGCCGTGGCGAGCGCTCGGCCTGGTGACGCTCGGCGTCGTCCTGTTCGGCCTCGGCGTACGCCCGCTCGGCCTCGGTCCGTCGATCGGGCTGACGGTGTTCCTTTCGGCTCTGGGCAGCAAGAAGTTCAATCTGGTCACGGCTTTGACGCTCACCGCGGTGATGGTGGTGTTTGCCTGGGCGGTCTTCATCAAGGGGCTCGGGCTGCCGCTGCCTTTGCTCGGACCGCTGCTCGGCGGCTATTGAGGGGCGGGGACCATGGAAATTTTCGACAATCTCGCGCTCGGCTTCTCGGTCGCGCTCTCATTCCAGAACCTGCTCTACTGCTTCATCGGCGTGCTGCTGGGCACGCTGATCGGCGTGCTGCCGGGGCTGGGGCCGGTGGCGACCATCGCCATGCTGCTGCCCATCACCTTCGGCCTGCCGCCGGTCTCGGCGCTGATCATGCTCGCGGGCATCTATTACGGGGCGCAGTATGGCGGCTCCACCACCGCCATCCTCATCAACCTGCCCGGCGAAAGCTCCTCGGTGGTCACGGCGATCGATGGCTACCAGATGGCGAGACAGGGCCGGGCCGGTGCGGCGCTGGCCACCGCGGCGCTCGGCTCCTTCTTCGCCGGATCGGTCGCCACCTTCCTGCTGGCACTGTTCGCTCCGCCGCTTGCCGCGGTCGCCCTGCAGTTCGGCGCGCCGGAATATTTCGCGCTCATGGTGCTCGGCCTCGTCGCCTCGGTGACGCTGGCGTCCGGCTCGGTGGTCAAGGCGCTCGCCATGGTCGTGCTCGGCATCCTGCTCGGCCTCGCCGGCCAGGACGTCTATACCGGCGCGCCGCGCTTCACCTTCGACATC
>JBGGNI010000115.1:0-4197 GCA_041287585.1 Xanthobacteraceae bacterium
CTCCGGCTTCCGCACCGAGCGGCTGCCGCTGGACGGCGACGGCGAGAGCCACACCGGCGACACCAAGGCCGCCTGCAAGAAGCTGCTGGGGCAGATCAACGACCCCAAGCACGGCGCGCTGCATTTCTGGACCCAGCCCAACTCCTGGCACCACTTCATGTCGGACCATGCCGTGGTGTTCTCGGTGCTGCCGCTCGATGCCGAGCGCTCGCTGCTGCGCACCAAATGGCTGGTGCACAAGGACGCGGTGGAAGGCGTCGATTACGACATCGAGAACCTCACCGCGGTGTGGGACGCCACCAACGACCAGGATTCGACCCTGGTCGGCTATTGCCAGGACGGCACCCGCAGCCCGGCCTATGAGCCCGGCCCCTATTCGCCGCACACCGAGATGCTCGTCGACAAATTCTGCAACTGGTACATCGGCCGCATGGCCGAGCATGTCGGGCGCTGAGCGGATGGCTGCACCGAACGAGGCGGGCCCCCGCGAGCCCGCCGCCGACCTGCTCGGGCCGGCGCTGCCGCTGTGGAACCCGGACCTCGACGACGTGCTGGTGGTGCGGGACGTGCGGGCCGAGACGCACGATGTGAAGACCTTCGTGCTGGCCCCGCGCACGCCGAGCCGGTTCCACTACGAGCCCGGCCAGTTCCTCACCCTCGATCTCGACATCGGCGGCGAGAGCGTCAACCGCTGCTACACCATTTCCGCCGCCCCCACCCGGCCGAACACGGTGGCGATCACGGTGAAGCGCGTGCCGGGCGGCCCGGTGTCGAACTGGCTGCACGACACGCTGAAGCCGGGTTCGGAAATCCGCGCTGTCGGGCCGATGGGCGATTTCACCTGCTTCCGCCACCCCGCGGGCAAGTATCTGTTCCTCTCCGGCGGCAGCGGCATCACGCCCCTGATGTCGATGGCCCGCACCTTTCACGACCTCGCCGTGCCGCGCGACGTCGTCTTCATGCACGCCGCCCGCTCGCCGGCCGACATCATCTTCCGCAGCGAGCTGGAGCTGATGGCGCGCAATCAGCCGGGCCATTTCCGCTTCGCGCCGGTGTGCGAGGGCGACAGCCCCGGCGAGCCCTGGCATGGCCTGCGCGGACGGCTGAACCTCGGCGTGCTCAACCACATGGCGCCGGACTACAAGGAGCGCGAAATCTTCGTGTGCGGCCCTTCGCCCTTCATGGCGGCGGTGCGGGACATGCTGAAGACCGCCGGCTTCGACATGGCCCGCCACCACGAAGAGAGCTTCAATTTCGAGGAACTGGCGAGCGCCGAGCCGGAGGTCGCCGCGCAGGTGATCGAGGCCGAGGCCGCGGTTCCGGCGGCGACGATCTACAAGGTCGAGTTCGCCAAGGCCAAGCGCACCATCGAATGCGCCTCGGACATGTTCGTGCTGGATGCCGCGCGCCGCGCCGGCGTGCGGCTGCCTTCGTCCTGCGCCAAGGGGCTGTGTGGCACCTGCAAATCGAAGCTGGTGTCCGGTACGGTCGAGATGAAGCACCAGGGCGGCATCCGCCAGCGCGAAATCGATGCCGGCATGACGCTGCTGTGCTGCTCCAAGCCGACCAGCGACCTGGTGGTGGATCGGTAGCGGGTGCGCGCATTCTCCTGACAGCGGCCATCCCGGCCGGAGGCGCAGCCGAAGAGCCGGGATCGCTATCCGAGCAAATCTCCCGGACGATCCCGGTTCGGCCTGCGGCCGTCCGGGATGACGACCGACTGCAGGGAGAAGCCGTTGCTCACCCCGGCGAGATCATCTTCTCCGGCCGCACCAACTCGTCGAATTCGGCGTTCGTGACATAGCCGCCGCCCACCGCCTCGTCGCGCAGGGTGGTGCCGTTCTTATGGGCGGTCTTGGCGATCTTGGCGGCGTTGTCGTAGCCGATCTTTGGCGCCAGCGCGGTCACCAGCATCAGCGAGCGCTCCAGCGCCGCCTTGATGTTGTCTTCGCGCGCCACGATGCCCACCACGCAATGCTCGGTGAAGCTCAGCGCCGCATCCGCCAGCAGCCGCACCGATTGCAGGAAATTATAGGCCATCAGCGGGTTGTAGACGTTCAGCTCGAAATGGCCCTGGCTGCCGGCGAAGGTGAGCGCGGCATTGTTGCCGAACACCTGCACGCACACCTGCGTGAGCGCCTCGCACTGGGTCGGGTTCACCTTACCGGGCATGATCGAGGAGCCCGGCTCGTTCTCCGGCAGCGAGAGTTCGCCGAGCCCCGAGCGCGGGCCGGAGCCGAGCAGGCGGATGTCGTTGGCGATCTTGAACAGCGAGACCGCCACCGTGTTGATCGCCCCGTGCGAGAACACCATGGCGTCGTGCGCCGCCAGCGCCTCGAACTTGTTGGGCGCCGAGGTGAAGGGCAGCTTGGTGATGGCGGCGATGCGGTCCGCCACCTGCTCGGCGAAACCCACCGGCGCGTTCAGCCCGGTGCCCACCGCGGTGCCGCCCTGGGCGAGCTGCATCAGGCCCGGCAGGGTCTGCTCGATGCGGCCGATGCCGTTCTCCACCTGCTGGGTGTAGCCGGAGAATTCCTGGCCGAGCGTCAGCGGTGTCGCATCCTGGGTGTGGGTGCGCCCGATCTTGATGATCGAGGCAAAGGCATGCGCCTTGTCGTTCAGCGCATTGCGCAGCGTCTGCAACGCCGGCACCAGCCGCAGTACGATCTCCTCCGCGCAGGCTATGTGCATCGCCGTCGGGTAGGTGTCGTTGGACGACTGGCTCATATTCACATGGTCGTTGGGATGCACAGGCTTCTTCGAGCCCTGCTCGCCACCCAGCATCTCGATGGCGCGGTTCGAGATCACTTCATTGGCGTTCATGTTGGACTGGGTGCCGGACCCGGTCTGCCACACCGCGAGCGGGAAATGTGCGTCGAGCTTGCCCTCGATCACCTCCTGCGCCGCGGCCACGATCACCTGCGCCAAAGCGGGATCGAGCCGGCCGAGGTCGCGATTGACCTCCGCCGCCGCCCGCTTCACCACGCCGAGCGCCCGCACCACCGGCAGCGGCTGCTTTTCCCAGCCGATCTTGAAATTGCCCAGCGACCGCTGCGCCTGCGCGCCCCAATATTTGTCCGCGGCCACCTCGATGGGGCCGAACGTATCGGTTTCGATGCGGGTCTTGGTCATGAAGCGGTGCCTTTCGATCGCAGGCCGGTGGCGGCGGAGCGCCTTCTAACATGCGGGCGCGACGTCTGAAACGCGGCCAGTGGTCGAACATCACGAAACTGTGATCAGGCGAAATGGTCTTCCACGGCACATCGCGCTACCTTCTAGTCTGACGTGCGCGGGTGTGGCGCGGGTTTCAGCCGTAGGTCCGCCGTCGCGGAAGTCCGCTTTTCGTCACGCGGTTTCGACGCATTCCCATACCAGCAGCGCGAGCGAGACAATCATGTCGGACATCATCAATCTGCGTCGCGTGCGAAAACGAATGGCACGCGAGGAGGCGGAACAAAAGGCTGAGGCGCAGCGTTTGAAATTCGGCCGCACAAAAACCGAGCGCGATGCTGAGGCCGCTGTCACGCGCCTGCGGGACGGCTTTCTTGACGGCCACAGACGTGTACGGAGGGACCAACAATGAAGAGCCCAGTGGTAAAGCGCTCGATCGTGATCGCCGGGCACAAAACGAGTGTGAGCCTGGAAGATCAGTTCTGGGATGCACTCAAGGAGATCGCGGCAAGCCGTCGCAGTACGCTGTCCGAAATCGTCGCCTCGATCGATACGGATCGCAACCAGGGCAATCTGTCCTCGGCCATTCGCCTCTATGTGCTCGGTCATTTCCGCAATGGCGGCCACCACCGCGATTCCGTGGAGCATAATGGCCACGGCGCGGCAGCGCGGCCTCCCGTTGCGTAAAGCGGCACCCGTACCTACATGCCTTGACGCGTCGGCGCGTTGTATCCGGATGTCCCGTCACCTATAAACGCCGTCGCTGCGTACCTCCTGTCCTGGGAGGCGCGGAAATTTCCGGCTCGATCGGGATGAGGACGTTACCGCCCGGCGGTGACGGTCGGCGGGACGGATCGGGCGCGAACGGGGAGATGCCGAGGCATGTCGTGGAAGAACCAGAGCGGCGGACCCTGGGGTGGTGGGGGTCCGCGCGGTCCCTGGGGCAATGCTCCGCAATCCTCGGGTCCCAACCCGCCGGACATCGAAGAGCTCATTCGCCGCGGCCAGGATAAGCTGCGCGGCGTG
>JBGGNI010000116.1:0-3860 GCA_041287585.1 Xanthobacteraceae bacterium
AGCTCCGCCACGTAGTCCCAGTTCACCAGGTTCTCGACGAACGCCTTGAGATAGTCGGGGCGGCGGTTGCGGTAGTCGATGTAGTAGGAGTGCTCCCACACATCGACGCCGAGGATCGGGGTGGCGCCGGTCACCAGCGGGCTTTCGCCGTTGGCGGTCTTGGCGATCACCAGCTTGCCGTCCTTCACCGCCAGCCAGGCCCAGCCGGAGCCGAACTGCGTCACGCCGGCCTGGATGAAGTCTTCCTTGAACTTCGCCACCGAGCCGAGGTCCTCGGTGATCTTGGCTTCCAGCTCGCCCGGAATGGCGCCGCCGCCGTTCGGCTTCATCCAGTTCCAGAAGTGCAGGTGGTTGTAGTGCTGGCCGGCATTGTTGAACAGGCCGGCATTCTTGCCGAAGCTGCCCTTGACGATCTCTTCCAGCGACTTGCCTTCCCACTCGGTGCCCTTGAGCAGGTTGTTGCCGTTGGTCACATAGGCCTGGTGGTGCTTGTCGTGATGATATTCCAGCGTCTCGCGCGACATGAAGGGCGCCAGCGCATCGTAGGAATAAGGCAGTTCGGGAAGGGTGAAGGACATGGGAACTCTCTCCGCAATGGATATTTCGTTGGCGCCGCCTGCGAGCGCCTGAAAGCGGGCCGCCCGGTCGGGTGGCGCGGGCGTCGCAGAGGTGGTGCGGCAATTAAATAGGTCGGTGCGGGCCGGCGAACAACCGAAAGCGGACCCTGCCGGCGGTAATTCAGCAGAATCTGCCGCAATTGCCGATCAATAGACGCGCAGTCGCCGTGCAATGCGCTTCCAAGCGGCGGCCTTGGACGGTAGGTTGCCGGCATCGAAGGCCGGGCGTTCCACGGCCTCCCAAGGAGCAGGGCATGGGTGCAGTCATCATCATCACCGGGTTGGTCGTCGCCATTCTCGGCGTCGTAAGCGCGGTCAATGGGCTGGCCATCTATGAAACCACCTTCGGCACGGCGCTGGTGACACTCGGCGGCATCGGCCTGGTGGGCGGCGTGGTCATTCTCGTGCTCGGCGTCATCCAGCGCACGCTGGCACGCATCGTCGAGCGGCTCGACAGCGTCATCCAGTTCGAGCTGGACGAGGCCGAGCAGCACCGCCTCGACCCCCACCACGGCAGCGATTCGCTCACCGCGCCGGTGGCGCTGAACCTCAACCTCGGCGCCCCGCCGGTGCCGATTCCGGCCGCGGCCTTCGCCGAGCCGCCCGCGGCGGCGCCCGCCACCCCTGCGCCGCGACGGCCGCCGGCGGCGACCGAGAGCCCGGCGCCGGACGCCGCGCTGGGCACACTGCCGTCCTGGTTCCACCGCGACCCGGACGACGCGCAGGCGCCCAAGCCGGCCGCCTTACCGATGGCGGCCCCAGTGGCCTCCCCGGTAGCCGCGCCGCCGCCCTTCCTGCCGCCGGCCATCGAGCCCGCCGAACCGGAGCCCGGCAAGTCTGGACCTGCCAAATCTGAGCCCGCCAAGGCGGAATCGACCTCCTGGTTCCGGCGTGGCCGCGAGCCCGCGGCTGCCGCAATCCCTCCCGCGGTCCCTGCCGCCATAATCCCCGCGGCGCCCACCCCGCCGGCACCTCCTGCCGCGCTCGGCCCGCTGGATCCGGTCGACGAGCACGACCCGTTCGGCCCGGAGCCGGCGCCGGCGCGCACGGAAGCCGCGTGGGAAAAGCAGATGCAGGAAGACTTCGCCAGTTCCGCGCTGGAATCGGTGCGCGGCGCGGCCGTGCGTGCCGAACCGTCGTGGGCCGAGCCGGCCGCACCGTCTTCCGACGCGCCGCCGGCACCGGTGCCGGAAATGCCGCGCATGCCGCAGGCCGGCGGCTTCGCCTCGCCGCCGCTGCCGCGCTCCATCGTGGTGCTGAAGTCCGGCATCATCGGCGGCATGGCCTACAAGCTCTATTCGGACGGCTCGATCGAAGCCGAGCTGCCGGACGGCCAGTTGCGCTTCGCCTCGCTGCAGGAACTGCGCGAGCACGTCACCCGCAACGAGCCGGACGCCGGCTGAGCGCCTCTAAGCGCCACCTGTTTCCCGGACAAGCTGCACGCAGTACGGCGCCGATCCGGGAAACAGGGGAGAATCGGCGAAGCCTCGACATTCGTTCTTCAGCACGCCGGAGATGAGCCGGCGCGCAGGCTGCCGGAAATGCCGAGCAGCCGGGGAAGCGTGGAGGTCATGGAAACGCTCTCATCATTGGGGGGATGGCATTCGCAAGGCGCCCTCCCCTCGCCCATCCTGCCACGGCGTGTTACCCATCCTCGTCAGACCAGAGGAGCCGTCGCCCCGTGATCCTGACCGATGGCGATATCCGCGCGGCACTGAGCGAAGGTGCCCTGCGCATCGACCCCGCGCCGCTGCCGGAGGCGTTCGCGCCGAACGGCGTCGACCTGGCGCTGGATTCCCGCATGACGCTGTACCGCCAGCCCGAGGCCGGGCAGGACCCGGTGATCGACCCGGCCGGCGCCGGCTACAGTTTCGCGGAGGCGATCCGCGCCATGGCGGACGACATCGAAATCGGGCCGGAAGGCTTCGTGCTCGACCCCGGACGGCTGGTGCTGTGCTGGACCTGGGAGAAGGTCGATCTGCAGCCTTCTGCCCGCCTCGCCGCGCGGGTGGAAGGAAAAAGCTCACTGGCCCGCATCGGCCTCATCGTCCATCTCACCGCACCCACCATCCATGCCGGCTCAAGCGGCCGGATTCAGCTCGAAATCATCAATCTCGGCCCGCGTCCCATCCGCCTGCGGGCCGGCATGAAGGTGTGCCAGCTCATCGTCGAGCAGACTTTGGGCGTGCCACAGGCCGGCTATCGCGGCCAGTTCGCCGGGCAGCGCGCGGCCGAGTAGCTAGTCCGCCACCAGCCCCGCGCGCCCCAGCCGGCGCACCGCGGTGGCGAGCCGGGCCTCGTCGCGGCGCAGTTCGGCAATGGCGCGGCTGCTGAAGCGCATATGCGCCCGGCTCGCCTCCTCCGCCGCCGCGGCGTCCCCGGCCAGCACCGCGGCGCCGATCGCCTGGTGCTGGGCGAGCAGCGCCTCGCGCACGCCGTCGCGGGCGAACAGATTGATCCGGCTGAAGAAAATGTCCTGCCGCAGCAGCTCGGAGAACGCCCTCATCACATGCAATATGACGAGGTTGTGGGAGGCCTCATACACCAGCCGGTGCAGCGCGATGTCCGCTTCCGCCTCCCGCGCCGGGTCGTTCTGGGCATGCGCCTGCGCCATTTCGTCCAGCACAGCGGCAAAGGCCGCGCGCTCCAGCGGGCTCGCCCGCAGCGCGGCGAGGCCGGCCGCCTTGCCCTCCACCGCCTCGCGATACTCGAAATAATCCTCGGCGACCTGCGCATTGGAGCGCAGCAGCGCCGCCAGCGGATCGGTCAGCGGCGCCAGGAACTGCGCCACCCGCGCGCCGCCGCGGCCGGTGACCACAAGCCCACGCTCCTCCAGAAGCTGCAGCGCCTCGCGCAGCGAAGGCCGCGAAACCTCCAGCCGTTCGGCCAGGTCGCGCTCGCTGGCCAGCTTCTCACCGGGCCGGATAACCCCTTCCAGTATAAGGCGTTCTATGTGGCCGGCAATGGTCTCGGCCAGCTTGGCGGGTCGCACGGGATCGATCATGGCGCAGACATTTGCCCGGTTGACAGCACTGGTAAAAATTCTTTACCAAATTGGCGACGTGCGCAACACCCCGGAGACCGCGGCATCATGGCAACCATCACCAACATCGCGGATTTGCGGGAACAGGCGCGGCGGCGGGTGCCGAAGGCGATCTTCGATTATGCCGACCGCGGTTCCTATGATGAGACCACCCTGCGCGCCAACCGCGCCGACCTCGCCGCCCTTGCGCTGCGCCAGCG
>JBGGNI010000117.1:0-5655 GCA_041287585.1 Xanthobacteraceae bacterium
TCGGCAATGTCGTTGGCGGGGTTCCAAACAATCATGTCTCAATTCCAAGCTTATCGTCGTCGTTCGATCGGTTGCGTTGGTATGGCAGATAATGCTACTGGTATGGTACAAGGTCAAGCGGCAACGCGCGGCATAGGGAAGGATCTGCGGTGAATGTCCAGTCCGGCGAGGTAGCGGTCACCAGTGCCCGTCGCGTCGAGAGCGCGTTGCGCAGGGCGATCATCACGATGGAAATCCCGCCGGGCGCGCCCTTGTCCGAGCAGGACATCGCGGCCTGGCTCAATGTTTCGCGCCAGCCGGTGCGCGAGGCGTTCATCGCGCTGGCTCGCTCCGGCTTGGTCGAGATCCAGCCGCGGCGCGGCACCTTCGTGGTCAAGATCTCGCTGGAGAAGATGCTGGAATCGCGCTTCATCCGCGAATCGCTGGAGACCGCGGTGGTGCGCCGCGCCTGCGAGCGCTTCGACGCGCAGGTGCGCACCCGCATGGACTTCTATCTCGACGCCCAGGCGGCGGCCGCGGAGGCGGGCGAGCATTACGAATTCCAGCGTGCCGACGAGATGTTCCACGCCGCGCTCGCCGAAGGCGCCGGCTGCCCCTCGGCCTGGCAGGTGATCGACGACATCAAGGCGCACATGGACCGGGTTTGCCATCTGACCCTTCCCACCGCCACGGCGCTGCCGCTGCTGATCGACCAGCACCGCGCCATCCTCGCCGCCATCGACGCGCGCGATGCCGACGGGGCGGAAGCGGCGCTGAAGGCGCACCTGTCCGAAATCCTCAAGGCGCTTCCGCGCGTCGAGGCGGCACACCGCGATCTTTTTATCTGACGACGTCCGGCCGCCCGCGGCCCTTTGGCAGAGGATTCGATGGAAACACGTCACGCCATCCACTACGCGCAGGCAGAGGCGCTCGACGGGCGCGAGCTGCGGCAGCACTTCCTCATTGAGCAGGTGTTCGCCCCCGGCGAAATCCGCGCCACCTACACCCATTACGACCGCATGCTGGTGCTCGGCATCCAGCCGGACGGCGGGCCGCTCTCGCCCGACGGCGCGCTCGCCAAGCTGGTCGGTGCCGACTATCTGCTGGAGCGGCGCGAACTCGGCGCCATCAATGTCGGCGCCGGTCCGGCGCGGGTGCGGGCGGACAATGAGGAATTCGTCGTCGCTCCCGGCGAGGCGATCTATCTCGGCATGGGCGTGCGCGACATCGTCTTTGAGAATGTCGACCCTGCGCAGCCGGCTAAGCTTTACGGCAATTCCGCCCCGGCGCATCAGCGCTATCCCAACCGGCTGGTGCGCGAGCAGGACGCCTCGCCGCAGCCCATGGGCGCGCTGGAGACCTCCAACCAGCGCACCATCTTCAAATATCTCCACCCCGGCGTGCTGCCGACCTGCCAATTGGTGATGGGCCTCACGCGCCTCGCACCCGGCAGCGTGTGGAACACCATGCCGGCGCACACCCACGACCGGCGGATGGAGAGCTATTTCTATTTCGAGCTCGCGCCCGACGCCATGGTGGTGCACCTGATGGGCCGGCCGGAAGCTACCCGCCATCTCATCGTGCGCAACGAGCAGGCGGTGCTCTCGCCGCCCTGGTCGATCCATTCCGGCGCCGGCACCGGGGCCTATGCCTTCATCTGGGCCATGGCCGGCGACAACCAGTCCTTCGCCGACATGGACTTCGTGCCGATGGCGGAGCTGGCCTGATGAGCGTCGCCGCGCTGTTCGATCTCTCCGGCCGCCGCGCGCTGGTCACCGGCGCGCGCACCGGCCTCGGCCAGGCCATCGCCGTGGTTCTGGCGCAGGCGGGCGCCGACATTGTCGGGCTCGGCTCGCGCCCGATGCCGGAAACCGCGCGGAAAGTGGCGGCCGCGGGTCGCCAGTTTCACGAGGTGGTGCGCGACCTCGAACAGACCGACGGCCTCGACGCGCTGGTGGGCGAGATCGAGAGCGCCGCCGGTCCGCTCGACCTTCTGGTCAACAATGCCGGCATCATCCGCCGGGCCGATCTGGTCGATTTCACCGAGGCCGATTGGGACGCGGTGATGAACGTCAATCTCAAGAGCCTGTTCTTCCTTTCGCAGGCGCTGGTCCGGCGCTGGCGGGGGCGCGGCACGGCGGGGCGCATCGTCAACATCGCCTCGCTGCTGTCGTTCCAGGGCGGGATCCGGGTGCCGTCCTACACCGCCAGCAAGCACGGCGTGCTCGGCCTCACCCGACTGATGGCGAACGAACTGGCGCCGCACGGCATCACCGTGAACGCCATCGCCCCCGGCTATATGGAAACCGACAATACCGAGGCGCTGCGCGCCGACCCGGTGCGCACGCGGCAGATACTGGAGCGTATTCCGGCCGGCCGCTGGGGCGTGCCGGACGATCTCGCCACCGCGGTGCTGTTCCTAGCGGCGCCGGCTTCGTCCTACGTCACCGGCACGGTGGTGCCGGTCGACGGCGGCTGGCTGGCGCGCTGAATTCATTCGGAAACGTCGCTCTGGCGCAAGAACGCGCGGTAGTCGCCGGCCTGGACGGTGACGCCGCCGACCATGCGCCGCAGCACCGCGGCATAGAAGGCGGTCTTGAAGGCGTGGACCGGGTTGCCGAGCGCCGCGGTTGCGTCGATGACGATGATCCGGTTGAAGTCGAGCGCCACCTGGATGGCGTCGGGAATCTTGTTGCCCACCGTGCCGAGCAGGAAGGCGCCGCCGGTGTCCTTGTCGCGGTAGGCGAGAAAATCCCGGCACTCCCGCCGCATCCGCGCTTCGAACGGCACCTCGGGCCGATAGAAGCGGTCATTGGCTAGGCGCTCGACCACGTCCCAGGCGCGGGCGAGCGCCGGGTCGCCGGTGCGGGCGGTTCGGACGAAATGATGGACATCCTCGCGGGCGACGCCAGGGTCGATCTGCCGGCCACGTCCCTCGGCCAGCGCCGCCGCGCGCATCCGCTCGACCACGGCGTGGAGGTTCTTCGGAAACAGCGGGAAGCTGGTCGGGCTCACTCCGGTCTGCCGGTAATGCGCCTCGATTTCGGCGCGGACGATCCGCTCCAATGGCGTCCCGCCGGCGGCGAATCTGTGCTGCACCTCGGTGTCCGGCAGCAGCCGCCAGGAGGGGTTCTGCCGGCGGGCCAGCGCGAGGCCGGCGTCCGTCAGGTCGCCGCGGTCGCTCATCAGCGCCGGCGGCGCGATCGCCGCGCGCGGCGTCGGCGCTTTCGGCTTTGACGGGTTCGCGCCTTTTGGCGGTTCGGGCACCGCCGGCTTCGCCACGGTCCCCGCCATGCTGCGCGCGCCGCCGGCGCCGACATCCGGCGCGTGGCCGTATGTGCTGTTGAGGTCGTTGATCAGGTCGCGATACCCGGCGCTGCCGGGCTCGGCATAGCGTGAGCGCGAGCCCCATTCCTGAGAATAGGCGCCGAAATTGGCGTACTCCTTCGGCTGTGGCGGAGCGCCGGGCCGGCGGAACTCGATGCGGATGCGCATGTCGGGATGGGGGCGGGCGGTGATGGCGGTGTAGGCCCGCCCGCCGTCCGGCAGATCGTGCTCGATGAGAGCGGTGACGGGCCACCCGAGCCGCTGCGCCTCCTGCCAGGTGCCGTGCACGTCCAGCGGCGCCGGGTTGCGATAGACCAGCACATTCTCAGGATTGGGGTGGTTGTGCAGCACATTGCCCCATTCGCCCTCGCGTCCGTTCCGCGGCGCGCTCACCGCGCCCGCCTTGCCCGCGACCACGGCATATTCGCCGGTATCGGCGCTGCGCCAGATGCCGACCTCGCGGCCGGGCGCGCGGGCGCGGAATTCGTCATAGCGGCGCAGCGCCTGCTCCATGGTCTTCAGGCCATAGACGGTCTCGTTCACCGCCACCGGCGGCGCGCCCGGCCGCGGCACCGGCGGTGCCCGCTTGCCCAATCCGCTTTCAAGCGTGTCGGCGATCCAGCGCTCGTGCGCGGCCTGGCCGGGCGTCGCCGGCCGTGCGGCGTCGGGAGCCGGCGAGGGCATGGCATCGTGCGGCACGGTGCCGCTCATCGTCGCGCCGGATTTGGGCGCGGACGGTTCGTTTGCGGACGGTTCATGTGCGGGCGGCTTGCGCGGCGCGGCGGGCGTCTCGGTCGCCAGCTTTTCCGCCATGCGCGTGCCGGCGAGATGGCCGCCGATCGCCAGCGCGTTGCTCTGCAGCCCGGCTGCAACCGCGGCGGTGAGCCGTCGCCGCGCCTCGCTGGGGCTCAGCGTGCCGGCGCGCTCCTGGTCGCCGATATCGATCAGCGTGCCGACCATCTCGGCATTGGCGACGATCACGCCGCCCGCATTGCCGGCGAGGTCCGCCGCTGTGCCGATGCCGCGCAGTCCCGCCGCGCCGGCCCGCACCGCGCGCAGCACCACGCCGCCGCCGGCCCGGTTCAGCACGCTCAGCGAGCCGATCGCCTTGGCGCCGATGGCGACGGCGCCCAGCACGTCGAGAATGTCGCCGACAAGCTGCGCGTCCGCCCGCAGCGTGCCCTCGCGCCAGCGCCGCGCCAGATTGTCGGCGGCCAGCGCCGCCCCGAGCAGCCCGCCGGCGACGCCCGCCACCGGCGAGGCGACGACCAGCCCGAGCACGGCCAGCGCGGTGGCGACCTCCTTCAGCCGCGCCTTGGCCCCCTTGGCGCCGCGCGGGCTGCCGCGCACCCGCAGCGTGCGCACCCGGCCTGCCGCCGGCACGGCATCGAGCCAGCCGCCGCCGCGCAGCCGCACGGTGAGGCTGCCGTCGCCATAATCGCTGGATGCCGTGAAGGCTTCCAGCGCGCGGTCCAAGGCGAGCAGCCGGTCCGGGGCGGTGCCGTCCTTCACCTCGCCGTCCGCCGTGGTGACGTCGGAAATGATGCAGCGCCACTGCGCGCCCTCGCGCCGCGGCTCGCCGAGCTGAAGCAGCAGCGGATAGGTCTCGCCGGTCACCCGGCTCACAAAAGCGGCTTCGAGCCGGGTGACGGCCGCGCCGCCGGCGCCGAGTTCGACGGCGCGGCGGCCGATCAGCCGCTTCTTTTCCAGCAGCGCGTCGACCCGCTCGCGCGCGTCGGTCACGGCACGGGGGTGCAATCCGGCATCGAGCAGCGCCCTGTTGGCGGCGGTGGCCTCGTTCAGCCGGTCGAGCGCCTCGTCGAACTCGGCGTCGACGATCTGGGCCGGGCTCCCCGTGGCCATGATGTCGAAGCGGTGCGCCTCGGCTTCCAGCCGCGCGATCTCGCGCGGGTCGGCGCCGCCGTACCGGTTCAGGATCGCCGCTTGGCTGCGCTTGTCGCGCGCCTGGTCGGCGGCGGCGTCCAGCGCCAGCACCGAGGCGGCATCCGGCTGCCGCACTGCCACCGCGCGGGTGGCAAGGCTCGGGGCGCGCGCCTGCGGCTCGGCGCGCTCCACCTTGGCGATGCAGCGCACCACGAACACGCCGGGCTTCAGCCAGGCGATGCGCCGGTCGCGCTGCGTGCCGAAATAGTCGGAGGCGCCGCCCAGCAGTTCGCGGCCATAGCGGGTGAGCCTTTCGAGGTCGAGCGCGGCGCGGCTGATCGCGTCGCCGACCGCGTCCATGTAGCGGCCCTCGTCGACCGCCTGGCGCCGGTCCGCCGCGATCTGCGCCGGGCGGGCGCGCAAATCCTCATCGGCGCGGGCGAGGTCGCGCGCGGCACCTTCGCC
>JBGGNI010000118.1:0-2694 GCA_041287585.1 Xanthobacteraceae bacterium
ACGCGGTGCGGCTCGAAGCTGTGACTTTCCAGCCGTTCAACCAGTTCGGCATCGAACGGCGCACAGCGTCCCGTGGTGCCGAACGTGCCGTCGCGCTGGGCGCGGCCGGCGCGGCCGGCGATCTGCGAGAGCTCGCCCGGATTGAGCTTGCGGAACTGCCAGCCGTCGAACTTCACGTCGCCGGCGAAGGCGACATGGTCGACATCGAGATTGAGGCCCATGCCGATGGCGTCGGTGGCGACCAGATAGTCGACATCGCCGGACTGGTAGAGCGCGACCTGGGCGTTGCGGGTGCGGGGCGAGAGCGCGCCGAGCACCACCGCCGCCCCGCCGCGCTGGCGGCGTATCAGCTCGGCGATGGCATAGACCTCCTCCGCCGAGAAGGCGACGATGGCCGAGCGGCGCGGCAGGCGGGAGAGCTTCTTCTCGCCAGCAAAGGTGAGGTTCGACAGCCGCGGGCGGACCAGGATGCTGGCACCCGGCAGCAGCCTCTCCACCAACGGCCGCATGGTGGCGGCGCCGAGCAGCAGCGTCTCCTCGCGGCCGCGCCGGTTCAGCATGCGGTCGGTGAAGACGTGGCCGCGGTCGAGGTCGGCGGCAATCTGGATTTCGTCGAGCGCAACGAAGGCGACGTCGAGATCGCGCGGCATCGCCTCGACGGTGGAGACCCAATAGCGCGGATTGTGCGGCTTGATGCGCTCTTCGCCGGTGATGAGCGCGACCTGGTCGGCGCCGGCACGCTCGACGAGGCGCTGATAGACCTCGCGCGCCAGCAGGCGCAGCGGCAGGCCGATCAGCCCCGAGGAGTGGCCCAGCATGCGCTCGATGGCGAGATGGGTCTTGCCGGTGTTGGTGGGACCAAGGACGGCAGTGACGCCGCGTGCCCGCAGCGAGGGCGGCAGCGGCTTGGTGCCGTAGAGCGGCGTTGCAATGTTCATGGGCCGGTTATGTCGTCCATCGGGCCGGCGGGTGGGCGGCCCTTGTAGCACATAGCCCGCGGCGGAGTCGCCACCGGGTGTGGGGAAGGAGGCGGCAGTATAGCGCGGGCTCCGGGCGGGATATGGGAAGCGGGACGGCGGCGTGCCAGACGACGCTCTGTTTCAGCATCCTTCGAGGCTCGCTTTGCTCGCACCTCAGGATGAGGTCGCTAAAAAAGAACCACTTCATCCCTAGCGGTTGGCCAGCGGCCAACCGCGGGGGTGCCCGGCGAAGCCGGGCCTCGAAGGATGCTGAAACAGAGCGCGCCTTAGGGCTTTTTCCCCGTCGCCGCGGACGGCTGCGCGCCGGTCGGCTCGGAGACGAAGCTCACCGCCTCCATCTCCGCCGTGCCGATCATGGTGGCGACGGAGACCTTGAAGGGCACCAGCACGCGGGTGCCCGCCACCGGCGCCAGCCAGACATAGACGTCCTTGTTTTCCATCATGTACTTCACGCCGGCGCGGCTCGGCCGGTGGCCGGAAACCGGCTTGTAGGCGACGCGGCAGACCACGGCCGGGCCTTCATAGCCCTTCTCCGCCTTCACCTTGTCGGTGCGCACATAGGACAGCGTGAGGTTATAGCGCTGGCGGCCGTCGAAGATGGAAAGCGTGCGATCGCATGCAGCGGCCGAGAGCGGATCCACGGTGCCGGGCACCAGGATTAGCGCCGCGGTCATCGGGTCGATCACGCCCTTCTTGTCGTCGTCGGAAATCGGTACTCGGTCCCTGGCGGGCGTGGTCGGCGGCTCCACCGTCACGTTCTTGACGGTATTGGCGGTGAGCACGAGGCGGATCGCCTCCGCCTTCCTGTCGGTCTCCGCATCCATGGCGAAGCTCTGCGGCGAGAGCGCGCCGCCGCGCTCGATGGTGCCGCGCGCGCCGGCCGAGCCCTTGCCGGAGGACACGGCCTGCATCACCCCGGTGACGCGGCCGCTACCGGAGGCGGTGTAGCCCTTGCCGCCGATCTCGAGCAGGAAGGATGCGCGGCCGAGCTCCAGCCCGGCGATCGACATCCGGTAACGCGCTTCCAGCCGGCCATCGGCGAGAGCCGCGCTGGAAGCGAGAATCGCTCCGGCAACCAGCCCACTCGCCGTCAAACCCAGCCGAAACATCGTGAGAAACCGAATCCATACTGTCGGCGGAAGGCCGACTGCGTACTGTAACGGGATTTGCTGGCGGCGGAAGGCGGCGGAACTGTGACCCCCTTTCCGCACCGTATTCGGTGGGTGCCGGTCTTGACGCGGCAAGGGGGCTTCCTTATACGAGCGCACTCTCTGGATCAGTGCCGCCGGTGCTGGGAAGGGGCCGCCACGCGTGGTCTCCGGTGCCTCGGCTGTGAAACTATAAGGAAGTCCACGATGTCCCGTCGGTGTGAACTTACCGGGAAGGCGGTTCTGACCGGCAATCTCGTGAGCCACTCGAACCGCAAGACCCGCCGCCGCTTTCTGCCGAACCTGGTGAACGTCACGCTCGCCAGCGACGTGCTGAAGCGCTCGGTGAAGCTGCGGGTCAGCGCCAATGCGCTGAAGACCGTCGATCACCGCGGCGGGCTCGACGCCTTCCTGGCCAAGGCTCGCATCGACGAGCTGTCGCCGAAGGCTGCCGAGCTGAAGCGCGCGGTCGAGAAGGCCCAGGCCGCAGCGTGATTGCTGCTGCCTGAGCCTCAACCAGGCTCAGCCCAAAGGCTCTTTCCATGAAGATCGCCGGCACCGAGGTC
>JBGGNI010000119.1:0-7333 GCA_041287585.1 Xanthobacteraceae bacterium
GGCCTGGTATTCGTGAATGTTCATGAAACCCGCTCCTCCCTCTTCTCCGGCGCCTGCGTTCCTATAGCGCGCGGCTGCCGGGAAAAGCTACTGCACGAAAGTGTTGCTGAGTGTTCCGATACCGTCGATCACCACCTCGACGGCGTTGCTCGGCGCCTTCATGGTGCCGACGCCGATCGAGGTGCCGCAGCAGATGACGTCGCCGGGCAGCAGCGTCATGTCCTGGGAGATGCGGCTCACCAAATCGCGGGGCTGGAAGACCATGTCGCTGATCGGGTAGCGCTGGCGCTCTTCGCCGTTCAGCACGGTGCGCACCACCAGCGTCGCCGGGTCGAGCCCGGTCGCCACCACCGGCCCGAACGGGCCGAAGCCGTCGAAGCTCTTGGCCCGCACCCATTGGGCGAAGCTCGGGTCCTTGTTGATGATGTCGGCGGCGGTGATGTCGTTCACGCAGGTGTAGCCGAAGATGCACGCTTCCGCGGCCTCCGGCGACACATTGGTGGCCGCCTTGCCGATGACGATGCCGAGCTCGCCCTCATACACAACCTTGCCGTCATAGGCGGCCGGCCGATGCACCGTCGCGCCGGGCGTGGTGAGCGAGGAGCCGGCCTTGAGCAGATAGAGCGGATCGGCCGGAATCGGCGCGTTCAGCTTGGCCGCCAGCGCGCGGAAATTATTCCACAGCGCGATGATCTTGGTCGGCTCGGTCGGCGTCAGCAGCTCGACGGCAGCGAGCGGGAGGTGCTCGCCGGTCGGCTGGCTGGCGCCGAACATGTCGCCGTCCTGCACGGTGATGTCGCCGTCGCCGGACAGCGTGCCGAAGCCGACGCTGCCGGCATGCTTGAAACGAACCCAATGCGCCATGTGCCGGCCCTCAATTGTAAAGGCCGGCGACCTGGGCGCGCTGGCGAACCAGTGCGAGCACGACGTCGAGCGTGGGGGTGGGGATGCCGGCGAGGCGGCCCATTTCCTGGACCACGGTCACCAGCGGGTCGATTTCCATCGGCCGCGAGCGCTCCAGATCCTGCAGCATGGAGGTCTTGTGAGCGCCTACGGCACCGGCGCCGTCGATGCGGCGGTCGACGCCGACGCGGAAATTGACGCCGGTCTGAATGGCGATCTCCTGCGCTTCGATCATCATCGTCTTGGCGATCGCCCGTGTGCCGGGGTCGGAGGCGATGGTGTCGAGCGTGGCGTGGGTCAGTGCGCTGATGGGGTTGAAGCAGAGATTGCCCCAGAGCTTCAGCCACAGCTCGTCGCGGATGTTGTTCATCACCGGGGCGCGCAGGTCGCCGGCTTCGAACGCCGCGCTCAGCGCCTTGACGCGCTCGCTGGCCTCGCCGGAGGGCTCGCCGAGCGGGAACTTGTTGCCATAGACGTGCTTGATGACGCCCGGCTCCACCACTTCGGTGGCCGGATAGACGATGCAGCCGATGGCGCGCTCGGGGCGCAGGCCGTGCCACTGCTTGCCGCCCGGATCGATGCTCTCCAGCGTGCGGTTTTCCAGCGCGCCGCCGTGCTTATAATAATACCAATAGGGAATGCCGTTCACCGCGGTGACCACGGCGGTGTCGTTGCCCAGCAGCGGCTGCATGGCGTCCACCACGCCCGGCACCGAATGGGCCTTGAGCGCGACCACCACATAGTCCTGCGGGCCGAGATCGGCAGCATTGTCGGAGCATTCGATGTGCTCGACCCGCTCTTCGCCGTCGATCAGCAGCTTGAGGCCGTTTGCCTTCATCGCCGCCAGGTGCGCGCCGCGCGCCACCAGGCTGACATCGACGCCCGCTCGCTTGAGCTGGACGCCGAGATAACCGCCGATCGCGCCGGCACCGTAGATGCAGACCTTCATGGGCTCCCTCCTGAGTGCCATCCATGACTTCGGCCGCCGGGCCGCATGGATCATTTTTTGGTATTTTGTATGCCAATGATCGGGCGAGTTTACCGCGGCGTCAAGGGCGAACCGGCTTGCGTGCCATTAGGTCGCGCCTCGAAGGCGGGCCCGCAGGGTGTGTGGCCGGGCGGCGATTTTGCCCGGCCGCACAATCGTTTGCCTGAGATCAGGCGTCCGGCGAGACGGTGTGGTTCGCCAGCATTTCCAGCGCCTTCACCATGGCCGAATGGTCCCAGGCCGCTCCGCCATTGGCGGCGCAGGCGCTGAACAATTGCTGCGCCAGCGCGGTCGCCGGCAGCGCGACGCCGAGCTGGCGGGCGCCGTTGAGCGCGAGGTTGAGGTCCTTCTGGTGCAGCTCGATGCGGAAGCCGGGCGCGAAGGTGCGCTTGACCATGCGCTCGCCATGCACTTCCAGAATGCGCGAATTGGCAAAGCCGCCCATCAGCGCCTGGCGCACCTTGGCGGGGTCGGCGCCGGCCTTGGAGGCGAACAGCAGCGCCTCGCCGACCGCCTCGATGGTGAGCGCGACGATAATCTGGTTGGCCACCTTGGTGGTCTGGCCGTCGCCATTGCCGCCGACCAAGGTGATGTTCTTGCCCATTTTCTCGAACAGCGGCTTCACCGTCTCGAAGGCGCCCTCCGGCCCGCCGACCATTATGGTGAGCGAGGCGGCCTTGGCGCCGACTTCGCCGCCGGAGACCGGGGCGTCGAGATAGTCGCAGCCGAGCGCGTTGATCTTCGACGCGAATTCCTTGGTCTCTACCGGCGCGATCGAGCTCATATCGACCACGATCTTGCCGGCGGAAAGGCCCGCGGCGATGCCGTTCTCGCTGAACAGCGCCGCGGCGACGTGCGGGGTGTCGGGAACCATCGTGATGATGATGTCGGCGGCCTGCGCCACCTCCTTGCCGGAGGCGAGCGCGGTGCCGCCCTTGGCGGTGAGTTCGGCCGGCACCGGCTTGACGTCGTAGAGATAAAGGGTGTGGCCCGCATCGATCAGATGCCCCGCCATCGGGGCGCCCATGATGCCGAGACCGACAAATCCAATCTTCGCCATGGTGTATTCCTCGTGCTTTCCAGAAGTACGTTTCTTGTCGCGCCCGGCCGTCAGGCCGCCCCGCTCAGCGCCGCGATCCAGCCGAGGCCGGCGGTCGTGTCGCCCTTGGGCTTGTACTCGCAGCCCACCCAGCCGGCATAGCCGATGGCGTCGAGATGGCGGAACAGGAAGGCGTAATTGATCTCGCCGGTGCCCGGCTCGAACCGCCCCGGATTGTCGGCGAGCTGGATATGGGCGATGGCGGCCAGGTTGGCCTCGATGGTGCGGGCGAGGTCGCCCTCCATGATCTGCATATGGTAGATGTCGTACTGGATGAAGAGGTTGTCGGAGCCGACTTCTTCAATGATCGCCTTGGCTTGCCTTGTGTAGTTCAGGAAAAAGCCGGGAATGTCGCGGGTGTTGATCGGTTCGATCAGCAGCTTCAGCCCGGCTTCCTTGATCTTGGGCGCGGCGAACTTCAAGTTCTCGACGAAGGTCTTGTGCAGCACCTCGCGCTCCACCCCGGTGGGGGCGATGCCGGCGAGGATGTTGACCTGCGGGCTGCCGAGCGCGGTGGCATAGGTGATCGCCTTGTCGACCCCGGCACGGAACTCTTCGACGCGGTCCGGAAAGATCGCGATGCCGCGCTCGCCGGCGCCCCAATTGCCGGCCGGCAGATTGTGCAGCACCTGGCTGAGGCTATGGGCCTTCAGCTTGGCGACCAGATCCTCGACCGGGAAATCATAGGGGAACAGATATTCGACGCCGGTGAAGCCGGCGCTTGCCGCTTTCTCGAACCGGTCGAGAAACGGCACTTCGTTGAAAAGCATGGTCAGATTGGCGGCGAAACGGGGCATGGACCGCTCCTTGCGGCAGACGGGAGGAGGTGGGGCCAGGCGGCGCAAGGCGCCGACCGGCCGCGCGCGGAAAGCCGAAGGCGATCGGCTCAGGCCGGTTCCTTCACGCTTTCCAGCGGAATGTCCAGAACCTCCTCGAACTCGTTCACGGCGTCGATTTCCAGGCCCATGGCGACGTTGGTGACGCGTTCCAGAATGAACTCCATCACCACCGGAACCTGGTGTTCCTTCATCAGCGCCTGGGCGCGCACGAAGGCGTCCTTGAACTCGTTGGGCGATGAGACGCGCACCGCCTTGCAGCCCAGCCCCTCGGCCACCGCGACATGGTCGACGCCGTAGCCGGCATTCTCGGCGGCATTGATGTTGTCGAAGGCGAGCGAGACTTCGAAATCCATGTTGAAGCCGCGCTGCGCCTGACGGATCAGCCCCAGATAGGAGTTGTTCACCACGACATGGATGTAGGGCAGCTTGTGCTGCGCGCCGACCGCCAGTTCTTCGATCATGAACTGGAAGTCGTAGTCGCCGGACAGCGCCACGATTTCCGAATCCGGGTCGGCGGCACGCACGCCGAGCGCGGCGGGCAGGGTCCAGCCGAGCGGGCCGGCCTGGCCGCAATTGATCCAGTTGCGCGGCTCGAACACCTGGAGGAACTGCGCCCCGGCGATCTGGCTGAGGCCGATGGTGGTGACGTAGCGGGTGTTGCGCCCGAACGCCTCGTTCATCTCCTCATAGACCCGCTGCGGCTTCAGCGGCACATTGTCGAAATGGCTCTTGCGCAGCATGGTCTTCTTGCGGTCCAGGCATTGCCCGGCCCATTCGCTGCGGTCCTTCAGCTTGCCGGCCGCCTTCATCTCGGTGGCAACGTCGATGAACAGCTACAGCGCCGCTCCGGCATCCGAGACGATGCCGAGGTCCGGCCCGAACACGCGGCCGATCTGGGTCGGCTCGATGTCGACATGAACGAAGGTGCGGCCCTTGGTGTAGACCTCCACCGAGCCGGTGTGCCGGTTGGCCCAGCGATTGCCGATGCCGAACACGAAATCGGAGGCGAGCAGCGTGGCATTGCCGTAGCGGTGCGAGGTCTGCAGGCCGCACATGCCGGCCATCAGCTTGTGATCGTCGGGAATGGTGCCCCAGCCCATCAAGGTCGGGATCACCGGCACGCCGGTCAGTTCGGCGAACTCGGTCAGCAGCGCCGAGGCATCGGCATTGATGACGCCGCCGCCGGAGACGATCAGCGGGCGCTCCGCCGCGTTCAGCATGCGAAGAGCCTTTTCCGCCTGCTTGCGGGTGGCCTTCGGCTTGTAGACGGCGAGCGGGGAATAGGTGTCCTCGTCGAACTCGATCTCGGCGAGCTGGACGTCGACCGGCAGATCGATCAGCACCGGGCCGGGGCGACCGGAGCGCATGATGTGGAAGGCCTGCTGGAACACCATCGGCACCAGGGCCGGCTCACGCACCAGCACGGCCCACTTCGCCACCGGCTTGGCGATGGATTCGATGTCCACCGCCTGGAAGTCTTCCTTGTACAGGCGGGCGCGGGGCGCCTGGCCGGTGATGCACAGGATCGGTATAGAATCGGCGGCGGCCGAGTACAGGCCGGTGATCATGTCGGTGCCGGCGGGGCCGGAGGTGCCGATGCACACGCCGATATTGCCGGCCTTGGCGCGGGTGTAGCCTTCGGCCATGTGCGAGGCCGCCTCGACATGGCGGGCCAGGATGTGGCGAATGCTGCCGCGGCTGCGCATCGCCGAATACAGCGGGTTGATCGCCGCGCCGGGCACGCCGAAGGCGACGCTCACGCCTTCCTTCTCAAGAACCCGAATTGCCGCATCAACGGCACGCATCTTGGCCATGGCTTCCTCCTCGTCGTTCCGTGCCGGTCCGAACGCCGCAAACCGGCGGCCAATCAACGCCGCCAGCCGGGCCGGGCGCTGACGCTTCGGCACGCTGCCCCTGTTTTTTCTCCGGTGCGCTCGCGGACCCTTGGAGGCGCCACAGCGGCTTCAACCGAAGACGGCGGGAACATGCCATGGACCTCCAATTTCCGCAATATGGGATGCATTTCTGATTTGCGAAAAAATACGGCTTGCGGCTTTATAGCCCGGCACCGATGGCGGGAATGCCGTTCGCGCGGCAATGTACAAGTCTGATGGGGCGAGCATGAGCGAGATCGCGACACCCGCGCGCCGGCGCGGCCGACCGCCGACGGCGGTGAACGGGGAGACCGGCGGCGAGGTGCAATCGCTCGACCGCGCCATCGCGCTGCTTGAAGTGCTGGCAGCGGCGGACGGCATGGCGCTGAGCGACGTGGCCCGCCGCGCCGAGCTGCCGACCTCCACCGTGCACCGGCTGCTCACCACCTTGCAGCGGCGCGGGGTGGTGGCACACGACCCTGCCAGCGGGCAGTGGATGGTCGGGCTGGGCCTGTTCCGCATCGGTTCGGCCTATCTGCGCATCCGCAAGCTGCCGGAGATCGGCCGCATCCTGATTCGCGAATTGTCGGCGGCGGTCGACGAGACGGTGAACATGTCGATGATCGACGGGGCGGCGCTGGTATGCGTGGCGCAGGCCGAGGGTCATGCGCCGGTGCGCGCCTTCTTCCGGGTCGGCGGGGCGCTGCCGATCCATGCCTCCGGCGGCGGCAAGGCGATCTTGGCGGCGATGGAGCCGGAGGCCCGGCGTGCCTGGCTGGGCACCGACCAGCTGCCGCGCTACACCGAGCATTCCCATGCCAGCCGCAAGGCGCTCTATGCCGACCTCGCCGCCATTGCCGAGCGCGGCTATGCGGTCGACGACGAGGAGCACACGCTGGGCATGCGCTGCGTCGCGGCGGCGGTGCTGAACGAATTTCGCGAACCGGTGGGTGCGCTCTCCATCTCCGCGCCGACCGTGCGCATGGCGCCCGAGCGCATCGACGATCTGGGCGCCCGCGTGCGCGCCGCGGCGGCCGGGCTCACCCGGCTCTATTCGGGGCGGTGACGCCAAAAAAGAAGCCGGCGCGAGGGAGCGCCGGCGCAGCGGCCGAAACGGAGCCGTCCGGCGCCGCGCGGCGCCGGACGGAGACCCTAGCGAACTCAGACTGCCTTGGCGCTGTGCAGCTCGGCAATCTGTTCCTGGTTGTAGCCGAGGTCGGCGAGCACTTCGTTGGTGTGCTGGCCGAGCAGCGGCGACGCCGTTACGGTGACTTCCATGTCGGAGAACTTGATCGGGCTGCCGACGGTCAGGTACTTGCCGATCTTGGGGTGATCGACCTCGACCACGGTGCCGCTGGCGCGCAGCGACGGGTCGTTGGCGATCTCCTTCATCGACAGCACCGGCGCGCAGGGAATGTCGAACTTGCGCAGGATGTCGACGGCTTCGAACTTGGTCTTGTCGGCCAGCCAGGTCTCGATGAAGGCGAAGATGTCGAAGATCTTGTCCTGGCGGGCTTCGGCGGTGTTGTAGGCCTTGTCGTCGATCCATTCCGGCTTGCCGAGCGCCTTGCAGATCGGCGCCCAGGCATGGCCCTGGATGGTGAAGTAGATATAGGCGTTGGGATCGGTC
>JBGGNI010000120.1:0-11399 GCA_041287585.1 Xanthobacteraceae bacterium
CCGGCGGTTTGGCTCTAAGAGAGCCACCTGCCCGTGGCTCCCATCGTCTAGCGGTCCAGGACGTCGCCCTCTCACGGCGAAAACACCGGTTCGATTCCGGTTGGGAGCGCCAGCAGTTTCAAGGGGTTATATGACCTTGAAGCGGCCGGGGCAGATTTCGTTGTCGAATTCGTTGCTGCGAGATTCGACATGATCGACAACGACAACCCTCCAAAAACTCTGCCGGATCGATGCTCTGACAGATGCCTCGGCGACCCCGCGCTTCTTGAACTGCTGAATCGCGAGCGTGAAAATCGTGCCCAGCGAGTTGCCGAGCCACGACCCACAGGCCAATCTGAATGTGGGAGGAGAAAGTGAACTATAGATCAGGGTGTAAGGCACCGACACCGGCCAGCTTGTCAGAATCAAAAAGGGCGGTGCGGGTCGCTGTTTTGGGGCGGTGGATCAGCCCAAAAAATAAACTCCCGTATAGAACTTGAACGTTTCGTAAAAGAATTGGCCGTTGTCATTGGCGTTAGCTGCGATAATATTTGGCGTTCTATTAAAAATAGAGATCAGATTGGTTTTTATACTTGGTGTATCTAATGTATCATATGGAATACTCGTTGCCAACTGACCCGTTGATATGCGAAGAGAGAGCAATACACTATGTTGTGAGCGGTTTACTTGATGACGGGCTTACGGAAGCTGATGCCCTTTTAAAGGCGCCCCAACTGCTCTTCTCCATGGTTCCGCCTATAGGAGGAAACGGGCGGTTCCCGAAGCCCATGGCGGTCGCGGGCGTCAGACGTGTCAATCGGCGTGGAGCTGGGGACCGGGATCGGCGCCCAAACTGGGACCATGGCTTTGTGGGTCGCGCCGAGCCCGGTTTCAGATCGGGATGGTCGAGCGCGATCGTCAGGCGCGGTTTTTGAAGCGCCAGCTCTCATTGCCGGTCTCGATGATGTCGCAATGATGAGTGAGCCGGTCGAGCAGCGCTGTCGTCATTTTGGCGTCACCGAAGACGGTTGGCCATTCGCCGAAGGCGAGGTTGGTGGTGACGATGACAGAGGTGTGCTCGTAAAGCCGGCTGATCAGATGGAACAGGAGCTGGCCGCCGGTTCGCGCGAAGGGCAGGTAGCCGAGTTCGTCCAGGACCAGGAGGTCGAGGCGCGACAGGTGCTCGGCGAGCTTGCCGGCCCGGCCCTGGTGGCTTTCCATGTCGAGCCGATTCACCAGGTCGGTGGTGTTGTAGAAGCGCACGCGCGAGCTGTTTCGGACGCAGTTGCGGGCGATGGCGATGCTGAGATGCGATTTGCCTGAACCGGTTCCGCCGACCAGCACGACGTTGCGTTGGCTGGCGAGGAACGCGCCGGTGGCGAGATCGCGCACCAGGCCCTCGTTGATTGGCGTCCCGCTGAACTCGAACGTGTCGATCTCCTTGGCCAGCGGCAGCCTGGAGGCCGTCATCTGGTACTTGATCGAGCGGGCGTTCTTCTCGGTGATCTCGGCCTTGAGAAGGTCACTGATGACGTGCTGGACCGGCAACTGGCGCTTGATCGCGTTGGCGACCAGTTCGTCATAGGCGTGCCGCATGCCGGTCAGCTTGAGTTCGCCCATCAGGTCGAGGATCTGGTGCCGCTCCATCATCATGCCGCCTTGCGCCCGATCAGCAGGCGGTCGTAGCGACCGGCGTTGGCGACCGGCTCGATGGCGAGCTGGAGATGGCCGGGCATCGCGATGGTGGGCTCCATCGGCGCCGACCGGGACCGGGCGAGGATATTAAGCACGACGTCCGCGCTGATGGCCTCCTGATCGAGCGCCTCTGTCGCGGCGGCCTCCAGCGCGTCGAGGCCATCGATCGTGGCGGCCGTCAGGATCGCTACCATCTGACGATCGCCGTCGCTGCTCTTCTTGAGCCGGGCACGCAGTTGCTCCAGCGCCGGCGGCAAGGCGAGCTGCTTGAACGGCGCGCCGTTGCGCAGCGCCCCGGGCTTCTTCGCCAGCACGGGGACGTAGTGCCAGGGGTCGTAAGCAGTCTGTTCGCGACCGAACCGTCGCTCATGCTCGGCGACGATCTCGCCACCTTGCCGGATGACGATGCGATCGGCATAGGCATGGACCTCGACGGGCCGGCCGAGCGCGCGCGCCGCGACCGAGTACTTGTTGTAGTCGAACCGGACGAGCAGCGTCTTCGAGACCGATGCCGTTACCGCATGGAAGCCGTCGAAGGCGGCCGTCGGCAGCCGCATCAGCGCCGGCTTCTCGTCCGCGCGATCTCCCGAACCGAAACCTTCTGAACAAAATACGCGCGCCTGATCCGCCCGATCGTTTCCACCGTCGTCATCCTCCGCCTCGCCGCCAGCCTCAGAGGCCAACGACACTAAACGACCCGGAGGTGGTCCCCGTTTGGAAGCCGATCACCGAGAAAGATGGCAACCTTTTGCACGCCGATTCACAGTGTGATCTTGCCCATGTGTTCTTTATATGTTCTCATCTGCTGTGATGAGTCAATTCACCCTCCGATACCAGGGCGGCTGGTGACGCTCCGTTCGGCATGAGGGGTAGCCCAGCAAGCATTGTCGAATGGCCGGCGTGCGTGTTCCGTCATTCACCCTTTCGCTTGGAATGATTGGCCATCCCAACCAAAGCGGCTTCGTGGCCGGAGATCCTTCGGCTCGACGTGCTTCTCCAATCCCAAAGCAGCTGAGATGGTCGAGATGATCAATGTCGTTCAGGCCGGGACATAGGGTTGAAAGGCGGCCTTGCCCGTTCCGCAATCTGGGCACCGCCAGTCGGCCGGGACCGCGGCGAATGCGGTGCCGGGCACGATCCCGTCGGGGCGGTGACCATTCGCCTCGTCAAAGATATAGTAACATCCGCGACAGATGAAGCGGCGGTGCGATGCCGCCGGCAAGACGAGCTGGGGGACCATCGCCGGCACTTGCGGCGCTGCTGACGGCACGGCGATGGGGTCGCCGACTACGACCTTGCCGCCCTTTTGAGTCACCAGATACACGCCCAGGTCCTTGTGGCCAAAGGTGGCCCGCAGCGAGCCGGGAATGTCGAGGTCGCGCCGGCCGGTCGCGGGGTTCACATTGGTAGCGCCGCAGCGGCCGTTGCGCCGGTCGACCCGAAATACAGCCTCGCCGAGGCGGATGTCGCTGCCGATCCACTCGAATTCCTGCCACGGCCGCACCCCGTCAATGTAGAAATTGGCGCGGAAGCGCAGCGGGTCGAGGGTGCAGCCCCAGCGCTCCTCAAGGGCGCGCACCGTCGCCAGATTGATCAGCGACAGCACATTGTCCGGCTTGTCCATGAAGTGACCGCCGCGGCTGCGCACCAGCGTCGGCGGCTCGCGCAGCGCTGGCATCAGCCGGTGCACGAATGATTCGAAGCCGGCCCGCCCTCCGGCCGTGTCGAGGTCGGTGCACAGCACCTCGTCCGGTCCCGACCAGGCGCGCAGCCGCAGCGTTTCGGGATCGAGCTGGGTGCGCACCTGCGCCAGCGCCTCGTCCAGCATCAGCATGACGAACAGGCCCTTCTTGGCCCATTTCGGGTCGTGCGGGTCGACCGGCACCCCCGGTCGGGCGAGCGCGAACACCCGATCGAACGGGAACGGCCGGCCGGGCTCCAGTTGCACGCCGGTGACCGCCTGCGCGCTCATGCCCTTGATCGGATAGCGATAGATGCCTCGAACCCTTTGCATCGACCCCTCCACGAGTTGCTCGGGGGCGGAAGCTGCCTGATGCGGCGGCGCTGCGCGTAGGGCCGGCCGGTAACGATTCGGGGGTGCCGGTTCCGCCCGACGGGCACGGCCGAGCGGCTCGTGCACCAGCAGTTCGTCGAGAAAGGCCGGGCGTGCGTCGAGCGTGTCGTCGATGACGTCGGACAGCCGCGCGATGCCCTGCTCGATCTGCCGCGGCGTCAGGGAGGCGTAGCCGAGCACGATGCCGCGCTGCGACAGCGAGGTGCCGAGCCCGTCGAAGGCGCCGCCCGAGGCGAGCGAATAAACGCCTACCCTGGCCTTGCGCGCCATGATCTCCAGGGTCGCCGCCGCGGGCACGCCTGAGGGTAGCTGCCAGCACAGGTGCAGCCCGCCGGCCTCGCCGCTGATTTCGACGTCGCCAAAACAGCGCCTCAGCATGTGCAGCGTGACGTCGCGGCTCTCGCGGTAGCGCGCCCGCGCGCGCATCAGGTGCGAGACAAACCCGCCGCCGCGGATGAACTCCGCCAGCACGGTCTGCTCAAGCCAGGCGTTGCCGTTGTTCAAGAGCGTCTTCGCCGCGATGACGGCATCGACCAGCGCCGGCGGCACCACCATGTAGCCGAGCCGCAGCCCGGCGCCGAGCGACTTGGAAAAGGTGCCGAGATAGATGGTGCAGTCCGGCGCCAGTGACGCGATCGCCGGCAGCGGCGAGCCGTCATAGCGGAAGTCGCTGTCGTAGTCGTCCTCGACGAGGTAGCAGCCCTGCCGCCGCGCCCAGTCCGCCAGAGTCCGGCGCCGCTCCAGCGCCAGCGTCGCGCCGGTGGGATATTGGTGCGAGGGCGTGACATAGGCGAGCGCGACCGGCCGCTCCGGCAGGCGCTCGACCATCAGCCCATCCTCGTCCACCGGCACCCGCAGGATGTCCGCCCCGGTGGCCTCGAACGCGAAGCTGGCGCCCTGGTAACTCGGATTCTCCACCAGCGCGCAAATGCCCGGTTCGAGGAACAGCCGGGCGGCGATGCTGAGGCCTTCCTGTATGCCGCCGACGATGATGACGCGCCCGGCATCGGGCACGATGCCGCGCCAGGCGGCGAGATGGCTGGCGATCGCCGTGCGCAGCACCAGCAGCCCGGCCGGATCGGAATATTGGACGATGCCCGGCGCGGCGCCATGCGACAGTGCCGCCTGGATCAGGCGGCGCCAGGTCTTGATCGGGAACAAGGCCGGGTCCGGCCGGCCGGGAAAGAAGTCAAACGACAACCGCCCGGCGCCGCTGTTGACCAGCCGCTGCGCCCGCTGCGGCAGCCGTGGCAGCGGCATCGTCGTGCCGCCGCGCGGGGTTTCCTCCTGCGGAGGCATCGGCGGGCCGGTGCGCGGCCGGGCGCCGCGCGCAAACATGCCTGATGCCGGCCGGGTCTCGATGAGCCCCTCGTCCTCCAGGATTTCGTAGGCCCGCACCACCGTGTTGCGGGCGACTTCGAGCTGCAGGGACAGGCGCCGCGACGAGGGCAGCCTTATGCCTGCGGTAATGCGTCCCGCTTCGATGCCACCGCGGATCTGCTCGACGATTTGGCGGGTCAGGCCGTCGCCACGCGCGCGATCGAGCACGATCGGGATCTGCGCCGCGTGGGTGCGCGCGCGCACGCCTTCCGGTCCGCCGGCCAGATCGTTTGGGTTCATCGGCGCGCGCTCCTGTCCGAGGCATGGGACCAGTGTCGGAGCCATAGGTCCAGAGGCCTTCCCGCTGGCCCCACCAGATGTTCGCCAACTGGACCCATGCGGCCGCGCACCGGTGCGCAGGCGCCGCATACGGCGCCAGTTCCCGCACGGCGGCGGCGTGCGGTGGCCATTTGATGAGCAGTGCGGTCCGGTGGCGCACATTGAAGCCGGTGCCGCCTGGACGAGCGGGAAATTCAGCGTGTGGCCCTGCACCCGCGCCTATCGCAACCGCACCATGAACGGCAACCGAGAACCGCGCCGGCGCCCTGCCGGAAACCGCCGGCAACTCGGTCGGCCTCATTCTAGGAGCGACGCATGACCCTTACACGCCGCACGCTGGGCAAAGCCATGGCCGCCTTTGCCATGGCCGGCGCCCTTACCGGCCCGGCCTTCGCCGAGGACACCATCAAGATCGGCGTCCTGCATTCGCTGTCGGGCACGATGGCGATCTCGGAAACCATCCTGAAGGACCTCATCCTGTGGCAGGTGCAGGAGCTGAACGCCAAGGGTGGCCTGCTCGGCAAGAAGATCGAGCCGATCGTGGTCGATCCGGCTTCGAACTGGCCGCTGTTCGCCGAGAAGGCGCGCGAACTGGTCCAGCGCGACAAGGTCGTCGCCGTCTTCGGCTGCTGGACCTCGGTGTCGCGCAAGTCGGTGCTCCCGGTGTTCGAGGAAACCGACGGCCTGCTGTTCTATCCGCTCGAGTATGAGGGTGAGGAGCAATCCAAGAACATCTTCTATGGCAGCTCGGTGCCGGACAACAAGGCAATCCCGGCCATCGAATATCTGATGAGCCCGCAGGGCGGCGGCATCAAGCGTTTCGTGTTGGAAGGCACCGATTATGTCTATCCGCGCACGTCGAACAAGATCATCCGTGCCTTTCTGAAGTCCAAGGGTGTTGCGGACGAGGATATTCGCGAGAACTACACGCCCTTCGGCTTCTCAGACTGGCAGACCGAGGTGGCGGCGATCAAGAAATTCGGCACTTCCGGCAAGCCTGCTGCCGTGATCTCCACGGTCAATGGCGACGCCAACGTGCCGTTCTATAAGGAGCTGGCGAACCAGGGCGTGAAGGCGACGGATATTCCGGTCATCGCCTTCTCGGTCGGCGAGGAGGAACTCAAGGGGCTCGACACCTCCCAGCTTGTCGGCCACCTCGCCGCCTGGAGCTATTTTCAGTCGATCGACACGCCGCAGAACAAGGACTTCATCGCCAAGTGGCGGGCCTACATGAAGAACCCGAAGCAGGTGACCAACGATCCCGTGGAGTCCGCCTACATCCTGTTCAATCTGTGGACGCAGGCCGTGCGCAAGGCTGGGACCACCGAGCCGCACGCCGTCGCCAAGGCGATCATCGGCGAAAGCGTCGTCTCTCCCGGCGGAAACACCGTGCTGATGAACGCCAACCACCATGTCACCAAGCCGGTGCTGATCGGCGAGGTCAACGCCAAGGGCCAGTTCGACATCGTCTTCAAGAGCGATCCGATCTCGCCCAAGCCGTGGAGCCCCTACCTGCCGGAAAACGCCAGCCGCCAGCCTTGAGGCGTCGTCCGATCATGCGGACTGCGACGGCCGCGCTCGTCCATCAGACCCCCAGTGCGCGCGCGGCCTCTCGACACCCGCCGGCGCCGTCGGCGACGGAACATCGCTGCGAACGGGAGAGACGCGGTGCCCAAAGTGACGTTCCTGCTCGTCGACGGATCGACAGAGACGATCGACGCCGAGCCGAACATAAGCCTGATGCGTGCGGCGCTGACCAACGGCGTCGCCGGAATCGAAGCTGAATGCGGCGGCGCGATGGCTTGCGGAACCTGCCATGTTCACATCGACGGCGGCGGCTCCCGTTTGCCGCCGCCCTGCATCGAGGAGAGTGAGATGCTCGACATGCTTAGCGGGCCGCGGACACCGGCAAGCCGTTTGAGCTGCCAACTGGTGCTCGGCTCGGAGCATGAGGGTCTCATGGTTCGCGTGCCCGCAACACAGGGTTAGAGTGATCCGCTCAAGCCGCGACGTGGTGCCAACGGCGGCCATCGGAAATCGGTGTTCGTGCTGAACGTCGTCGACGGCTGCATCCCGTCCGATCTCGGCGCCGGCACCAAGGACGAGATCGAGGAGGAGCGGCGTCTGCTCTATGTCGCCATGACCCGCGCCAAGGATAACCTGCACCTCGTCGTGCCGCAGCGCTTCTTCACCCAGGGCCAGGCCTCGCGCGGCGACCGGTACGTCTATGCCGCCCGCACCCGCTTCATCCCGCCGGCGATCCTTGGACTGTTCGCGTGCAGCGCCTGGCCGGTCACGGACGCCTGGGTCGGACCCAGCGGCGTCTGGGGCGGTCCGCATCGATGTCGGGGCGCGGCTGCGCGGGATGTGGCGGTGACACGCTCACGGGCGCGCTTCGAGGATCATATTGAAGGGCGTCTCAGCTGCCTTGCGAACCTGAGCGAAGCCCCCTGCGCGCAGAACGTCGTCGAGCTGCCGGAGACCCGCCTGCGCACCGAGCGCCAAGCGCGCGTCCTGATTGAGGGCTGTCGGCACGCATATGTGCGTCGAACCCGCATAGTAAACGCGGCCGACTGGATTGAGATTTTCTGCGAGGCTGTCGCCGGCAGCCGGCTCCACCAGCATTAGCGTGCCGTCGTCGGCAAGAGCCGAACGGGCGTGAGCAGCCGCGCCGACTGGGTCGCCCATGTCGTGCAGGGCGTCAAACATCGTCACCAAGTCGAAGCCAGTGCCGGCAAAGTCCTGCGCGCGCGCTGTTTCGAAGCGGACATTGGAGCAGCTCGCTGCCAATGTCCGAGCGTGCGCAATGGACGGTGCGTGATAGTCGATGCCGATGAACTGCGAGTTCGGAAAGGCTGCCGCCATTAGCAACGTCGACGCGCCGTGCCCGCAGCCGACGTCGGCGACGCGCGCTCCGCGCTCTAGCTTTTCCACGACGCCATCAAGGGCCGGCAACCACTCCGCCACCAAGTGGGCGCGGTAGCCCGGTCGAAAGAAACGCTCGACGCCGCAGAACAGGCAGTTGCAGTGCTCGCCCCAATGCAGGCCCTTGCCTCCCTTGAACGCTTCGGCGAGCTTTGGCTCGTCGTGGTAGACTGCGGTAAGGAGGCTGAAGCCGCCGACCATCAGCACCGGGCTGTCCTCATCGGCGAACACTGCCGTTTGCTCGGGTGACATTGAGAACAGCGTGGTTTCGGCGTCATATTCCACGAAGCCTGAGGCGGCCTGGGCCGACAGCCACTCGCGCACATAGCGCTCCTGGGTGCCGGTCCGTGCGGCGAGTTGCGCCGAGCTCGCTGCGCTCTTTGACAGCGCGCCGAACAGTCCCAGCCGGTCCCCCAGTATGACCAAGGCGGCGTTGGAGGCGGCACCGAGCTCGTTCACCACGGTGCCGAGCAGGGTCTCAAGCTTGTTCATGTCCATAGTCATCTAAAATACCTCGAACCATCTGGCGCCCAGCGCCCTATGGACGAGTGCTACCCTTGCGGAACGCGAGGCGTGAGGGGCAGAATGGCCGTTTCCGGGCCAATTGAGCCAAACGGATCTATGTCGAGCCATGAGCCGGCCCCCTGTCCAAATTTCAATTCCGCTCTTTCCCGAATGCGATCCATCGATCATCTATGGCGTGTTCGACACGTTGTGGGCCGCAGGCCGCGTCTTTCCGTACATCAAGGGCGGCACGCCGGAGGGTCTTTTTGAGCCGCGCCTTGTCGGCATCGACATGGAGCCCCTGCGGCTGATCACCGGCGTCAGCATCGTGCCGCAGGTGGCAATGCAGGATGTGCCACGCACCGACATCGTCTTTGTTCCAAATGTCGTGCTGATGCCGCCGCGGTCGCCGCGCACGTTGGAGCGCCGGCTGATCGCTTGGATTCAGGACATGTATCGCCAGGGCGCCCATCTTTATGCGGCATGCGGCGGCTCGATCGTGCTCGCCGAGGCCGGACTTCTGGAGGGGCAGGAAGCAACGACCCACTTCACGTACGCGCCGCTGTTTCGCGAGCATTATCCAAATGTCACGCTGCGGCTGGAGCGCATCCTGGTGCAAACCGGCCCGGCGCAGACACTGTATTGCGCCGGCGGCGCTTCATCCTGGCAGGACCTTGCGCTGCTGCTGATCGCCAAGCACGGCGGCACGCAGGAGGCCATCCGGATGTCGAAGCTGTTTCTCTATCAATGGCACCGTGACGGGCAATTGCCCTTCGTATCGATGATCCAGAACGTCAATCATGGTGATGCGGTGATACTGTCTTGCCAGCAATGGCTGGCCCAGCACTATGACCAGCCGGACATCGTCGCGGAGCTGGTTCGCCAATCCGGGTTGCCCAAGCGCAGCTTCGACCGGCGCTTCCGCATCGCGACCGGCTACTCTCCGCTCAACTATGTGCAGACGCTCCGTGTGGAGGAGGCTAAGCAAATGCTCGAGACCGGAGATTTGGCCTTGGAATGCATCGGGCGCGATGTCGGCTATGACGACGCCGGCTCGTTTCGCCGCCTGTTCCGCAAGCTCACCGGCATGACGCCGGGTCAATATCGCCGAAATTTTCAACTGCCTGCCGCGGGTTCTCGGTGATCTGCTAATTCCTTGCCGCTTCGCGTGCATTCCACAACCCGGGCTAGCTCGCGGCGGTCCTGTCGACGGCAAAGACGGCAACCAGCTGGCAAAACCCCTTGAAGACTAATGCCTCCAATTCGATGATTGAGCGACGGCCCTCTACCGCTTGAGGTCCCGCGGCCGCCATGGCTGCCCAATCGACGTGTTGAACCTGGCTTTCATCTGCCTCAGCCCCGTCATAACGATATGCCAGGAGTGGCGACAGGCGGTTCATTTCGGCGTGCCCGACGCCGATCGATCGCTTTATCGTCCGCCCCAGGACGACGAAGGTGCGGCTGCCGGCGACGTCGTAAGCGTCCATGGGCGTGAGGCCGGTCTGGGCGGAGAAGTCGGCCATCGTCATGCCGACGACGGACTGCATCTGCTCGTTCAGGTGAGGCTTGGGGCAGTGCTGCGGATCACTTCCGCCGCATAAGAGGGCGCCAAGTGGGCGTAATGCTTCTCCACCATGCGCGCATCGGCGTGGCCGAGGGCTTGACCGACTACGATCAACGGCACGCCGGCGCGCACCATCGTGCTGGCGTAGGAATGCCGCAGCTCATGGAGGGTCAAGTGAGGGATCCCAGCCGATTTGAGCGCGGCGCGGAACTCGCGCTGATAGGTTGCGGGTTTCCAGACGCCGCCGTCCCTGGTCAGGAGCGGCGCCATCCCAGGGCGACCGGCCGAAAGCCGCTCGATTAGGATCCTGCCTCCGGGTGGCAGTGGGATATGGCGTGCCTTTCCGCTTTTGCTCTCCGCGATGAACACCGAGCCGTTGGCGACATCGAAATCTCGGACGGTCAAACGAGACAGCTCGCCGAACCGTGCCCCGGTCATCAACGCCGCAGCCACCAAATCACGAATATCGCCCACCGCATGATCGAGTAGCTTCTGCTGGTCGGGGAGGGCCAGGAATTTTACCCGAGCTGCAGTGGTTCCTCGATAGGGCTTTACCAGCCGCCACGCCGTATCATCGTCGATGAGGCGGTGGTCGCGCGCCCAATTCAGCGCTGCCTTCAGGGTGGTGAGAGTACGATTGGCCGTATCGCGCCGGCGCCGTGTTGCTTCAGGATCCATTGGGTCTAGCGGCTTGAAGTTCGCCTTCTTCGCATGCTTCCCAGTACGCAGTCGCTTCCCCGAGGTCGCCATGCCGTCGCGCCATTTGCGGACCCTGTCGACTGTGAGTTCCGAAATGCGCAGCGGGCCGAGCTTCGGGCGTATGTGCAGGGCGGCGCGGGATTTGGCGTCGTAAATGGACTTCATGCCTTCAGCAGCGCGAGCCTCGAAGTAGCGATCCAAGATAGTGTTGACGGTGAGGGCAGGGGACGCATCGGAGCCCGACCGGAGCGATTTTGCCCACGCTCGGGCTGCATCTTTGGCCTGCTCGTGAGAGAGCAC
>JBGGNI010000121.1:0-19811 GCA_041287585.1 Xanthobacteraceae bacterium
CATTGTCGGCCAGGTCTTCGCGCTGTTCGTGCTCACCGTCGCCGCCGCCGAAGCGGCGATCGGGCTTGCCATTCTGGTGGTGTTCTACCGGAACCGCGGCTCGATCGCGGTCGAGGACATCAATGCGATGAAGGGCTGAGGGACCGTCCATGTATCAGGCCATCGTCTTCCTGCCCCTCATCGGCTTCCTCATTGCCGGGCTGTTCGGCGGCCTGCTCGGCGCGCGCGCCAGCGAGCTGATCACCACCGGGCTGCTGTTCGTCTCCTGCCTGCTGTCGTGGATCACCTTCTTCAGCACCGGCTTCGGCCATAATGACGGCACGGTGGAACTGTTCACCTGGATCGCCTCCGGCGACCTCGACGTGAAATGGGCGCTGCGCGTCGATACGCTGACCGCGGTGATGCTGATCGTCGTCACCACCGTGTCCTCACTGGTGCACCTCTATTCTGTCGGCTACATGCACGAGGACCCCAGCCGGCCGCGCTTCTTCGCCTATTTGTCGCTGTTCACCTTCGCCATGCTGATGCTGGTGACGGCCGACAATCTGGTGCAGATGTTCTTCGGCTGGGAAGGCGTCGGCCTTGCCTCCTATCTGCTCATCGGCTTCTGGTACGAGAAGCCCTCGGCCTGCGCGGCCGCCATGAAGGCGTTCATCGTCAACCGCGTCGGCGATTTCGGCTTCGCGCTCGGCATCTTCGCCGTGTTCCTGATGACCGGCTCGGTGGCGTTCGAGCAGGTGTTCGCCGCCGCACCCTCGCTCACCGGCAAGACGATTGCCTTCCTCGGCCATGAGTGGGATGCGCCGACCGTCATCTGCCTGCTGCTGTTCGTCGGCGCCATGGGCAAGTCGGCGCAGTTCGGCCTGCACACCTGGCTGCCGGACGCGATGGAAGGCCCGACCCCGGTCTCCGCGCTCATCCATGCCGCCACCATGGTCACCGCCGGCGTCTTCATGGTGGCCCGGCTGTCGCCGCTGTTCGAGCTGTCGCAGACCGCGCTCAATGTGGTGATCTTCTTCGGCGCCACCACCGCCTTTTTCGCCGCGACCATCGGGCTGGTGCAGAACGACATCAAGCGGGTGATCGCCTATTCCACCTGCTCGCAGCTCGGCTACATGTTCGTGGCGCTCGGCACCGGGGCCTATTCGGTCGGCATCTTCCATCTGTTCACCCACGCCTTCTTCAAGGCGCTGCTGTTTCTCGGTGCCGGCTCGGTCATCCATGCCATGCACCACGAGCAGGACATGCGGCACATGGGCGGGCTGTATAAGAAGATCCCGTTCACCTACGCCATGATGCTGGTCGGCACGCTGGCGCTCACCGGCTTCCCCTTCACCGCGGGCTATTATTCCAAGGACGCCATCATCGAGGCGGCCTTCGTCAGCCATTCGCCGATGGCGACCTATGGCTGGGTGATGACGGTGCTGGCCGCCGCGCTCACCTCGTTCTATTCGTGGCGGCTGGCCTTCATGACCTTCCACGGCCACCCGCACGATCACCACCATTACGATCACGCGCACGAATCCCCGCCGTCGATGACGGTGCCGCTGGGGGTGCTGGCGGTCGGCGCGCTATTCGCCGGCATGGTGTTCGCGCCGTACTTCATCGGCCACCATGTCGAGGAGTTCTTCCGCGAGGCCATCTTCATGGCGCCGGAGAACAAGATACTGGAAGAGATGCACCATGTGCCGGCCTGGGCGAAGTACGCGCCCACGGTGATGATGGTGATCGGCTTCGCGTTTGCCTACTGGATGTACATCGTCAATCCGGCCGTGCCCAAGGCGCTCGCTCGGCGCAACGACCTGCTGTACCGCTTCCTGCTCAACAAGTGGTACATTGACGAGCTGTACGAGATCGTCTTCGTGCGCAGCGCCAAATGGCTGGGCACCTTCCTGTGGAAGGAAGGCGACGGACGCGTCATCGACGGCTTCGGCCCCGACGGCGTATCGGCCCGCGTGCTGGACGTCACCGGCCGGGTGGTGCGGCTGCAGACCGGCTATCTCTACCATTATGCCTTCGTCATGCTGGTGGGCGTTGCCGCGCTCATCACCTGGTTCATGTTCGGGGGCGCGCACTGATGTACGACTGGCCCATTCTTTCCGTCGTCACCTTCCTGCCACTGGTCGGCGCGCTGCTCATCGTTCTGATGATCCGCGGCGACGACGAGGTGGCGCAGCGCAACGCCCGCTGGGTGGCGCTGTGGGCGACGCTCGTCACCTTCCTGATTTCGCTGCTGCTGCTGCTCGGCTTCGATCCCGCCAATCACGACTTCCAGTTCGTGGAAAATCGCCCCTGGCTCGGTGAGGTCGCCGGCTACCGCATGGGGCTCGACGGGCTGTCGCTGCCCTTCGTCCTGCTGACCACGCTGATCATGCCGATCTCGATCCTGGCGAGCTGGGTATCGGTCAAGGTGCGGGTCAAGGAGTATATGATCTGCTTCCTGGTGCTCGAAACCTTGATGGTCGGCACCTTCTCCGCGCTCGATCTGCTGCTGTTCTACATCTTCTTCGAGGGCGGCCTGATCCCGATGTTCCTCATCATCGGCATCTGGGGCGGCAAGCGGCGCATCTACGCCACCTTCAAATTCTTCCTCTACACGCTTGCCGGCTCGGTGCTGATGATGCTGGCCATCATGGCGATGTACTGGCAGGCCGGCACCACCGACATCGTCGAGCTGCTGAAATTCGGCTTCCCGCCGGGCATGCAGTATTGGCTGTGGATCGCCTTCTTCGCCTCCTTCGCGGTGAAGATGCCGATGTGGCCGGTGCACACCTGGCTGCCGGACGCCCATGTGGAAGCGCCCACTGCCGGCTCCGTCATCCTCGCGGCCATCCTGTTGAAGATGGGCGGCTACGGCCTGCTGCGCTTCAGCGTGCCGATGTTCCCGGAGGCGTCGGCCTATTTCGCGCCCTTCGTGTTCACGCTGTCGGTGGTCGCCATCATCTACACCTCGCTGGTGGCGATGATGCAGGAGGACATCAAGAAGCTGATCGCCTATTCGTCGGTCGCCCATATGGGCTACGTCACCATGGGCATCTTCACCTTGACCCAGGAGGGCATCCAGGGCGCGGTGTTCCAGATGGTGAGCCACGGCTTTGTATCGGGCGCGCTGTTCCTGTGCGTCGGCGTGGTCTATGACCGCATGCACACCCGCGACATCGCGGCCTATGGCGGTCTCGTCAACCGCATGCCGGTCTATGCCACGGTGTTCCTCATCCTCACCATGGCCAATGTCGGGCTGCCGGGCACCTCCGGCTTCATCGGCGAGTTCCTCACCTTGATGGCCGCATTCGGGCGCAACAACTGGGTGGCTTTTTTCGCCACCACTGGCGTCATTCTCTCCGCCGCCTATGCGCTCTGGCTGTATCGCCGGGTGGTGTTCGGCGCGCTGGAGAAGGACGCGCTGAAGTCCATCATGGACATCGACCGCCGCGAAATGGCGACGATCTTCCCGCTGGTGTTCTTCACGCTGCTGTTCGGCATCTGGCCGGGGCCGATCCTGGACGCCTGCGCCGGCGCGGTGGAGGCCATCGTCGCCCGTGCGGAAACTGCGGCCGGCGTGGTCAAGGCCGCCTCCCTGGTGCTGCCGTGAGCCGCGCCAACGTCTTTTTTGCTGTGATGCCCGCGGAGCCCGCCCGATGATTTCCACGCTTCCCGCGCTCGGCCCCGTCCTGCCCGAACTGCTGCTCGCCGCCAGCGCGGTGCTGCTGGTGCTCTATGGCGCGCTTGCCGGCGAGCGCTCGGTCAATGTCGTCAACGGCCTTGCCATCGCCGCGCTGTTCGCGGCTCTGGTGCTGGTGATCCTTTCCCCGGCGCGCGATGTTACCACCTTCGGCGGCAGCTTCCGGGTCGACGCCTTCGCCCGCTTCCTCAAGGTGCTCGCCTTGCTCGGCGCCGGCGCCGCGCTCGCCATGTCGGTGGACTGGCTGCGCATCGAAAAGCAGAGCCGGTTCGAATACGCCATCCTCGTGCTGCTCTCCACCGTCGGCATGATGATGATGATCTCGGCGGGCGATCTCATCGCGCTCTATATGGGCCTGGAGCTCATGAGCCTGGCGCTCTATGTCATCGCGGCCAACAACCGGGATTCGATCCGCTCCACCGAGGCCGGGCTGAAGTACTTCGTGCTCGGCGCGCTGTCCTCCGGCATGCTGCTCTACGGCGCGTCGCTCATCTACGGCTTCACCGGCAGCGTGAATTTCGGCGCCATTGCAGACGCGGCGCGCGAGCCCTCGCTCGGGCTCATCTTCGGCATCGTCTTCCTGTTCGCCGGCCTCGCCTTCAAGGTCTCGGCCGTGCCGTTCCACATGTGGACGCCGGACGTCTATGAAGGCGCGCCGACCCCGGTCACCGCCTTCTTCGCCGCGGCGCCCAAGGTGGCGGCCATCGCCGTGTTCGTGCGCGTGGCGATCGAAGCCTTGCCCCATGTCGGTGCGCAATGGCAGCAGATCGTGGTGTTCATCTCGCTCGCCTCCATGGTGCTCGGCGCCTTCGCCGCCATCGGCCAGCGCAGCCTCAAACGCCTGATGGCCTATTCCTCCATCGGCCATATGGGCTTCGCGCTGGTCGGCCTCGCCGCCGGCACGGAGGAGGGCGTGCGCGGCGTGCTGATCTACATGACCATCTATATGGCGATGACGCTCGGCACCTTCGCCTGCATCATCGCGATGCGCCGCAAGGACGGCGCGGTGGAGACCATCGAAGACCTCTCCGGCCTGTCGCGCACCCATCCGATGATGGCGTTCCTGCTGGCGGCGCTGATGTTCTCGCTCGCCGGCATTCCGCCGCTGGCCGGCTTCCTGGCGAAATATTACGTCTTCCTGGCCGCCATCAAGGCCGGCCTCTACACGCTGGCGGTGGTCGGCGTGCTGGCGAGCGTGGTGGGCGCGTTCTATTATCTGCGCTTGGTCAAGATCATGTATTTCGACGAGCCGGTCGCTTCCTTCGAGCCGATGCCGAATGAGTTGCGCGCGGTGATCGGCGTCTCCGGCCTGTTCACGCTGCTGCTGTTCCTCTATCCCGCGCCGCTGCTCACAGCCGCGGGTGTGGCGGCACGGGCGCTCTTTTGAGGATGCAGGCACACACGGCGACGCCGGTCCTGCGCTTCGATACGGTCGGCTCGACCAATGCCGATGCGCTGGCGCGCTGCGACGGCCCGGCCCCGCTCTGGATCGTCGCCGCCCGGCAGACCGCCGGCCGCGGCCGGCGCGGCCGGCCCTGGAGCTCGGCGCCCGGCAATCTGTACGCCAGCCTGCTGCTGGTCGACGCCGGCCCGCCCGCCCGCCTGCCGGAGCTGTGCTTTGTCGCCGCGCTCGCTCTGCACGATGCGGTGCGTGACGTTACCGGCATCGATCCGCTGCGGCTGCGGCTGAAATGGCCGAACGACGTGATGGCGGATGGCGCCAAGCTGGCCGGCATCCTGGTGGAAGGCATCGTCCGCGCCGACGGGCGCAACGCCACGGTGATCGGCTTCGGCGTCAATTGCGCCCACCATCCGCAGGATACGCCTTATCCGGTAACGAATCTGACCGCCGCCGGCGTGCCGACCCCGCCCGACGCCTTGCTGAAGGCGCTCGATGCCGCGATGGTGCAGCGGCTGGCGCACTGGGCGCGCGGCGACGGATTCGACCGCGTGCGCGAATCCTGGACAGCGCGCGCGCACGGGCTCGGCCGCGGTGTTACGGTGCGGCTGGGCGAGCGCTCGGCGGATGGCATCTTCGAGGCGCTTGATGCCTCCGGCGCGCTGGTGTTGCGCCGGAGCGACGGTTCGCGAGAGACCATCAGCGCGGGGGATGTATTCCCCTCCGCGCACAGTTAGATGACATGCGCGCGGCCCCGGTCGAAAGCCGGGGCCGAATGGCGTGAGATGTGAAAGGCGGTTGCGTGTCGGCGTCGACGGATGAGCTCGTATTCGCAGCGCTGGGGGGCGTCGGCGAGATCGGCATGAATCTCGGCCTTTACGGCTTCGGCCCGCCCAAGCGGCGCCGCTGGCTGGTGGTCGACCTTGGCATCGCCTTCGCCAGTCCCGACATTCCCGGCATAGACATCGTGCTGCCGGATGTCCGCTTCCTGGAGCAGGAGCGCGCCAACATTGCCGGCCTGGTGCTGACCCACGCCCATGAGGACCATGTCGGCGCGCTGCTGGACCTGTGGCCGAAGCTGGGCTGCACGGTCTACACCACGCCCTTCACCGCGGCGCTGGCGGAAGCCCGCCGGCTGTCCGAACCCGGTGCGCCCAAGATCCCGTTCCATGTGGTGCCGTCCGGCGGGCGGGTCGATATCGGGCCGTTCAATGTCGAATTCGTGCCGGTGGCGCACTCGATTCCCGACAGCAACGCCCTCGCCATCCGCACCACGCTCGGCCTCGTCGTGCACACCGGCGATTGGAAGATCGACCCGACCCCCGTGGTCGGCAACATCACCGATCCCGCCCGCTTCGCGGCGCTGGGCGAGGAGGGGGTGCGCGCGATCATCTGCGACAGCACCAATGCGCTGCGGGAAGGCGCTTCGCCCTCCGAGGCGGATGTTTCGGAAACGCTTGCCGAACTGATGGCGAGCGCCCCGAACCGGGTCGCCGTCACCACCTTCGCCTCCAATGTCGCCCGCATCCGCTCCATTGCGGAGGCGGCGATCCGGGTGGGGCGCGAGGTGGTTCTGGTCGGCCGTGCCATGGAGCGGGTGGTGACGGTGGCGCGCGAGCAGCGCCTGCTGGACGGCCTGCCGCCGTTCCGCCCGGTGGAAGCCTATGGCTATCTGCCGCGCGATCGCGTGGTCGCCATCCTCACCGGCAGCCAGGGCGAACCGCGCGCCGCGCTCGCCCGCATCGCCGACGACGACCACCCCGAAATCGCGCTCTCGCCCGGCGACCGGGTGATTTTCTCCTCGCGCACCATTCCCGGCAATGAGCGGGCGGTGAACCGCATCATCAACGCATTGGTGCTCGACGGCGTCGAGGTCATCACCGACCGCGACGGCCTAGTCCACGTCTCCGGCCATCCGCGCCGTGGCGAACTGGAGCGCATGTATGGCTGGCTGAAGCCGCAGCTTGCCGTGCCGGTGCATGGCGAGCCGCTGCATCTGTCCGCCCATGCGGCGCTCGCCACGAGGCTCGGCGTGCCCGAAGTGGTGCGCATCGTCGACGGCGATCTGCTGCGCCTCGCCGGCGGCCCGGCCGAGGTGGTGGACCAGCTTCCGCACGGCAAACTCTATAAGGACGGCCACGTCCTGGTGCGTTCGGAAGAGCGCGTGGTGTCCGAACGCCGCCGCCTGGGCTTTGCCGGCATCATCTCGGTCGCGCTGGCGATCAACGGCAAGGGCGAGGTGGTCGGCGACCCGATGATCGACCTTACCGGCCTGCCGGAACTCGGCAGCCGTGGCACGCCGATCGCCGACACCGTGGAGGAAGCGGTGCTGGATTGCCTCGACAGCCTGCCGAAAGCCCGCCGCCGCGACCCGGATGCCGCCGCCGAATCGCTCAGCCGCGCCGTGCGCAGCGCGGTGAACGCCGCCTGGGGCAAGAAGCCTCTCTGCCATGTGCTGGTGATCACGGTATAAGAGGTGGTCGGGGCGATAGCGGCACGGTGGCGGGTGCTTCGAGGCCGGCCTGCGGCCGGCACCTCAGCATGACGAATGTTTTTGCAAGACAAAGACTTATCGTCATCCTGAGGAGCCCGAGCATCGCTCGGGCCTCGAAGGACGCACGGCGCCGGTGCAGCGTGTCGCCACAAGGAGCAGCAGGATGATCGGTCGCCTGAACCACGTCGCCATCGCGGTGCGCGACATCGCCGCCGCCACCGCGCTGTATCGCGACACGCTGGGCGCGCAGGTTTCAGAAGCGGTGGCCCAGCACGAGCATGGCGTCACCACGGTGTTCATCAACCTGCCCAATACCAAGATCGAGCTGCTGGAGCCCATCGGCGCCGAATCGCCCATCGCCAAATTCCTCGACCGCAACCCGGACGGCGGCATTCACCACATCTGCTACGAGGTCGACGACATCCTCGCCGCCCGCGACCGGCTGAAGGCCGGCGGCGCCCGCGTGCTCGGCTCGGGCGAGCCGCGCATCGGCGCGCACGGCAAACCGGTGCTGTTCCTGCACCCGAAGGATTTCTGCGGCACGCTGGTCGAGCTGGAGCAGGCCTGAACAGGCACCCACCATGGGCATACGCACCTATATCGCCATCTATTTCATCGTCTGGTGGACGGTCATTTTCGCCGTGCTGCCGTTCGGCGTGCGCTCGCAGCATGAAGAGGGGCACGTTGCGGCCGGCACCGAGCCGGGTGCGCCGCTGCGCCCCAACCTCGGCCGCAAAATGCTGCTCACCACCGTGCTGGCGGCCGCGATCGTCGGCCTGTTCGCGTGGTCGGTCGAAACAGGCCGGCTGACGCTCGACATGTTCCCGATGCCGTTCGACGTAAGGGACGGCGGGTAGCGCCACTCACCCCGTCAGCTTGGCCGCATATTCGTTTCGCAGCTTGCGGTAAAAGTTCGGCGTCGCCGGCAGCCAGAACAGCGCGTCGAGCGTGCCGGCCGGGTAGGCGGCAGCAAAATCGCTGGCGAAGAAGTCGGAGAGATAGTCGCCCGCGCCGCGTGCGCAGCTGTTGTGGCCCGTGGTGTTGGCGAGCACGCCGGCTATGGTCGGGCGATACAGGAAATCCAGCAGTTCATAGGTCTGCGCGGTGTTGGCGGCGCCGGAGGGTATGGCGAAGCCCACCATCCAGCCGAGTCCGCCTTCCTTCGGCAAGCCATAGCGCCATTTCGGGTCCGCGGTGCGCTTCAGCGGCATGCCGATGACATCGGGCGTTTGGCCGATGGTGCAGCCGCCCGTGGCAAACGCCGCCGTGGCGCTGGCGGCATCGGTCCAGAAGGCGCCGATTGCGGCCTTGTGGGCGAGGAGGAACGCGAGGCAGCCGTCGAACACCCGCCGGCTGTCGGCTTCCGATGTGAAGAGATCGCGGCCACCATTGGAGGGCAGGGCGCCCGTGCTGTCCAGATAGCGCGCCACGCCGGCGAACACGGTGAGCGCGCGAACCGCGGTCTGCCCGTTGCGGCCGGAGAGCCAAAGATCGCCATAAGATACGTCGCCCGACGTCTTCGGGAATACAGTGGAATCCCAGGTCAGCCCTTCGGTGCGCCAGTCGAACGGCACGATGTAGCGGGTGCCGCGGTCAGTGCCCCCCAGTTCGGCGGACCGGGCAAGTAGAGCGGGCTCCACGGACTGCGTCTTGAAGCGGGCTTCATTGACCGGCTGCAGCAGGCGTTGGGCAAAAAACGCCGGCCCGGCATTCAGGGTGGGAAACACCACATCTGAGCCCTTGCCGCCAGCGGCGCGCAGCGTGGTCAACGCCTCGTGGTCGCTGCGATAGGTGGTGAGGTTCACAGTGATGCCGGTGGCATTGGTGAAGTCGGCAAGCACGGAATTGGTGCTGAAGATGTCGGCTCGCGCAAACACCGAGACCGTGCCGGAGGAGGCCAGCGCATCATGGGCGCGCAGCACGGCGGGCGCCGCCAGCGCCATGGCACCAGCTTTCATCAGATCGCGACGGGAAAACCGGTTCATTCTGCCCTCATCTCAACACCTGAACAGCGCCGCGTTCGGCTGCGGAAACATGCCATGCGGGCGTGCGGCGAGATAGCGGCCGTTGCGCCGCGCGGCGCATTTGCGCACGGTTTCCGGCAGACGCCTCAGCTCGGCAGCACGATGCAGGCGGCGCCCGCCTTGCGCAGGCGTTGGCACAGGGCGAGCGCCGCGACGCGCGTCGGCTGCGCCACGCGCACCCGATAATAGGCGCCGCTGCCGCGCCAGCGCAGCCGTCCGCCGATGATCATCGGCTGGGTGCCGTCCAGCACCGCCGCATAGCGCGCCTGGGTGCGGCCATAGGCAGCCAGCGCGCGCGCCTTGGAGAAGCTGCCGGACAGTTGCACGCCCCATGGCGCGGTGACACTGGCGATCTCCTGCGCCACCGGCCCGCCGCCCCGGCGCAGCGCCAGCGTGGTCTCGCGGCAGTTCGTCGCGCGATGCACGGCGGCGGGCGGCTGCGCCTCCGGTTGCGGCGGCAGCTCGCCGGCACCCTGGCGGGCCCAGTCTTCCGCCGTGCGGCCGGTGACGAACACCAAATAGTCGCGGGTCTCCAGCGGCAGTCCGCCGTCGCCGGCCAGCCATTTGCGCACCCGCGTGGGGCCGGCATTGTAGGCCGCGGCCGCAAGCCCGAGATTGCCGAGCCGGCGCCACAGCTCGGCCAGCAGCGTCGCCGCCGCGGGCAGGGCGGTCTCGGGGTCGAACGGATCGGCAAGGCCGCGCTCGGCCGCCGTGCCGGGCATGAACTGGGCGATACCCTGCGCGCCCTTGGGGCTCACCGCATCGCCGCGGAAGCTGCTTTCCCGCCAGATCAGCCGGGTGAAGATATCCACCGGCAGCCCCTGCGCCGCCGCGGAGGCCTCGACCAGGCGGCAGATCGTCTCCTCCACCGTCTCGGTTCCAGGCTCCGCGCGTACCGGCTCGGGTCCGGCCATGCCGATGGCCAGCAGGCACAGCATGGCTGCCAGCCGGCCGCGCTGCATCCGGGCGTTGTGCCAACGCATTACAGCACGAAGAATAAGCCAGTTTCGCGGCGACGTTAAGCGGTCCATCACCCGCACCATGGCACGATTTGCTTGTCCGATTCGTCGGTACCGCCGACGAACACCATATAATCTCCTCGCCTGATCACCGCCGGACGGGTCTGCAAGTGTCCGCTTCTGTATTTTCCGGCCCGTTGCCGGGTGCCGGTTACCTGCGGCGATCAAATTAGAGCAGCTTGACCCACTGTTCGCAGCAATATTTGTTGTCTATAAGATGATATTGAATTATCTGCATGTCAGGTAGGTACAGCCTGCCGCCGCACTCACCGCAAGAAGAGGAAGATCCGTGGCCATTTCTCCCGAGCTCGAAGACGCCGGCGACATCGTCGCCCTCACCGCTGATGTCGTCGCAGCGTATGTGTCGAATAATTCGGTTGCGACCGGCGATCTGCCCAAGTTGATCGGCGACATCCACGCCGCTCTTCGCGGGCTCGGTGCCCCCGCCGTGGAACCGGAAGTTAAGCTGGAACCGGCCATCGCGGTGAAGAAGTCGGTGACGGCTGATTTCATCGTGTGCCTGGAAGACGGCAAGAAGTTCAAGTCGCTGAAGCGTCATCTGCGCACGCGTTACGGCCTCAGCCCGGACGAGTATCGCCAGAAGTGGGGCCTGCCGGCCGACTATCCGATGGTGGCGCCCAATTATGCCGCGTCGCGTTCGGCTCTGGCCAAGACCATGGGCCTCGGCCGTCTGCGCCGCGGCGCCGAGCCGGAGCCGGTCGTCGTTGCGGAGCCCGCGCCGGTCGCCAAGGCAAAGCGTACACCCCGCAAGGCGGCCGAGCCGGCCCCGGTCGAAGTCGAAGCTCCGCCGGCCAAGAAGCCGCGCAAGACCAAGGCCGCCGCCAAGGTCTGAACCGTGTTGTTTCAGGAGGCGTCATGCGCCTCCTGAAACTATCTGGGAGCCGCGCCGCATGCGTCTCGTGCTGGCTTTGCTGTTGCCCTGGCTGCAGTTCTTCACCATCGGCCGGCCCATTGCAGGCATTATCTGCCTCATACTCCAGCTCACCTTGATCGGCTGGATTCCGGCGGCGATCTGGTCGGTTTATGCGCTGAGCCAGTATAAGACCGATCAGAAAATCAGGGATGCGCTCGGTCAACGGCGTGGCTGAACCGGCGCTTTCGACGACATGCTGCATCGTCGGCGCCGGTCCGGCGGGTCTGATGCTTGGGCTGTTGCTGGCGCGTGCCGGCGTCGATGTCGTCGTCCTTGAGAAGCACGCCGATTTCCTGCGCGATTTCCGCGGCGACACCGTGCATCCCTCCACCTTGGAGGTGGCGCGCGAACTCGGCCTGCTCGACGAACTGCTCGCCCGACCGCACAGCCGCGCCGAAAAGCTCCATGCCGAGATCGCCGGCCGCGACACGGTCATCGCCGATTTCTCACGCCTGCCGACGCAGTGCCGCTTCATCGCCTTCATGCCGCAATGGGATTTTCTCGACGTGCTGGCCGGCGCGGCGCGGCGCCTGCCGAATTTCCGCCTTCTGCTGCCGGTCGCCGTCACCGGCCTGATTGAAGACGACGGCCGCGTTGCCGGAGTGACCGCCCGGACCCCTGAGGGGACGCTCGACATCCGCGCCGCGCTGGTGGTGGGCGCGGACGGGCGGAACTCCGTGGTGCGCGAGGCGGCGGGGCTGGAGGTGCTCCGCTTCGGCACACCCACCGAAGTGGCCTGGATGCGGCTGTCGCGCCGGCCGGACGATGCCGCCCCCGCCATGGGCCATGCCGGCCCGCGCCAGGGCTTCGTGATGATCGACCGCGGTGATTACTGGCAGTGCGGCTATGTGCTGCGCGCCACAACCTTCGCCGAACTGCGTGCCGGCGGGCTGGAGGCGTTCCGTGCCGCGGTGGCGCAGGTGGCGCCGCTGCCGGCCGCGCGGCTTGACGAGATCGCTAGTTGGGACGATGTCCGGCTGCTCACCGTGCGCATCGACCGGCTGCGCCGCTGGTGGCGGCCGGGGCTGCTCTGCATCGGCGATGCCGCGCACGCCATGTCGCCCATCGGCGGCGTCGGCGTCAATCTCGCGGTGCAGGACGCGGTGGCGGCCGCCAACATCCTCGCCCGCCCGCTGCGCGAAGGCCGGCTGGAGCCGCGGCACCTCGCCGCCGTCGAGGCGCGCCGCAGCTTCCCCACGCGGGCGACGCAGAAGCTGCAATTGATGATGCGCCGGCGACCCCGTCCGCACGGCGCGCCGCCCTCCGCCGGGCCGCCGCGCTTTCTGATCGCCATTGCCCGCTGGCCGCTGCTGGCCCATCTCGCCGGCCGCATCATCGGCCTCGGCATCCGGCCGGAGCATGTGCGCCCCGGCTGAAGCTCACCCCTCCGCCTCGGCCTGGGCGGCCGCGGCGGCCTGCGCTTCGGCGGCGCGCGCGCGCACGCTGTTGGCGGCGGCGGCGGCATAGTCGTTCGGCCCGCCCAGCGACTGCACCGCCACCGTGGCATTGGCGAATTCGATGCCGGCGTCCGGCAAGGTGCGGATCATCCGCTTGATCGCCTCGCGCTGCACCAAGGTCGGCCGGCTCGGCTTCACCGTGAACTTGAAGCGCACGATGAGCGCGTTGTCGGCCACATCGGCAACGCCCTGCATCTTCAGCGGCACCAGAAACTCATCCTTCAGCTCCGGATCTTCCAGCATATCCTGGCCGATCTTCTTCACCGCCTTGCGCAGTTTCTCGATATCGGTGTCGCGGCTGAAGCGCAGGTTGAACTTCATCGTCGACCAGTCGCGGCTGAAATTGGTGATCTGCCCGAGCTGGCCGAACGGGATGGTGTGGATCTGCCCGTTCTGATGACGCAGCTTCAAGGAGCGCAAGGTAAAGCCCTCCACGGTGCCCTTGGCCTTGCCGCAATCGATGTATTCGCCGACGCGGAACGCGTCGTCCACCAGATAGAACACGCCGGAGACGATGTCCTTCACCAGCGTCTGGCTGCCGAACGAGACGGCAAGGCCGACGATGGAGGCGCCGGCGATCAGCGGCGTGATGTTGACGCCGAGCTGGGACAGCGCGGTAAGGCCCGCCAGCACTACCAGAGCCACCAGGATCGCCACCCGCAGCAGCGGCATCAGCGTGGCGATGCGCGAGCCGCCGGCATTGGCCGCGTCCTCCGCATCGTGCCCGCCGGGCATGCCGGAGCGGTGGTTGGCGCTGTAGGCCGCGGTGAAGTATTGCACCGCCTGCCAGACGCAATAGGCGGCAAACAAGGTGAGGCCCGCCGTCAGCGCCGAGAGCGCGAGCGAATGGTAGCGGTTCATGTCCATCATGCCGAGCGCGCTCACCGACCAGACCCGCATCAGCAGCACGCCGGCCCCGATGATGATGGCCATGCGCACGCAGCGCACCACCGCCTCCACCGCCGGCGCCCGCGGGCAGGCCTCGGTGCGGTCGAGGTCGCGGCCGAGCAGGCGGCTCGCCTTATCCAGCAGCGATTCCAGCAGCAGCAGGGCGATGACCACGTTCAGCGTCGTCACCAGCGCCTCGTGCGTACCGGCGCGGTTCACCAAGGCGCCGTAGATATTGGCGAGGCCGAGCGCGACGAAAAACGGGATGGCGACCACCAGCCAGGATTTCGCCAGTGCCGCCTGCACCGGCCCCGGCTGGCCGGCATTGGACAGGCCGCGAAGCCACCGGGACATCGGCCCGCGCACGCTGCTGGCCGCCCAGACGAAGGCGGCGGTCACCAGCACGGAATCGATGAGTATGCCGCACGCCACCGCCTGCGGCGGCGCCTGTATCCCCACCAGTATGCGGTGGAGGCCCGAGGTCAGCAGAGTGAGCAGCACCAGAGCGCTGACCCGCCAATAGATCGCGGCGGCATCGGCATCGTCGATATCGGCCAGCCGCGCCACTGAGAGGCCAGGCCGCAAGACGATGCGGAACACCAGCATGTAGAGCCGCCAGTACACCAGGCTGCTCAGCACCAGATAGGCCAGCCGCGATTGCGGCACCATGCCGGGAAACCACACCACGACGAAGCCGTAGGTCACCACCCACATCACCGCCACCAGCAGCGCGTCGAGCGCGGCAAGGCCGGCCAGCACCCACAGGCCGGCCGCGCCGTTCAGCCGGGCGGTGACGCGCCGGCGCATCGGATCCAGCAGCCGGCGCAGCAGCGCCTCGCTGCCCAGCGCAATGGCCGCGGCCAGCACCAGCAAGCCGAGAAAGCGGCTGAACGCGCGGCCCTCATTCATCCTCGCATGCAGGAAGCTCGGTATGCGGCCATATTGCCGCATCAGCTCCGGCTCGGCGGCCAGCGTCTCGCCAGCGCGGTCGATCAGACCGATGACGACCTGCGCCGCCGGCTCCTCATCGCCCATGATCATCATCGGCGGCTCGCCGGCCGCCGGTTTCGCCTCCGCGGATTTCGCCTCCGCAGGTTTCGCTTCTGCGACCGGGGCCGCCGGCAGCCGCGCGTTGAGCCGCTGCGACACCGCCTGGGTGATGGCCTCCACCAGCGCATCGAACTGCTGCGGCGTCAGCGGGGCCGGCGGGGCCTGCGCCCGCGCGGCGGTGCCGACGGCGAGCAGAGCGAGAATGAGAAACAGGCGCGCCAACACCATGGAACCTCCAGCAGGACACCGGCGTCTCTAGCACGAATATACCCGCCGGGCGCCGCTCAGCCGCCGATATGCGCGCGCAGAAAGGCACCGGCCGTACGCATCGCCGCGCGGCCGGATTCCAGCCGCGGCGCCCACAAATGCCACGCATGAATCATATGCGGCCATACCTCCAGCGTCACCCGCACATCTGCCGCACCGAGCCCGCGGGCGAGCCGGGCCGCATCATCCAGCAGCGTCTCGGCGGAGCCGACCTGAATCAGCGCAGGCGGCAGTCCGCCAAGGTCGGCGAACAAGGGCGAGACCAGCGGGTTACGCGGATCGGCCCCGGCCAGATAAGCCTCGGCAAGGCCCTGCAGGTAATCGCGCTGGATCAGCGGGTCCACCGCCGCCTTGTCGTCGAGGCTGGCGCCGGACTGGGTCAGGTCGGTCCAGGGCGACACCAGCCACAGGCAGGCGGGCAGGGGCTCTCCCGTCGCCCGCAGGCTCAGCACGGTGGCGAGCGTCAGCCCGCCGCCCGCGCTGTCGCCACCAATGGCGATATGCCCGGCCGCATAACCCTGCGCCCGCAGGAAACGATAGGCTGCAAGCGCGTCCTCCAGCGCCGCCGGAAACGGGTGCTCCGGCGCCAGGCGGTAGCCGAGCGCAAGGGTGCGCACCCCCGCGGCGCGGCCAACCGCGCCCACCATGCCGCGGTGGCTGGCGATGGAGCCCGAGCAATAGCCGCCGCCATGGAAATACAGCAGCACGCGCGCGCCGTCGCTGCTTGGGGCCAGCGACCATTCGGCGGCGCGCGTGCCGATGGCTTGCGGCGTGGAGGCCACATCGGCCGGCGGCGGATCGATGGCGGCCACCTCGTCGAGCCGCGCGCGCCGCTCGGTCCACGTCGTCGGCCGCGGCTTGGCGGTGAAGATGCGCTTCAGGGCGTCGATATCGTCGGTCATGTCGTCTCCTCCGGGTGCGCGGGCGCGGCTGCCGTCAGCGCGGCACTCGTCGCCCAGACCACGGTGCTCATGATGGCGACACCGATCATGATGCCGATCAGCCGGTTCAAGGCCGGCTCGATGCTGGCGGGCGGGCCGGAATCGACCAGTGTGATGACGAAAGCTATGCCGGCCTGCGTGCCGACATAGGCGTCCGGCGTGCCGCCCAGGTGGATGCGCGCGAACGCAAATGTGCCGAGCCCCAGGGTCAGCAGCCACCACGCCATGTTTTCAGACCCCGCCGCCATTGCTGCAAGCGCGGCGCTGCCGCCGATGATGCAGCCCAGGATGCGCTGGCGTCCGCGGCGGCCGGTGGCGGCGATGTTGGCGTCGACGATGACGAGGCTGGACACCAGAACCTGCGTCAGCACCGGAAAATCGAACATCGCCCAGGCCAGCGCCACCGCCAGCGTGCCGACGGCCGCTGCCAAGGATTCGCGCGCGGCATCATCCGCGCTCGCTGCCGCGGGCAGCGCCAGAACCCCGGTTGGAAACTCGCCGGCCCGCGGGCCCAGAGCCCAGTCCGCCACAGTGGCCGCCACCACGCCGGCCATGATCTCGTAGCAGCGGAAGTGCGCGAAGGCGTAGAGCTGCTCCGGCGTCGTCATGCTGCACGACAGCACCAGAATGACGCTCAGCGCCGCATAGAACCAGGCATAGCCGTGCGGGCTGCGCTGGCGGCCATAGGTGCCGAAGCCGGCCGCCAGCATCAGGGCCAGCGCCTGCGCCACCGGCTGGCCCTCCAACCACAAGGCCAGCCCATAGCCGCCGACCACCCCCAACCCGGTGCCGGCAATGCGCAGCACGCCCTTGGTGAACTGGGCCGAGCGGTCGGCATTGGCGATGACCAGCGCGCTCATCGCCGCCCAATAGGGCTGCTCGAGCCCGGCCGCGAGCGCAATCAGCACCGCCCCGAGCACGCCCGCCGTGGTGGAAAGGCTGCGGCGGTTGAGTGCCTCCAGGGTGGGGCCATCCATGGCTCAGAACCACACCAGCACGCGGGCATCGGCGCCGAAATGGAAGGGCAGCTCCGCCGGCCAGTCGTCGAGCACGATTTCCACCGGAAAGCGCCGGGGCAACCGCACCCAATCGGTCGAAGGCTCGACATAGGGCACCACCTGCGGCTGGTCCGGCGAGCGGGCAACCCCGCGGGCGATGCTGGTGAGCCGTCCGCCATGCACCCGCCACGGCGCCGTGCCCAGCGTCACCCAGGCCCGCTGCCCGGCGCGCAGATGCGACAAATGGCGTTCCGCCACATTGGCGACGATGCGCCGCCGGCGGGCGGTGACGATCGCCATCACCTGCGTGCCGGGCTGCAGATAGTCGCCCTGGCGGGTGGTAAAGGGCGCCACCCAGCCCGCCTCGACCGCCGCGACCGATGTCTTGGAGAATTCGTACTGCGCCTTGGCCAGCGCCGCCTGGGCGGTAGCGATGCTGGCATTGGCCACTGCGATGCGGCGGGTGGAAACACTGAGATCGGCCTGCGCCACCTCAATGCCGGCGCTCGCGGTGGCTTCGTCCTTGGTTGCGCTGTCGAGCGCGGCACCGGAGGTGAAGCCGTCGCGCGACAGCGTGCGGGCGCGGCCCAGTTCGGCTTTGGCATTGGTCTCCACCGCCTGGGCGGACGCGAGCGTCGCCTGGCTGGCGGCCAGTTCGTCATTGGCCAGAGCCAGATTGGCCTGCGCCTGCTTCACCGCGGCAAGCGCGGCATCGACGTCCAGCTTGTAGGGCGTCGGTTCGATCTCGAACAGAATTTGGCCCGGCTGGACCGGGTCGTTGTCCTGCACGCCGAGCCTCGACACCGGCCCCTCGATCTCGGAGGAGACGATGACGATGTCGCTCATCAGATAGGCGTCGCTGGTGAAGGCGAAGAGCTGCACGCTCGCCTCATAGGCGGCGAAGAAAGCGAGGCAGACGACGGCCACGAAGGTCGCCGGCCGCTTCGTCGCAAAGCTGAGCATGGAATCGAAACCGTCGGATCGGGACAAGCGGGTGTTGCCCGAGTGTAGGCGTAATGCGGCCGGCGGTCAGCGCCTCAGTAATCCCACTGCGCGCCGATGCCGACTTCGCTGGAGCCGTCCGCGCCGGTTGCGCCCTGCAGGCGGATGTTCTTGGTGATGTCGATATCGACCGTCACCTTGCTGGAATTCGGCGTCGTCCCCTGCTTCACGCCGAGATACATCTTGTCGTTCAAGCGTTTGCCGAGACCGACCTGGCCGCCGGTGCCGGCGGCATTGGTGCCGACATCCAGGCTGTCGACGCCGAGCGACCGGCGCAGATTGCCGATCACGCCCGGTCCGCCGCCGGAGAATTGCGCGATGGTCTGCGCCACCTGCACCGCCTGTCCGGCGGTGAGCGAGCCGGCGGAGCGACCGAACAACAGCCGCGCCAGTACCTCGTCCTGCGGCAGCACCGGGCTGGACGTAAAGGTCACCTCCGGCTGCGAGGCCGGCCCGGTGACCAGGATCTTCGCCGTCACGTCATTGCCCGAGGTTTCGGCGACGAAGTCGAGATCGGGGTCGGTGGAACCGTTGAAGGTGATCTTGCCGCGGCTGAACGAGAGCTGGCGGCCCAGAATGTTGAAGCTGCCGCGCCGCAGCTCGAAACCGCCGCCGGTCACCGGCGCGGCGCTGGTGCCCCGCAAGGTGAGGTCGCCGCCGAGCTCGGCTTCCATGCCCATGCCGCGCACAAACACATTGTTCGGCGCCGAAATCGCGAGGTCCAGCGTGATGCCGCCTTGTCCGCTTGCGGGAGCCTTCGGCGCCGGCTTTGGCCGGGTCGGCGCGCGGGCGCCGCCGCGGGTGTTGACATGGCGCACGTCCAGTGCCGCGTCCCCGCCAGGAAGGCGGTCGGGAATGTTGACGTCGAGGTTCTTCACCACCAGACGGCCGGCCAGCTTGGGGCCACGGGCGAAGGCGCCTTCGACAGAGAGCTGGCCTTCCGCCACCAGCCGCACCAGTTCGCTCGACACCAGCCCGGCATTGCTCAGCGTCACATCGATGCGGCCGGGAAAGCCGGTGGCGGGATCGAGGCCGACCGTGCCTTTGGCCTGCACCGAGCCGCCGTTCAGCGTGCGGGCGGTCAGGCTGCTGACCGTCACCGAACGGTCGGTGCCGGTGATGGTGCCTTCGATCCGGTCCAGCGTCACACCGTTCACGCCGTCGTCGAACCGGCCGCCGGAAATCCGCACGGTGCCGCCGGCGCGCGGGGCGGCGGGCGTGCCCTTGATGCTGGCATCGATCGCCGCCGAGCCGGCCAGCCGCGAGCCCGAGGTGGCGAGCAGCGGGTTGACGATGGCCAGCGCCACCGTGCCCTTGATGGCGAGGTCGAGTTCGCCCGCCGCGATCGGCGCCGAGCCGGACACGGTGACGCCGGACAGCGACGGTCCGGCAATGCTGGCGGTGACCCCGACCCGCCCGCCGCCGAGTCTGCCGCGCGCCTTGATCTCCAACGGCCCGACACCGGCGGTCGCCAGTTCGGGGGTGCTGAGGCGCCCGACCGTGAGGTCGTAATCGCCCGCCGGCGACGTTGCCGGACCGCTCACACTGGCCCGCCCGGTGATCGCACCGGACAATCCGATGTCCTGACCAGCCAAAGCGGCGAGGCTGAGCGGCAGGCTGCGCAGATCGATGTCGATATCGAGATTGGGGCCGGCC
>JBGGNI010000122.1:0-17963 GCA_041287585.1 Xanthobacteraceae bacterium
CCCTGCCCCTTCATCCGCGCCCGCATGGAATCGATGATGGCGCCGCGGGTCATGATGTTGCGGTGCAGCTTCTCGCGGCGCAGATCGAGGAAGCGGTAGCGCAGCCGCGTCTCTTCCGGGTAGTCCTGGTCGCCGAACACCGGCAGCGGCAGTTCTTCGGATCGGCCCAACACCTCCATCTCGGTGGCATAGAGCTCCACCTGGCCGGTCGGCAGATCGGCGTTCTCGGTGCCGGCCGGGCGCGCACGCACCCGCCCGTCGACGCGCACCACCCATTCGGAGCGCACGGTCTCGGCGAGCGTGAAGGCCGGGCTGTCGGGGTCGACCACGATCTGAGTCAGCCCGTAATGGTCGCGCAGATCGATGAACAGCACGCCGCCATGGTCGCGGATGCGGTGGCACCAGCCGGACAGGCGCACGGTCTGCCCGATCTCGGTGGCGCGAAGGGCGCCGCAGGTGTGCGTGCGATAGCGATGCATGGCGTTGTCCCGACGACGGCGGCCCGGTGAGGCACGACGAAAACACCCCTCCGCGAGGCGCGCGGAGGGGTGCATGGCTGGTTCGGCTTTGTCAAGAATGGCGACTGGGATGGTCCGGCCGCCGGTCGCTCACGGCACGTAGCGCAGCGTCAGGCCGGCGACGCCCAGCGCCAGCGAGGCGCCGACATTGCCTTCCACCGAGATCGGGTTCAGCGCGAAGGAATTGGACGAGCCCACCAGCACGTTCGCGCCGACACCGACGCCGATCGCGACATTGCCGGTCACGCCGCCATAGGGGCCGGCCAGCGCACCCGGCAGCACGTCCTTGGTCACGGCGAGCACGCCCCAGGTCATGACGCCGCCACCGGTGACGCCGAGGTCGAGGCCGATGGTCTGGATGGTACCGGCATAACGCTGGGTCGGGCCGTTATTGGACGGGTTGTAGGTGCAGGTCAGTTCCTGCTTCGATTCGACGATCATGCCGATGCTGGCGCCGGCATTGCACACCAGCACGCCGGCATCGACCTTGTCCGCCGCCAGGACGGGCGCGGCCGACAGAAACAGCGCCGCGGCGCCCGCAAGAATCCGTGTCTTGAGCATTTTGATCTCCCTTCCCGGCCGGCATACGGCCAGCTGTGATTCTCATCGCACCTAGCTCTACCGGAAGACGCACCGAGGTGCAGCATTTCCAGTCGTCTCCGGCCGTCGGTTCCGCTATGAACCTTCCCGACATGAACATGATCACCACCACAGACCAACTGTCTGCTGCCTGCGAACGGCTCGCCCGCCACCCCTTCGTTACGGTCGACACCGAATTCCTGCGCGAGACGACCTTCTGGCCGAAGCTCTGCCTCGTGCAGCTTGCCGTGCCGGGCGAGGCCGTCGTCGTGGACGCGGTGGCCGAGGGGATCGACCTCGCGCCCTTTTTCGCGTTGATGGCGGATGAGGCGGTGCTGAAGGTGTTCCATGCCGGCCGGCAGGACATCGAGATCGTCTGGCACCTGGCCGGACTGGTGCCGCACCCGGTGTTCGACACCCAGGTCGCCGCCATGGTGCTCGGCCACGGCGATTCCATTTCCTACGACCAGCTGGTGCAGCGCCTCACCGGCGAGGTGCTGGACAAGTCGCTGCGCTTCACCGACTGGTCGCGCCGTCCGCTCTCAGTGGCGCAGATCGCCTATGCCGAAGGCGACGTCACCCATCTGCGCGACGTCTATCTCAAGCTCGACGCCGACCTCGCCAAACGCGGCCGGCGCGAATGGGTCAATGAGGAGATGGCGGTCCTCACCTCCCCCGAGACCTACCGGCAGGAGCCGGAGCGGGCCTGGGAGCGGCTGCGCACCCGCGTGCGCAAGCCCAAGGAACTCGCCGTGCTGATCGAGGTCGCCGCTTGGCGCGAGCGCGAGGCGCAGAGCCGCGACACGCCGCGCTCGCGGGTGCTGAAGGACGAGGCCATCGGCGAGATCGCCTCGCAGCAGCCGACCACGCCGGAACGCCTCGCCCAGCTTCGCGCCATCCCGAAGGGCTTCGAGCGCTCGCGCTCCGGCGAGCAATTGGTCGAGGCGGTGAAGGCCGGCCTCGAACGCGATCCGAAAAGCCTGCCGCGCATCGAGCGGGAACGCCCGATGTCGAACGGCGCCTCGGCGACGGTCGAACTGCTCAAGGTGCTGCTGCGCATGACCTCCGAGCAGCATGGCGTCGCCGCCCGGGTCATCGCCACCGTCGACGAACTGGAGCGCATCGCCGCCGAGGACAGCGCGGACGTGCAGGCGCTGCGCGGCTGGCGGCGCGAACTGTTCGGCGAGCGCGCCTTGGCGCTGAAAGCCGGCCGGCTGGCGCTCGCCATGCAGCGCGGCCGGGTGATCGCGCTGGATCGCGAGAGCGAAGAGGCGTGATGCCTGTCAGTCGGCGAGGCCGATGACGAAGAACAACGCGTCGTTGAGGGCGGCAATCTGTTCCGGCGTCAGCCGGCCGATGGGCGGGCTGCATTTTGATCGCCGAAGCCCGGCCACCTTATCGATCATTATCTCGGAAGGCTCGCGCAGCCCGTTTACCGATGTCGGCAAAATCGGCAACCGATAGAGCGGGGTCTCACGTTGCTGTGTCGTCACCAAGCATACCAACACGCTGTCCGTCTCAGGCACGCGGTCGGATTGGATGACAACCGCCGGCCGGGGTTTGCCGTAGTCGCCGGACACCGAGACGATGACAATGTCGCCTCGGTTCACCTCTCGTCGCCCCAGTCCATCGCCTTCTCGATGAAATCCAGCGCTTCGGCCTCCTCAGGCGCACCCCGCAGCAGCGCGGCCTGCCGCTTCGCCTCCTCGGCAAAACCCGGCGCGCGGGTGTCCCACACCCACAGCCGCACCTGGCGTAGGCCCTGCCGCCGCTTGTTCTCGCGGTAGCGCTTGAAGCGGTTCTCGCCGTCGGTCTTGGCCTGGCGCGGCATGGGGCGTCTCCGAAACAGCGCTGCCTAAAGTAGTGCGCTACGCCTGCCGCCGCAACGCGGCTCCCCTTCAGCCCGTCACCACCAGCGGCTCGCGGCCGATCAGGCGGGCGAGTGCGCGCAGGCGCGAGGTGATGCGCTCGCTGGTCAGCGCCGCAAATTCCTCGTCCAAATGCAGCGCCAGCCGGCGGTGGTCGACGGTCAGCGGAACCTTGGGCAGCACGCCGGGCATGCCGGCGGAGACGAGATAGGCCACCCGCATCGCCGCACCCAGAATGCGGGCGCGATCGAGCAGCCGCACGGTGACGAGTTCGCGGATGCGCGGCGACAATTCGTCGTCCACCAGCCCGACATGGCGGTAGAAGATGGACAGCGCCAGAAATGCCCGGCCGGGATGGTCGACGCCGACAAAGGCGGCGTGGGCGATGATGTTCAGGCTCTGCTCGCCGCGATAGTCCGGGTGCGCGCGCCAGCCGATATCGGACAGCAGGCAGGCGGCATGGCGCAGCCGCTTCTCCTCCGGCGTCTCGTCGATGCCCGAGGAGTCCATGAATTGGTCGGTCCAGGCGCACAATTCCTCGCCATGGCGCGGCGAGCGCGAGCGCAACCAATTGAGCTCCGAAGCGGCGACCAGCAGCGGATCCTTGCGGCGCTCCTCCTCCTCCAACTCCTCATAGAGCAGGCCCTCGCGCACGCCGAGCGCGGAGATGAACACATTGGCCGGCTTGCCGAGGCGGATGATATGCTCCAGCACCAGCGCGCCATAGGCCAGCAGCGGGCGGCGGGCATCGGTGACGACATCGATGCGCGACAGCGTGTCGATCGGCACGCGGCGGAACAGCCGGGCGAAATCCAGCGCTTCCTTGGCCGGCAGCACATAGCCGTGCATGACATGGAGCGGGTAGCCGCGCTGCCACATGTGCAACCGCGCCAGCGCCCGCCAGGTGCCGCCGACGGCGTAGAAGGTGCGGCCCTTCAGCGTCTCCAGATGGTTGTTCTTGGCGAGCGCGTCCTTGACGATCTTCTCGGCCTTCTTCAGCGAGCGGCCGGAGGCGTCCTGCAAGGCGAGGCCGCCAAGCTGGAAGGTGACGCCGGAGCCGATCTTGTGGCCGTGCAGTTCGGCGATCTCCAGCGAGCCGCCGCCGAGGTCGCCGACGACCCCCAGCGGCTTGTGCACGCCGGACACCACGCCGAGAGCGGAGAGCTGCGCCTCGCGCTTGCCGGAGAGCAGCTTCACCTCGGCGCGGCAGATGGCCGTGCACTGCTCGATGAAGTCGGCGCCGTTGGCGGCATCGCGCGCGGCGGCGGTGGCGAGCACATGCAGCGTGCCCACCCCCATCTGATCGCACAGCGCGCGGAAGCGGCGCAGCGCCGTCAGCGCCCTCTCCATCGGCTCGGCCGCCAGCCGGCCGGTGGTGGCGACTTCCCGGCCGAGGCCGCACAGCACCTTCTCGTTGAAGATCGGCGTGGGGCTGCGCGACAACCGCTCATAGACGACGACGCGCACCGAATTCGAGCCTATATCGATGACGGCGATCGGCGCGCCGCTCGCCAGCCGGCCCGGAGCCTCCGAGGCAATGCTCACTTCACGCGCGTCCGCGACGGCGGACGAGGTTTCGCGGCGACGATTCCTTGAGCGATTTTCCACGTCCGGACAGGCTCGGATTGGTCATGAAATATTGCTGGGCGTTGAAGGCTTCCTCGCCCGCGGCCGGCACTATGCGTTCCGACGTGCCATCCGGCAACAGCCGCCAGCTCTGCTGGTTGTCCTCGAAGTTCGCCATCATGATCTGGTCGAGTATCTGCATGTGCACCGTGGGGTTGGTGATCGGGCACAGCACCTCGACGCGCCGGTCGAGATTGCGCGGCATCAGGTCGGCCGAGGAGATGTACAGCGCCGCATTCGGGCTGGGCAGCGGGTGGCCGTTGCCGAAGATGTAGATGCGGCCGTGCTCCAGGAAGCGGCCGACAATGGACTTGGCCCGGATGTTCTCCGAAAGGCCCGGCACGCCGGGGCGCAGGCAGCAAATGCCGCGCACCACCACATCGGTCTGCACGCCGGCGGCGCTGGCCCGGTACAGCGCGTCGATGATGGCCGGATCGACCAGCGAGTTCATCTTCAGCCAGATCGTCGCCGGCCGCCCGGCCTTGGCGTGGGCGATCTCGGCGTCGATATGGTCGAGGATGCGCTGCTTCAGCGTCAGCGGCGACACCGACATCGCCTCCAGCCCCACCGGCTCGGCATAGCCGGTGATGAAATTGAAGATGCGGGCGACATCCCGGCCGATGACCGGGTCGGCGGTGAAGTAGGACAGGTCGGTGTAGATGCGGGCGGTGATCGGGTGGTAGTTGCCGGTGCCGACATGGCAGTAGCTCGCCAGCGCCCCGCCCTCGCGGCGCACCACCAGGGACAGCTTGGCGTGGGTCTTCAGCTCCAGGAAGCCGAACACCACCTGCACGCCGGCGCGCTCCAGGTCGCGGGCCCAGCGGATATTGGCCTCCTCGTCGAAGCGCGCCTTCAGCTCCACCAGCGCGGTCACCGACTTGCCGGCCTCGGCCGCCTCGGCCAGCGCGCGCACGATCGGGCTGTCGGACGAGGTGCGGTACAGCGTCTGCTTGATCGCGACCACGTTCGGGTCGCGCGCCGCCTGGCGCAGGAACTGCACCACCACGTCGAACGACTCATAGGGGTGGTGCACCACCAGATCCTTCTCGCGGATGGCGGCGAAGCAGTCGCCGGCATGGTCGCGGATGCGCTCGGGAAAGCGCGGATTATAGGGCTTGAACTTGAGATCGGAGCGTTCCAGCGACACCAGCTGGCTGAACTCGTTCAGCGCCAGCACGCCCTCGTTGAGAAAAATCTCGTCCTCGGCGACGCCGAACTCGCGCACCACGAAGGCGCGCAGCTCGGCCGGCATGGTGGCATCCATCTCCAAACGGATCACCTGGCCGCGGCGACGGCGCTTCAGCGCGCTCTCGAACAGCCGCATCAGGTCTTCGGCCTCTTCCTCCACTTCGAGGTCGCTGTCGCGAATGACGCGGAAGCCGCCCTGGCCGTTGACCTGATAGCCGGGGAACAGCCGGCCGATATAGAGGCCGATCATCTGTTCCAGCGTGATGAAGCGGGCGGCCCCGGCCTCGTCCGGCAGGCGGATGAAGCGATCGATGCGCGCCGGCACGCGGATCAGCGCGTTCATCGACCGCCCGTCCGAAATCCGCGCAAGCTGCAAGGCGAGCGAAAAACCGAGATTGGGGATGAATGGGAAGGGATGCGCCGGGTCGATCGCCAGCGGCGTCAGCACCGGGAAGACATGGTCGAGGAAATGACGGTCCAGCGCCGCGCGGTCGCTTTTGCGCACGTCGGCGCCGTCCACCATCACGATGCCGGTGGTGGCGAGTTCGGCGCGCAGTTCGCGCCAGCGCACCTGCTGGTCGTGGGCCAGGGCCGCAACCTCGGCGCCGATCAGCGGCAATTGCGCGGCCGGCGAAAGCCCGTCGGGGCTGAGGGTGTCGAAACCTTCGCGCGCCTGTTCCTTGAGGCCGGCGACGCGGACCATGAAGAATTCATCGAGATTGTTGGCGCTGATGGAGAGGAAGCGCAGTTGCTCCAGCAGCGGATGCGCCTTGTTGCCGGCCTCTTCGAGCACCCGGCGATTGAATTGCAGCCAGGACAGTTCGCGGTTGATGAAGCGCTGCGGCGTGGTCATCGGATCGAGCCGGCCCACCGCCGGCACCTCGGCGACCTTGATCTCCGGCATTTCCTTCGCCTCAGCCACGTCGCTCTCCCTTATCCATTCCGCGTCGGGCCGGAACTTCCTCGCCCATCGTGACGTCTCAATGACAGATTATCTTACGCCGGCCTAACCCTCGGCATCGTCGCCCTGCGCCCGCAGCAGCTCGGCGGCAAGTGCGCGGCTCGGCGCCCGCTTGCGCGCCAGCGCCTCGCGGTCGAGCGCCGCCACCGTTTCGCGCATCGCGGCGACGGAGCGCTCCACCCGCGCCAGAAGGAAAGCCAGCAGCGCGTCGTCCGGCACGATCTGCCGGTCGGCGAACAGCTTCAGCGTCACCGCCGCCAGCAGCGCATCGTCGGGCGCGCCGATGGACGCCGTCGGCAGCGCGCGCAGGCGCGAGGCGAGGTCGCGGGTCGCCAGTCGGTCGGCGAGCGCGGCCGGCGCATGGCGCGCGGTGATCAGGAGGAAGGCGCGCTGCTCGCCGGCCAGGTTCAAGAGGTGAAACAGCGCCGCCTCGTCGAACGGCGCGGCATCGAGATCCTCCAGCACCAGCGCCCCGGTGGCGAGCGCCTCCGGCACCCCATCGGTCCGCAGCATCGCCGCCGGGATGGTCGCGGCACCGGCGCGCTCGGCCAGCACGGCGCCGAGGTGGCTCTTGCCGGCGCCCTGCGGGCCGATCAAGGCCAGCGTGCGGGCCGGCCAATCCGGCCAGGCATCGATCATCGCCAGAGCCTGGGCGTTGGAGCAGCTCTCCAGGAAATCGGCGCGGCTGCGGCTTTCCGCATGCGGCAAATCGAGCGGCAATTGGCGGAAGGGCGGCGTCATCGCCTCAGCCTCACGCGGTGCCGGCGCCGGCGCCGTTCTCGTCCTCGCCGGTGTAGAGCGGGCTCTCCAGATAGCTGTCGAGGGCGAACCGAACCAGCACCCCGGCCGCCGCGGCCAGCGGCACCGCCAGCAGCAGGCCGAGGAAGCCGAGCAGGTAGCCGAAGGCCAGCAGCGCGAACATCAGCCACACCGGGTGCAGGCCGATGCTGTCGCCGACCAGCTTGGGCGAGAGGATGTAGCCCTCGATGAATTGGCCGAACACGAAGATGCCGGCGATGATGCCGATCATCGTCCAGTCCGGGAAGAACTGCACGATCGCCACCGCGCCGGCCAGCACCAGCCCGGTGAGCGAGCCGACATAGGGAATGAAGGTGATGATGCCGGACACGAAGCCGATGATGAAGCCGAAATTCAGCCCGGCGACCGTCAGCGAGACGGCGTAGAAGGTGCCGAGAATCAGGCACACCGCCGCCTGTCCGCGCAGGAAGCCGGCAATGGCGCGGTCCATTTTCCGGGCGAGATCGCGAATGGTCTCGCGGTGCTTCAGCGGCAGCCAGGAATCGACCTTCTCCACCATGCTGTTCCAGTCGTTCAGCATGTAGAACGCCACCACCGGGGTGATGACCAGCAGCGAGAACAGCGAGATCAGCGCCTGCCCGCCGGTCCAGATCGACTGGACGAAGGTCAGCATATAGGCAGCGCCCTGGGTGACGAGCTCGGAAAGCCCGCGCTGGATGCTCGGCATGCGGTCGCCGACCAGGGTGTCGAGCCACTCCTTGCCTTCCTGGGTGATGAGGTTCTGCAGCTTGACGATATATTCGGGCAGCCGCTCCAGCAGCGCCGCGAGCTGGCCGCCGAGTATCGGGATCACCAGCAAAAGCAGCAGGATGACCAGCAGCAGCGACCAGCTTATGGTAGCGAGCGTCGCCCACACCCGGCCGACGCCCCAGCGCTCCAGCCGGTTGACGATCGGGTTGAGGAAATACGCCAGGACGAAGCCGGCGACGAAGGGCAGCAGCACGCCGCTCAGCACCCACAGCACCAGCAGCAGCACGGCGAGAGCGCCAAGCCAGAAGATAAGCTGCCGATGCAGGACCATTCACCCTCCCGGCCCGCCTGCGGCCAGCCCTCAGGACGCCATGTGGCGCGTCCATTCAGCGAGATAGGCAGCCGCCGACACCACCGTCAAGGTGCCGACCGCCAGCAGGCCGAGATTGAAGGTAAACCCCAGCTCGATGCCGAAGCCGAGCGCGGCGAGCACCAAGGCCGCGAAGGCGATCTGCGCCGCCGTGTTCAGCTTGGAGACCAGCAGCGGGCGGATGGTGACCGGCTTGTCCAGCAGACGCGACAGCACCACCGCGCCGACGATCATGATGTCGCGCGACACCACCGCAATGGCCACCCAGCGCGGCATGCTGCCGGCCGCCGCCAGTGTGACATAGATCGACATCAGCAGCGCCTTGTCGGCCAGCGGATCGAGATAGGCGCCGAGTTCGCTGCGCATGTCGAAGCGCCGCGCGATCATCCCGTCCACCGCATCGGACAGGCCCGCGGCGAGGAACAGCCAGAAGGCCAGCGCTTCTTCTCCGGCGGTGATCGCCCAGACGATCATCGGCACCGCGAGAATGCGGCCGATGGTTATGAGATTGGGAAGGTTCACTTGCGGTCCTGCGCTGTGTGGTGCGCAGATGGGGCGGCAGCAGCCGCTCGCCAAGGTCCGCGTCCTAAAGTGCGCGACACGCAGGCATCGGCGTGCGAGAAGCGGGCGGTTCCGTCGAGTGAATCCGTGCGCGATGCCTGTCTCTCTGCTCATTTCCGGCGTCGTTGCGTCTCTGGTCGGCTTCGCCAGCACGCTGCCTTTGCTGGTCGCCGCCTATCACGCGCTGGGCGCGAGCCCGGACCAGATGTCCTCGGCGGTGTTCGGCCTCTGCCTCTCCATCGCAGTCGGCACGCTGTGGCTGTGCCTGCGCTATCGGCTGCCCATCATCGTCGCCTGGACGGCGCCCGGCGGGGCGCTGCTCGCCGCATCCCACGGCGTCGACATTCACCAGGCGGTCGGCGCCTTCCTGCTGGCGGGGCTGCTCACCGTGCTCACCGCCGCCCTGCAGCCGGTCTCGATGCTGGTGCGCCGCATTCCGGTGGCGATCGCGGCGGCGATGCTGGCGGGCGTGCTGTTCCGCTTCGCCATCGCCCTGTGCGAAGCGGCGGCGGCCGAGCCGGCCCTGGTGCTGCCGCTGGCGGTGTTGTTCCTGGTGGCGCGGCGGCTCAGCCCGTTCGGCGCGGTGCTGGTGGTGCTCGGCATCGGCGTGGCGCTGGCGTTCCTGCTCGGGCGGGTCGCGCCGCTGCCGGAGGGCCTGCCGCTGCCGGTGCCGGGGTTGATTTGGCCCGCCTTCGATCTCCAGACGCTGATCGGCGTCGGCCTGCCGCTCTACCTCGTCACCATGGCCTCGCAAAATCTGCCGGGCTTCGCCGTGCTGCAGGCCGCCGGCTACACGCCGCCGACCCGTGCCATTCTGACCACCGTCGGCCTTGCCTCCATCGCGGCGGCACCGCTCGGCACGCTCTCGATCAATCTCTCCGCGCTCACCGCCTCGCTGTGCACCGGGCCGGACACCCACCCGGATCCGGCGCGGCGCTGGGTGGCAGGGCTGTTCTTTGCGGCGACCTTCCTGGCCTTCACCATCGGCGGTGCCGCCTTCGTCGCGCTTATCGTCGCCCTGCCCGTCAGCCTTGTCGCGACCTTCGCCGGGCTTGCGCTGTTCGGGCCGCTGGTCAATGCGCTGGGCACGGCGCTGGGCGATCCGCTGCGGCTGTTTCCCGCCGTGGTGACTTTCGCGGTCACCGCCTCGGGCGTTGCCTTCGTCGGCATCGGGTCGGCGTTCTGGGGCCTCGGCGCCGGGCTCGCCGCGCTGGCGCTGGAGCGGATCCGCGCGCCGAGCCGCGGATGAGCCATCGCGCGGCTTGCCGCAACGGCGAGAAGCGGCTACTCCGCGCCATCATTGCAGGGGACGCGCCATGGGCGAGACCGGGAACGGGCTGAGCTATCGCGATGCGGGCGTCGACATCGATGCCGGCAACCGGCTGGTCGACCTGATCAAGCCGCTGGTGCGCGCCACCCGCCGTCCCGGCGCCGATGCCGAGATCGGCGGGTTCGGCGGCGTGTTCGACCCCAAGGCCGCCGGCTTCGATGATCCGCTGATCGTCGCCACCACGGACGGCGTCGGCACCAAGCTTAAGCTCGCCATCGAGACCGGGCGTCACGACACCATCGGCATCGACCTGGTGGCGATGTGCGTCAACGACCTCGTGGTGCAGGGCGCCGAGCCGCTGTTCTTCCTGGATTATTTCGCCACCGGCCGGCTGACGCCGGAGATCGGCGCCCACATCGTCGCCGGCATCGCCAAGGGCTGCGTCGAGTCCGGCTGCGCGCTGATCGGCGGCGAAACCGCCGAGATGCCCGGCATGTATGCGGATGGCGACTATGACCTCGCCGGCTTTGCGGTCGGCGCCGTGGAGCGCGGCGCGCTGCTGCCGGCGCCCGGCATCGGCCCCGGCGACGTGCTGCTCGGCCTCACCTCCTCCGGCGTGCATTCCAACGGCTATTCGCTGGTGCGCCGGGTGGCGGAGCACACCGGCCTCAACTGGCACGACCCCGCCCCGTTCGCCGAGGGGCTGAGCCTGGGCGCCGCGCTGCTGGAGCCGACGCGGCTCTATGTGCGCCCGGTGCTGGAGGTGATCCGCGGCACCGGCAAGATCAAGGCGCTGGCCCACATCACCGGCGGCGGCCTCACTGAGAACCTGCCCCGCGTGCTGCCCAAGGGCACGGTGGGGCGCATCGATCTCGACGGCCTCGCTTTGCCGCCGGTGTTCCGCTGGCTGGCGCAGGCCGGCGGAATCTCGGCAGAGGAGATGCTGCGCACCTTCAATTGCGGCATAGGCATGGTGGTGGTGGTGGCGGCGGAAGACGACGAAGCCGTGGCCGACGCCTTCGCCGATGCCGGCGAATCGGTGGTGCGGCTGGGCGCCATCGAACCCGGCGAAGGCGCGGCGCGCACCGTGTATGACGGAACGCTCGCACTATGAGGCGCCGGCGCGTCGGCGTCCTCATCTCCGGGCGCGGCTCCAACATGGCGGCCCTTATCGCCGCCGCGGCGAGCGCCGACTACCCGGCGCAGATCGTCACCGTGCTGTCGAACCGCCCGAACGCCGCCGGCCTGGACCACGCCCGCGCCGCCGGCATTGCCACGAAGGCGATCGACCACAAGGCCCACCGCGACCGCGCCGGCTTCGACGCCGCGCTGGATGCCGCCTTGCAGGAGGCCGGCGTCGAGATCGTCTGCCTCGCCGGCTTCATGCGGCTGCTCACGCCCGGTTTCACCGAGCGCTGGGAAGGCCGTATGATCAACATCCACCCCGCGCTGCTGCCGAGCTTCAAGGGCCTCGACACCCACGCGCGGGCGCTGGCCGCCGGCGTGCGCCTGCATGGCTGCACCGTGCATTTCGTCACCAGCGAGATGGATGCGGGACCGATCATCATGCAGGCCGCGGTGCCGGTGCTGGACGCCGATACGGCGGACACGCTCGGTGCCCGCGTGCTGGCGCAGGAGCATGTGATCTATCCGGCAGCGCTGCGCCTGATCTGCGAGGGCCGCGCGCGGCTCGATGACGGCCGGGTGCGGATCGACGACCACGGCACCGGCGGCCGGGCTTTGGTGGCGCCGGCGGCCTGAACCTCAGGCGATGCCGACCGCCCGCACGGTCGGCTCGGTTTCCGCCACATCTTCGGCGGGGGTGATGCTCACCTGCATTGCTTTCATTTCCGAATCGCCATGGATGGTGGCGAAGGCGGCGTCCGCCGCGTCGCGCCCGACGCCGATCCGCACCAGCCCCTGCAGCGCGGCCTGCCGGGTGGGGTCGAACAGGTACCAGGAGCCGCCCAGATAGGCTTCGAACACCGCATGGAAGTCCGGCGGGTCGAGCTGCCATGCATAGCAGCTGGCAAAACGCGCCGGAATCGCCAGCGCGCGGCAGAAGGCGATGCCGAGATGGGCGAAATCGCGGCACACGCCGGCGCGCAGCACCATGGTGTCATAGGCCGACGTCTCGGCATTGCTGGTGCCGCGCTGATAGTCGACATTCTCGTAGATCCAGTTGCAGATCTGCGTCACGCGGGCGTGGCCGGGCGGCAGCGCGCCGAACTCGCGATGGGCGAAGCGCGCCAGCAGGTCGGACTGGCAGTAGCGGCTGGGGTTGAGATAGGGCGCCACCGCCAGCGGCAGCTCTGCCACCGGCACCTCGCCGACGCTCGCCGGGTCGGCATCGTGCATGTCGAGCTGCACTTCGGCCTGGTAGCTCACCGAGAACGTGCCGGGTTCGACCACCGCCCGCACGAAGCGGGTGCCGCTCTCGCTCTCGACATGGCGGTCCAGCGAGACGGCGGGCTCCAGCACCAGGCTCTCGGACAAAATCCGCTGCTGGCGCAGCGCCGCCGCCTCGACATTGAGGATGAACACGGTGGATGAACGCACCTCGTAATCGAGGCGGGAATTGAGGGAAAACCGCATCGGGAGCCTTATCTGCCGGGCGCCGGACCGTCGACGCATCGGTAAAAGTGCGGCACCCCGTTCCGGTTCCATCCAGATACCGGCAAAATTAACCCGAACGCTCCGGCGGTGGTCGCGCCGGACGCGAACGCTCGCGCGCCAGCAGGCCGGCGGAGACATAGGCCGACAGCGCGACGAAGGCGAGCAGCCACACCGCGGTCGCCTCGCCCGGCTCGCCCGGCGGCGTTTTCAGGAAGGCGATGCCGGAAAAATCGTAGCGCCGCCCGGTGAGCCGCACATGCGGCAGCCGCAACGCCGCCTCCGTGCCATCGGCGAGACGCAGCGGCGCATAAGCGGGCTGGTCGCGGCCGTAGATCGCCGCATCGGTGCGCAGCCAATGGCCCGGCCGCGCCCCGGTACGCCATTCGCCCACCGTCTGCCCGGTGCTGTCGCGGGCCAGCACCGCCGTGTCGCTCACCTCGAACCGGCCGAGCGGCACGCCGGAGGCCAGCACGCTGACCTGCGCCAGCGGCGGCGCCAGGGTCCAGGGCCACGCGACATAGGGCTCGACGGCGAGCGCGATGCTTGGCCCGGAGGTCTCCAGCCGTGCCGTGCCGCCGCGCACCAGCGGCCCCAGCGCGTTCATCTCGACACTGAAGCGGGCGAGCCGGCGCGGCTCCCACCCGTCCGTCGCCCGCAGCCCGCGGGCGGACACCATCTGGTAGCGCCACGCATGCCGGAACGGGCCAAACCACACCATGCGGGTACCGTCGAAGGCGATGTCACTGAGATCGGCCCAGCGCCAGCGGGCGAGCGGAGGGGAAGGTGGCGGCGGGGCGAAATGCCGGCGCAGCGCGCCGACCAGAATCCAGGCCATGGCGGCCAGAATCAGGACGATGAAAACCGGCAGGAACAACGGCGCCCATTCGGCGCTCACCGTCACAGCCGCACCAGCCGCACCCGGTTGTCGTGAAACGCCGCCCCGCCGAACGGGGCGACCGGGTCGGCGCCGGTCAGCGTGTTGATGCCGCGCCCACCGGGATGCGCCTCGTTCGGCCAGATCGATTCGGCCACCACCACGCCGCGGCGCAGCCCGTCGAACAGGCGGGCGGCCAGCACAACGGCGCCACGCGGATTCTCCACCTGCACCGCATCGCCGGTGGCGATGCCGAGAGCGGCGGCATCGTCGGAATGGATCATCAGTTCGGGACGCTTCTCGCGGGCGAGCGAGGACGGCGTCTCGTTGAAGCTGGAATTGAGGAAGGAGCGCGCTGGCGCGGTAACCAGACGGAACGGATGCTCGGGCGTCGCCTCCTCGATGGAAGCCCAGTGGTCCGGCCATTCCGGCATCTGCGCCACCGGCCCGAAGGTGCCGGGCGCCGCATAGGGCACGTCCGGCCAGCCGGGCTTGAAATGGAACCGGCCGTCCGGCCAGGCGAAGCCCTTCACATAATGCGCCGTGTCGAAGTCCGGCTGCACGTCGATGAAGCGTTGCTGCTCCAGTTCCTCCAGCGTGCCGCGGTTGGAGGCGCGCAGCGTCCAGTCGATCAATTGGCGCGGGCTCAAATCGAAACCCGGATGCGCGGCGCCGAGCCGGGCCGCCAGCGCGCGCACCAGATCATGGTTGGCGCGGCATTCCCCCGGCGGCTCGATCAGCTTCGGGCCGAGCAGCACATACTGGTTGCCGCCGGCCTGGTACAAATCGTCATGTTCCACGAACATGGTGGCGGGCAGCACCAGATCGGCCATGCGCGCCGTCTCGGTCATGAAATGCTCGTGCACGGCGACGAACAGGTCGTCGCGGGCAAAGCCCCGCTTCACGCGGTCCTGGTCGGGTGCCACGGAGACCGGGTTGGTGTTCTGGATCAGCATGGCGGTGACCGGCGGGCCGCCGCCCAGCACCTGCGGGTCGCCGTCGAGCACGGCGCCGATGCGGGACTGGTCGAGCTGGCGCACCGCGGGGTCGCGCAGGTCCAGCCCCTCGATCATGGTCTTGTTCCAGCCGAAGATGGCGCCGTTGGTGTGGAACGCCCCTCCCCCTTCGTGCTGCCAGGAGCCGGCCACCGTGGCGATGCAGGTCACCGCATGCATATTCACCGCGCCGTTGCGCGAGCGGGTGAAGCCGTAGCCGGCGCGGATGAAGGTGCGCGGCGTGCGCCCGATGGCGTGGGCGAAGGCGACGATCTCCTCGGCCGGCAAACCGGTGATGGCGGCCGCCCATTCCGGCGTGCGGTCTTTCAGATGCGCCTCCAGCCCCAGCGCATCGTCGGCATGGGTGGCAAGGTAGGCGCGGTCGGCCAGCCCGTCGCGGAACAGCACATGCATGATGGCGCAGGCCAGCGCCCCGTCGGTGCCGGGGCGGATCAGCAGCGGGATGTCCGCCTGCTCCATGGTCGGGCCGCGATAGACATCGACCACCGCGATGCGGGCGCCGCGTTCCTTGCGGGCGCGCACGGCGTGGGCCATCACATTGACCTGCGTCGCCACCGGGTTGGTGCCCCAGATGACAACGAGATCGGACTTGCCCATCTCGCGCGGGTCCGGCCCGGCCAGCCGGCCGGTGCCGGCCATGAAGCCGCTCCAGGCCGGATTGACGCAGATGGAGGAGAAGAAGCCGGAATAGCGCTTGGCGTGACGCAGCCGGTTGATGCCGTCGCGCATCACCAGGCCCATGGTGCCGGCATAATAATAGGGCCATACCGCTTCCGCGCCGTGGCGGGCCTCGGCCTCTTGGAATCGCTCGGTGATCAGGTCCAGCGCGTCGTCCCAGCCGATCGGCGCAAAGGAGCCGGAGCCCTTTGGCCCGGTGCGCAGCAAGGGCTGCATCAGCCGGTCCGGGTGGTGTACCCGCTCGGCATAGCGCGCGACCTTGGCGCAGATCACCCCGGCCGTGTAGCTGTTGCCGCCGGCACCGCGCACCCGGCCGATGCGCCCGCCGGAAATGTCGATTTCAAGGGCGCAGGTCGACGGGCAGTCGTGCGGGCAGGCGGAAGAGCCGGTTTCGGCCGGCGTGACGTGCTGATTCATGAAAAAGCGCTCCGCCATCCATGATAGCGGAGCGCCCCTTCATGTCACGCGCCGCGGCTCGCGCCGCGCCGCGTCTTTCGTCAGTGCGAGCCGCTCACCGCGGCACTGGTCGCCCGGCGGCTCTTCACGATCCAGCCGAAGGCCAGCACGAAGGCGGCGCCGATGACGGCCGAGACGTAATGCGGCAATGCCGCCGCCTTCAACCCGCCGGGGGCGGCGTCGCTCTCGGGAACCCGCTCGACGAAGTGCGGCATCGAGGTTTCCAGATATTCCAGCACCACCTTGTCGCCGAGGACCATCTCGCCCGCGATCCAGCCGAGCAGGCCGGCGCCGAACCAGATGACGATGGGGAAGCGGGAGATCAGCGACAGGATGAGCTGCGAGCCGAACACGATCAGCGGAATGGTCAGCAGCAGACCGAAGATGAACAGTTCGGCATGGCCGCGTGCCGCGGCGGCGATCGCCACCACATTGTCGAGGCTCATCACCGCGTCGGCCACCGCAATGGTGCCGACGGCCTTCCACAGGCTGTCGCTGCTCTTGACCTCATGGGCGCCGCCACCCTCGTCGAGCACCAGCTTGATGGCGATCCAGAACAGCAGCAGGCCGCCCACCACTTTCAGGAACGGCACGTCGAGCAGGGCCGAGACCACCAGGGCGAAAATGATGCGCAGGCCGACAGCCGCGCCGGCGCCGAGGATGATGCCCCATTTGCGCTGTTCGGGCGGCAGCGAGCGGCAGGCCAGGGCGATAACCACGGCGTTGTCGCCCGACAGCAGCAGATCGATCCAGATGATCTGCATCAGGGCAACCCAGAAGATAGGATCGTCGAAACTCATCGGTCTGTTCTCCGGTCACGGCGAGACGATAGTGCCGTAGCGGCACCTTGCCCAGCCGGATTCGTTTGGTGCGAAAAGGGAAGCGTGTGTGGGCGCCATGCCGTGCCCCCGCAGCTCACAGCGTGCGGGGGCACGGAACAGGCAGGGCCTAGTGGCCCGAAGTCTTGAGGCCGGCGCCGCGGCGCATGCGGGCAATGCCCCAGCCGATGCCGACCACGGCCACCGTGGCGAAGATGGCTGCCGGATATTCCAGCCGATGCACAAGCACCTCACCGAGATAGTCGTGGATCTTCACATCCGAGATGAACATCTCGCCGGCCACCCAGCCGAGCAGAGCCGCGCCGGCCCACACCAGGAAGGGGAAGCGCGCCAGCAGCGACATGATAAGCGCGGCACCGGCAACGATCATCGGGATGGAGATGATGAGGCCGATGATGATCAGCGTCCAATTGCCGTCCGCCACCGCGGCGATGGCGACGACATTGTCGAGGCTCATCACCAGATCGGCCACCGCGATGGTGCCGACCGCGCGCCACAGGCTTTCATGGGCATGAACGCCGCCCTCCTCGCCTTCCGCTTCGGGAACGACGAGATCGACCGCGATCCACATCAGTGCCAGCGAGCCGACGATCTTCAGCCAGGGCAGGCCGAGCAGCGAGGCCACCACGGCGGTAAACACGATGCGCATGCCGACGGCGACGCCGGCACCCAGGATCATGCCCCAGCGGCGCATATTGTCCGGCAGGGAGCGGCAGGCCATGGCGATAACCACGGCGTTGTCGCCCGACAGCAGGACATTGATCCAGATGATCTTGAGAAGTGCGAGCCAGAACAGGGGCTGCATATAGTCCATAGTATTTTCCCTCGCCTCCCGGCCATATCGGACGGGGCTCGTGTGTGGGTCCACGGCGTTGGCGCGCCGACACGATGTGAGGCAAGAGGAGGTGGCTCCGGCGGGCCCACTCCTAGGGCGCTCTAGTGGCGCGCCAAACGGCATTCCCCGTTGCGGGCCACTTCTCCGTGGCCGGACCCCCGCAACGCCTTATCAGCCTACATACATAATAATCGAGGCT
>JBGGNI010000123.1:0-9517 GCA_041287585.1 Xanthobacteraceae bacterium
CGGCCCCTTCCCCATTTGTCGCGCGGCCTCGCCCGCGCACGCAGGAGAGCGGCCATGGCCAAGGCGGCGACCATCAAGATCCGGCTCGTGTCGAGCGCCGACACCGGCTATTTCTACGTGACCAAGAAGAACTCGCGCACCATGACCGACAAGATGGTCGTCAAGAAGTACGACCCGGTGGCGAAGAAGCACGTCGAATTCCGCGAAGGCAAGATCAAGTAAGGGCGGCCCTTCTCGGACCGACCAACGCGAAAGGCGCCTTGTGGCGCCTTTTTTCGTTTCACGGACGCTCAATGAGAGAGAGTGACCGGCGAGCGGCGCATCGGAGAGGCCATCCGATAATCGCCACCCGCCGGTCGAACCCTACGGACCCAGGAGATGCGGCGGACCTGAGCACTCCGCAGGGCTATTCGATTGGAAACGGGGCTTGCCCGCCGGTCGCCGCTGCCGCGCGGCCCCGATGGGTGCCAAGCTACCCCAACCGCCGTCGAAATCAACGCCCGAAATGCGCAGGCCGCCGCCGCGATTCAGGTGTCGTTGACGAAATGGCGCACGGTTTCCAGAAATCGCGCCACGGAGATCGGCTTGGAGATATAGGCCTCGCAGCCGCCCTCGCGAATCCGCTCCTCGTCGCCCTTCATGGCAAAGGCGGTGACCGCCACAACCGGAATGTGCTTCAGCTCCGCATCCGCCTTCAGCCAGCGCGTGACTTCGAGGCCGGAGACTTCCGGCAGCTGGATGTCCATCAGGATGAGGTCCGGCCGGTGGCGGCGGGCGAGGTCGACCGCCTCGGTGCCGTTGCGGGTTTCCACCGTCACATAGCCGTGCGCTTCCAACAGGTCGTGGAAGAGCTTCATATTGAGCTCATTGTCTTCGACGATCAGGATGGTCTTGGCCATGAACGCTCTGTCTCCGATCCTCGGGACGACCGGGCCTTCGGCTGCCGCTGTGCTAAGCTCCGGCCCATTCCTGATCGACAGTTTCTGGTCTAGCGATCATTCCTTACGGAAGCCCAAATGCGCACGCTGAAACCCCGCCATTTGACCAGCCGCGGCGCCGCCGAAGAGGTGGCTTTGCAGGCACTGACCTTCCTTGCCGCGGACCCGGAACGAATCGGCCCGCTGCTGGCGGAGAGCGGGCTGGCGCCGAACGAACTGCGCCGGGTGATGCGGGCTCCCGCCTTTCAAGTGGCGGTGCTGGACCATTTAATCAACCGCCAGGAGCTGCTGCTGCTCTTTGCGGCGCACGCCCAGATCGATCCCGGCCATGCCGTGGCGGCGCGCGAGCTGCTGGCGCACCAGGGCGGCGATCACGATCTGTAGGAGCCGATATGGGCGAGCCGGCCCCGGCGCTGTGTCGGGATTGCCTCTCGGGCAAGGCGCTGCGCCGCGCCGGGCTGCTGCGCTGCGCCGCCTGCGGCAGCCCGCGGGTTCTGGTGCATGAGGAACTGTTCAGCCTGTCGGTCGCCCATATCGATTGCGACGCCTTCTACGCCGCCATCGAGAAGCGCGACGACCCGAGCCTGCTTGAACGGCCGGTGATCATCGGCGGCGGCCGGCGCGGCGTCGTTTCCACCGCGTGCTATCTGGCCCGCATCTCCGGCGTGCGCTCCGCCATGCCGATGTTCAAGGCCCGCGCGCTGTGCCCGGACGCCGTGGTGATTCGCCCGAACATGGCGAAATACGTCGCGGTAGGCCGGCAGATCCGCGAGCGGATGCTGCGGCTCACTCCGCTGGTGGAGCCGCTGTCGATCGACGAAGCCTTCCTCGACCTCTCCGGCACGGAGCGGCTGCACGGCGACCCCCCGGCGCGCATCCTGGCGGGGTTCGCCGCCGCGGTGGAGCGCGACATCGGCATCACCGTCTCGGTCGGCCTCGCCCCCAACAAGTTCCTGGCCAAGGTCGCCTCCGACCTCGAAAAGCCGCGCGGCTTCACCGTCATCGGCCGGGCGGAGGCCGCCGCCTTCCTGGCGCCGCGCCCGCTCACCATCATCTGGGGCGTCGGTCAGGCCACCCAGGCCCGCCTTGCCGCGGGCGGCTACCGTACGCTGGCCGACCTCCAGCGAGCCGGAGACGAGGCGCTGATGCGCCGCTACGGTGCCGAGGGGCTGCGCCTCGCCCGGCTGGCGCGCGGCGAGGACCACCGGCCGGTGGACCCGGTGCGCCAGACCAAGAGCATCTCGGCCGAGACCACGTTCGACGGCGATATTGCCGGCTTCCGGGCGCTGGAGCAGACGCTGTTCCCGCTGTGCGAGAAAATCTCGGCGCGGCTCAAGGCGGCGGGCTTTGCCGGGCGCACGGTGACGCTGAAGCTGAAGACCGCCGATTTCCGCGGCCGCACCCGCGCCCGCACGCTGGACAGCCCGACCCAGCTTTCCTTCCGCATCTTCGACTGTGCCCGCGAGCTGCTGCAACGCGAGGCGGACGGCACGCTGTTCCGGCTGATCGGCGTCGGGGTGTCCGATCTCGGCGACCCGCGCGAGGCCGACCCCGCCGACCTGATCGACCCCAACACTGCCCGCCGCGGCGCCGCCGAGCTGGCAATGGACCGGCTGCGCGCCCGGTTCGGCCAGGCGGCGGTCGGACGCGGCGTGACGATCGACGTCGTGAAGCGGCCGAAACAGTAAGAGACTGTTTGGAAGGTCAAAGTCGGGTTCTGAATAGCAGCTGTGCGTGCTTCGCGGCCGGCCTGCGGCCGGCACCTCAGCATGACGAATGTATATGAAAAACAATAAATTACGTCATCCTGAGGCGCCCGAGCACAGCTCGGGCCTCGAAGGACGCACAACGCTGATGCCGGCCGCCGTCCACTTTCCAAACACTCTCGAAGCCCTACTTCGCACAGGCCTCCACCGGCAGCGCTTCATAGGAGGTGAGCGTGCCGCGCAGGGCGAAATCGCCGTAGTCGAGCTTCAAGGCGCGGCTCACGCCATTGTCGTAAAGATCGAAGCTGATGATGTAGTCCGGCGTCTGCGCGCCGGTGCCCTGCTCGTAATAGCTCACGGTCACCGGATAGCGCGTATGGCCGGCCAGCGCCTCCACCTTCGCCGCCGCCTCCAGCCCGTCCGCGTTCGCGGTGCCCTTGCCGATCACCGTCAGCGTGTCGAAAATCTTCCGGCCGTCCGGCGAGCCGTCATAGACCGGGGCTTCCAGCACGCTCTCTCCCTCGGCCGCCGCGTTCAATATCTTGATGATGTGCTGGGTCGGCAGCACGGCGCCGCCTTTCAGCTCGAAGGTCGCGGTCTCCGGCTTGGTCGCCTTTACCCGCAGACGGCCGTCCTGCCGCTCGGCCACGCCGTCGGCCTCCTCGCGCGTCTGCGCGTTCACCGTGTTGCGGATGCGGAAGCGGTAGGTTTTGGCCTCGCCGTCCTCCCAGGTCGCGCTGTCCAGCGCGCTCGACATGCGCTCGCCGCCATCGGTGTCGAGATCGGTCTGCTGGCGGAGCTGGACGGAATAGCCCGAGCAGGCGCTGCCGCGAATCTCGTAGACGATCTGGCCCTGCGCGGCGTCGACCTGCTTGGCCGCCTTGGAGGCGTCGAGCGAAAGCGTGTAGGTCGCCCGATGCGGCGCCAGCATCACCGGGCCGGCCAAAGCCGGCGCGGCGGCCGCGCCGGCGAGAAGCGCGGCGAGCGCGGCTTTGGCGGGAAGCATGTTCACACGTCGCATCGTCCAACCTCATTCGTGCCTGCCGGCGCAGCTTGCGCGCCGGGCGCCGATCCGCCAAGACAGTGAGACGAGAACAAGGGCGAAATTCGGAACCGAACGGCCCTCGAACCTTACCGCGCGACGGAGACAGCCATGACCGGAACGGTGGACGCGACGCTCGCGGCGCTGGGTATTTCCCTGCCGACACCGGTGACCCCGGTGGCCAATTACGTGCCGAGCGTGCAGACCGGCAATCTGCTGTGGATTTCCGGCCAGATTTCCGTCACCGCCGACGGCACCCGCCTCACCGGCACGCTGCGCACGGCGGACGACATCGAGGCCGGCCGGGCTGCGGCGCGCCAGTGCGGCATCAATCTGCTGGCCCAGATCAAGGCCGCGCTGAGCGATCTCGACCGGGTGACGCGGGTGGTGAAGCTGGTCGGCTTCGTCAATTCCGCCCCCGATTTCGTCGACCAGCCGCGGGTCGTGAACGGTTGCTCGGACCTGTTCGTCGAGGTGTTCGGCGAGGCCGGGCGCCATGCCCGCTCCGCGGTCGGCGTCGCCGCCCTGCCCTTCGATGTCTCGGTGGAAATCGAGGCCGTGGTGGAGTTCGCCTGACCCCATGGCGGCACCCGACTGGCTGACGGCACGGCCGATCGCCCATCGCGGGCTGCACGATGCCGCGGCCGGCATCATCGAGAATATGCCGGCGGCGGCCGAGGCCGCCATGGCCGGGCGCTACGCCATCGAGTGCGACGTCCAGCTTTCCGCGGACGGGCAAGCCATGGTGTTCCATGACGATGCGCTGGACCGGCTGACGCTGGCGCAGGGCCCGCTCAGTGCCCGCACGGCGCAGGCGCTGCAAGGGCTGGCCTTTCGCGGCACGGCCGAGCGCATGATGAGCCTGCCCGACCTGCTGGCCCGCGTCGCCGGCCGGGTACCGCTGCTGATCGAGCTGAAGAGCGCGTTCGACGGCCACACCGGCATCGCGGAGCGCACCGTCGCCGTGCTGGCCGCCTATGCCGGGCCGGCGGCGCTGATGTCGTTCGACCCCGACCTCGTCGCCGCCGTGCGTCGCCTGGCGCCGCATCTGCCGCGCGGCTTCACCATGGAGCGGCGCTACACGGACCCGGAATGGGACGGTCTCTCGGCCGCCGCCAAGTTCAGCTACGGCCATGTGCTGCACGCGCCGCGGACCCGGCCGGACTTCCTCGCGCATTATGTGAAGGAGTTGCCGGCCCCGGTGCCGTGGCTCGCCCGCCACCTGTTCGGCCGGCCGGTGCTGACCTGGACCGTGCGCAGCGAAGCCGACCGCGTGGCCGCCCGCGCCTATGCCGACCAGATGATTTTCGAAGGGTTCCGGCCCTAGGGCCGGGCGCCGGAGCAGCACCGCCATGCCCGCACGCGGATCCGCACCGACCGGCTACCGAATCCGGGTGGAACCGCAGATCGCGACCATTGCCCGTGCCGATTGGGAGGCCTGCGCCAATCCTCAATCTATATCTAAGGAAATATCATATAATCCGTTTATATCGTACGATTTTCTGCACGCCCTCGAGGAGTCCGGCTCGGCCTGCGGCACAACCGGATGGCAGCCGCAGCACCTGCTGCTGGAGGATGAGGACGGCCGGCTCGCCGGGGTGTGCCCGGCCTATCTGAAGGCGCATTCGCGGGGCGAATATGTCTTCGACGAAGGCTGGGCCGATGCCTATCAGCGCGCCGGCGGGCGCTACTACCCCAAGCTCCAGGTCAGCGTGCCGTTCACCCCCGCCACCGGGCCGCGGCTGCTGGTGCCGCCCGGACCGCAGGCGCCGGCGGCGCGCGCCGCACTGGCGCAGGGGCTGGTCGCCCTCGCCGGGCTGCGCGGCGCTTCCTCCTGCCACGCCACCTTCCTGACCGAGGTGGACGCGCAGGCACTGCACACCGAGGGGTTTCTCGCCCGCACCGACCAGCAGTTCCATTGGCACAATGAGGGCTATGCCGGTTACGACGACTTTCTCGCCCGGCTGTCCTCGCGCAAGCGCAAGGCGCTGCGGCGCGAGCGGCGCGAGGCGCTGGCGAACGGCATCGAGATCGACTGGCTGACCGGCGCCGACATTACCGAAGCGGCCTGGGATGCCTTCTTCGCCTTCTATATGGAGACCGGCTCGCGCAAATGGGGCCGGCCTTACCTCACCCGCGCCTTCTATTCGCTGATCGGCGCGCGCATGGCGGAGAGCATCCTGCTGGTGATGGCCCGGCGCGAGGGCCGCTGGATCGCCGGGGCGATCAACTTCATCGGATCGGACGCGCTGTACGGCCGGCATTGGGGTGCGCTGGAGCACCATCCCTTCCTGCACTTCGAGGTCTGCTACCATCAGGCCATCGATTTCGCGATAGCGCGCGGTTTGAAGACGGTGGAAGCCGGCGCGCAGGGCGAGCACAAGCTGGCGCGCGGCTACATGCCGGTGACGACGCGCTCCGCCCACTGGATCGCCGATCCCGGCCTGCGCCGCGCGGTGGCGGACTATCTGGTGCGCGAGCGGGCCTATGTGGCGGAGGCCGGGGCCGAGCTTTCCGCCCTCGGGCCGTTTCGCCATGTCACCGACGAACCTTGACGGTGCGGCGCCGGGCTGCGATGCGAAGCCGACGACCTGTGAGGATGCGCCATGCCCGCTTACGACCCCAGCAACATCTTCGCCCGGATCCTGCGCGGCGAACTGCCAGCCTATCGCATTCTGGAGACCGACGAGGTGCTGGCCTTCCTCGACATCATGCCCCGCGCCCCCGGCCATGCACTGGTGATTCCCAAGGCGCCGGCGCGCAATCTGCTCGATGCCGCGCCGAGCGATCTCGCCGCTTGCATCGCCGCCGCCCAGCGCATCGCGCGGGCGCAGATCAGCGTGTTCGCCGCCGAGGGCATAACGCTCACCCAGCACAATGAGCCGGCCGGCGGACAGGAGGTGTTCCACCTCCACATCCATGTCATCCCGCGCCATGCCGGCGTCGAACTGCGCCCGCCGCTGTCCTACAAGGAACAGCCCGACGTGCTGGCCGATCAGGCGGCCCGGCTTTCCGCGGCGCTGGCGGGCTGAAGCGGAGCGGCCTCAGCCGATCCCCAACCACCAGGCGCCGGCGACCAGAACCACCTCGCCCAGCAGCACGCCGCCCAGCACCGAACGGCGCAGCACGGCAAACCCCGCAACCCCGGACCCGACCGCGGCCAACCTCAGCCACAGCGGCACCGCGACCAGGGCGCCGCTCGGCGTCAGCAGCAGGCGGGCGACCACGGCGGCGATGAGCGCGGTTGCCACCGCGCGCACCCAGCGCATCCAGGCACTGTCCTCGTCGAGGCTGCGCCCCACCAGCACGCCGACCACCCGCCAGATCTCGTTCGGCAGAAAGCCGACCAGGATCACCAGCAGCGCCGCGCCTAGTTCGCCGGAGAACACGCCGGTCAAGCCGCTCATGCCGCCCGCCCCAGCAGCCGGGCGGCGAGAAAGGCGAGCGTGCCGCCGCCGCCCCCGGCCCAGAACAGATCCAGCCCGCCGGCGGAATCCGCCACCAGCGGCGCCAGCACGAAGCCGAAGACCAGAGCGAGCCAGTCCGCCGGCACGCTGGCATTGCGCACCATGAGAATGCTGAAGGAGATCGGCGTCAGCAGCAGCAGGGCGACTGCCAGCGGGCCGGGCAGACTGTCGGTGACGAAGTAGCCGACGCCGACGCCGCACGCACTCATGGCAATGAGGCCGCCCCCAAGCCCGACCGCATAGGCCGGGCGCCCCTCCACCGGCACCAAGGGAAGCCGGCGCTGACCCTCCACCCACATGGTGACGGCGACGAAGTGGGCGCAGAACAGTTCCTTGAACACATTTGAGCGACGGCCACGCAGCAGCGGCAGCACCGCCACCACCATCGGCGTCAGCCGCACGCCGGACAGGCAGATGGCCAGCGCCAGCGCCGGCAACGACGTCCCCGCGGCCAGCCCGCTGACCAGGATCACCTGCGCCGGCAGCGCCCACATCAGCACGGTGGAGAGTAGCCCGGCGCTGAGCGGAAAGCCGACGCCGCTGATGAGCCCGCCAAAGCCGACATAGGTGGCGAACAACACCAGCCCCGGCACCGATACGCACGCGCGAAGACCGGCGGCGAACCAGCCGAGCCGGCTATGGCGCACGGGTGCGGCGAGGTCGGGCGGCAGGCTTATGTTCGGCAAGGCACTCATCGGCGGCACATCGAGACGCCGCCTTGATCGGCCTCGGCCGCCGGCGGGTCAAGGCTAACCTTCGTCGCTTCTGCGGAGAGCTTCGCGAACGCAGGGAGCACGCCCACTCGATGGCGGGAGCTACCGGACGCACGTCCCGGACCAGCGGAGGCGCAGCCGAAGCGCAGAGCTGGGACCCAGGGGACAAACCGCCGAGGGCGCTTCCTCAAAGGTAATTGCGGCTTTGCCGATTCTCCCGTGGACCCCGGATCGGCGCTGCACTGCGTGCAGCTTGTCCGGGGAACGGAAGTTTTCACATCGTCCCTGAGCCAGCGAAGCGATCACTCGCCCCCTCAACATCCCAGGCCCGGCCCGCGAACGGGCCGGGCTCGCGGGCGGACTACGCCTTCACCAGCGGCACCTTGGGCACCGCGCTGCGCGGCCGGGCGCCGCCTTCGGGGCCGCTGGTCGGCTTCTTCGGCTTGGGCTTGGCGAACGCGGCCTTGCGGCGCGGCGCCTTGCGCGTCTTGGTGGGAGCGATCTTTTCCGGCTTCGGAGTCACTGGTCCGGCCGGGAACTCGAAGCCAAGAATTGTGTCCGCGCCCTCCCCGGTCACCACCACCCGCACATGGCCGCCGGACTTGAGCTTGCCGAACAGCACCTCGTCCGCCAGCGGCTTCTTGATGTGCTCCTGGATCACCCGGCCCATCGGCCGCGCGCCCATCTGCTCGTCATAGCCGCGCTCCACCAGCCAGGCGGTCGCGTCGTCGGAGAGTTCGATGGTCACGTTGCGGTCGGCAAGTTGGGCCTCCAGCTGGAGCACGAACTTTTCGACCACCAGGCCGATCACATCGCTGTTCAGATGGGCGAAGGTAATGATCGAGTCGAGCCGGTTACGGAATTCCGGCGCGAACAGGCGGTTGATCGCCTCCACATCGTCCCCTTCCCGCTTGGTGCGGGTGAAGCCGAAGGCCGACTTGGAGAGATCGGCGGCGCCCGCATTGGTGGTCATGATGAGGATGACATTGCGGAAGCTGACCTGCTTGCCGTTGTGGTCGGTCAGCCGGCCATGGTCCATCACCTGCAGCAGGATGTTGAACAGGTCCGGATGCGCCTTCTCGATCTCGTCGAGCAGCAGCACGCAGTGCGGGTGCTGGTCGACGCCATCGGTCAGCAGCCCGCCCTGGTCGAAGCCGACATAGCCGGGCGGCGCGCCGATCAGCCGCGAGACGGTGTGGCGCTCCATATATTCCGACATGTCGAAGCGCAGCAGTTCCACCCCCAAGGTGGAGGCGAGCTGCTTGGCGACCTCGGTCTTGCCGACGCCGGTGGGGCCGGAGAACAGATAGGAGCCGATCGGCTTCTCCGGCTCGCGCAGGCCGGCCCGCGCCAGCTTGATGGAGGCGGCGAGCGCCTCGATGGCGCGGTCCTGGCCATAGACCACCCGCTTCAGCGTGGTCTCCAGCGCCCCCAGCACCTCGGCATCGTCCTTCGAGACCGTCTTGGGCGGGATGCGGGCGATGGAGGCGACGGTGGCCTCGATCTCCTTCACGCCGATGGTCTTCTTGCGCTTGGCCTCCGGCAGCAGCATCTGCGCGGCGCCGCTCTCGTCGATGATGTCGATCGCCTTGTCGGGCAGCTTGCGGTCATGAATGTAGCGGGCGGAAAGCTCCACCGCCGCCTTGATGGC
>JBGGNI010000124.1:0-33778 GCA_041287585.1 Xanthobacteraceae bacterium
TGTGGCGAACCATCCGCGACCGCGTGGTGAAGCCGGAGCATCATGTCCAGGCGCTGAAGGACCGGCGCGCGATTTATGAGTGCCTGCGCCGCCGCGACGGCGACGGCGCCATCGCCGCCATGCAACGGCTGATGGACCGCATCCGCAAAAGGTATTTCGAACAGATCGACCAGTGAAATCGACCGGCAGAGCACGAATGTGCCGCCATTACTCGGGAGAAACGCCAATGAATCCGGCTCAACGCCTGGGCGCCCTGCTGGGTGCGCTTGCTCTCTGCTTCGTCTCGTCCATGGCGATGGCGCAGACCGTCACCATGTGGACCTTCCTCGATCCATCGAAGCCCACCGGCCGCGACCGGGCGCTGAAGCAGATGATCGATGCGTTCGAGAAGACCAACCCCGGCATCACCATCAAGGTGGAATCGCAGGTGTTCTCCGAGCTCGGCGCCAAGTTCCTGCTCGGCCACCGCACCGGCACCGCCCCCGACATCATCTTCGTCAATGCCGAGAATCTCGGCGCCCTGCTGCGCGCCAATGCTACGGCCGACCTGCAGAAAGCCTTCGTCAGTGCTTGGGCGGCCGGCCAGGATGCGGATTTCTACATGCGCGCCGCCTGGGACGCCGCCAAGGTCGGTGATGCCCGCTACGCCGTGCCGCTGTTTCCGGCCACCGCCACCATTTTCTACCGCCGCGATCTGTTCGCGGCCGCCGGCATCGATCCCGCCTCGCTGAAGACCTGGGACGAGCTGACCGCGGCGGCCAAGAAGCTGACCCGCGATACCAATGGCGACGGCAATCCGGACGTATGGGGCATCGGCGCGCCGCTGTCGGTGGAGCGCACCGCCGGCACCACGGCGCTGGTGCCGATGATGCAGTCCGGCCAGAACGAGGTGTGGGACGGCGCCGCCTGCAAGCCGCACTACGCCACGCCGGCCGGCGAGCGCGCCGTGCGCACCCATGCCGGCTGGATCAACGCCGACAAGGTGATGCCGCGCGAAGCGCTGGTAAACAACACCGACGACATTCTGGAGCAGTTCGCTGCCGGCCGCTTCGCCATGGTGATCGCGCCCTTCGCCCGTTTCGAGAATGCCGCCAAGACCGCGACCTGGGACGGGGCGGCCAACCTGGCGGTGATGCCGTGGCCGACCTGGGACGGCGAGCGCTCCGGCCCGCAGATCGTCACCGGCTGGTTTCTCGCCGCATGGAAGAACTCGAAGAACCTTCCCGCCGCCACCAAGTTCATCGACTACATGATCAGCGAGGACGGCGTGCGGCTGTGGGCCACCGTCGGCGGTCAGGTGCCGACGCGCAGCTCGGTGTTCAACGATGCGCGGTTCCAGGCCCCGCAATACGGCTATATGCGCACCATGCGGCAAGCCTGGTCCGATTGGAGCTTCATGCTGCCGACCGGCTGCAACACCGCCCGCTTCGATGCCGACCTGAACGCCGCGGTGCACCGTGTGGTGCTGGGCGAGGCCGCCGCTCCCGCCGCGCTGAAGGAAGCCGAGGGCAAGTTCCTCGAACGCCAATAGCCGGCTCGATAGCCGCGCAACGAGTTCACGCCACATGATGATCAATCGGTCGGACCGCACCGCCTGGTGGCTGGTCGCGCCTTTCCTCGCCATGGAGTTCGTCTTCGTGGCGATCCCGCTCGGGATCGGCGCTTTTCTCAGCCTCTACAAGGTCGATTTTCTGGAGCGGACCAGTTTTGTCGGCCTCGGCAATTACTGGGCGGTGCTCACCTCGCCAGCGGTGTTGCGCAGCGTCTGGCTCACCGGCGTGTTCACCTTCTTCGCCCTCATCTTCACCTTCGTAGCCGGCTTCTCGCTGGCCCTGATGTTGGAGCGCGACAGCCGGCTGCATGTTTTCGGCCGCGCCGTGGTGCTGGTGCCGTTCACCATCTCGATGCTGGTCGGTTCCATGCTGCTGAAATGGATCTTCTCGCGCGAGGCCGGGCTGATGCCCTTCGCCCTGGCGCCGTTCGGCCTTGGCGATGTCAGCATCCTCGCCGATCCCACCAATGCCATGGCAGCGCTGGTGTTCAACGCCATGTGGCGGGACTCGGCCTTCGCCATGATCCTGCTGATGGCCGGGCTGAAGAGCGTGCCGCTCCAGCTCTATGACGCCGCCCGGGTCGACGGCGCCGGGCCGCTGCGGCGCTTCGTGCGCATTACCCTGCCGCTGATGCGCCTGCCGATCCTCATCACTTTGGTGCGGCTCATCATCCATTTCGCCAACATCTTGACCTTCCCGCTGATCCTGACCGGCGGCGGGCCGAGCGACGCCACCAACATCATCGGCCTCCAGCTCTATCGCACCGGCTTCCAGGACTACCGGCTCGGCATCGCCAATGCCTTCGCGCTGATGCTGTTCGTCTTCAACATCCTACTGATCCTGCTGGTGATACGGCTGTTTCGCGCCAAGGAGCAGCAGGCATGAGCTACCGCTCCCGCATTCTGCTGCGCCGCGTGGTGGACACCGCTGTCACGGCGCTGATCGCCCTGATCTGCCTGTTCCCCATCCTGTGGGGCCTGTCGACCTCGCTGAAGCCCGCCGACCGCATCATGGCCTATCCGCCCCGCCTGATCCCGGAGACGGTCAGCTTCGAGCACTATCAAAGGTTGTGGGACCAGAACATCCTGCACTATGTGCTGAACAGCGTGGTCATCTCGGCCGGCGCCATCGCGCTCTGCCTCACGGTCGGCGCGCTGGCCGGCTATGGCCTCGCCCGCTTTGCCTTCCGCGGCAAGTCCGGCGTGCTCCTGGTCATCGTCGCGGTGATGAGCGTGCCGATCTCCTCGCTGCTGGTGCCGACCTTCGGCTTCATGGTCGATCTCGGCCTGCTCAACACCCGCACCGGGCTGGTGCTGCTCTATGCCGCCTATGAGCTGCCGATGGCGGTGTGGATCCTGCAGGCCTTCTTCCAGACCATCCCGGTCGAGCTCGAACGCGCGGCGATGATCGACGGCTATTCGCGGTTGGAGGCGATCCGCCGGGTCATCCTGCCGCTGTCGACCACCGGCCTGGTGGCGGCCGGCCTGTTCGTGCTGACCTTCTCCTGGAACGACTTCGTGGTGGCGCTGGTGATGACCACCAATGACGACGTCCGCACCCTGCCGATCGCGATCTACAACTTCCTCGGCTATTACGGCCGCGAATGGGGCCCGCTCAGCGCCGGCGCCATGGTCTCGGTCATCCCGCTCATCACCCTGTTCGTGATCTTTCAGCGTTACTTCCTGTCGGGCGTAACCGGCGGAAGCGTGAAAGGCTAATCCATGAGTCACGTAAGCTTTAAGTCCGTCACCAAGCGCTTCGGCAAATTCATCGCTTTGGACAGCCTCGATCTCGCGGTGGAAGAGGGTGAGTTCATCTCGTTGCTCGGCCCGTCCGGCTCCGGCAAGTCGACCACGCTCAATCTGCTGGCCGGGTTGCTGCCGATCGAAGAGGGCGAGATCCGCATCGACGGGCAGCTCGTCAATCACCTGTCGCCGGACAAGCGCGACATCGCCATGGTGTTCCAGAACTACGCGCTCTATCCGCACATGACGATCTTCGAGAACATCGCCTTTCCGCTGCGCGCGCGGCGCCGCCGCTTCCCTGCCGCCGAGGTCGAGGGCCGGGTCAAGGCGGTGGCCGCCATGTTGGGCGTCGAGGAACTGCTCGCGCGCTATCCGAAGGAATTGTCGGGCGGCCAGCAGCAGCGCGTGGCGCTGGGCCGCGCCATGGTGCGCGATCCCAAGGTATTCCTGCTGGACGAGCCGCTGTCCAATCTCGACGCCCGGCTGCGCATCCGCATGCGCCAGGACATCAAGGCGCTGCACGCCCGGCTGCGGTCCACCATCGTCTATGTGACCCACGACCAGGCCGAGGCGATGTCGCTGTCGAGCCGCATCGCGGTGTTCGCCCAGGGCCGGCTGCAACAGCTCGGCACGCCGGGCGAGATCTACAACCGGCCGGCCAATCTGTTCGTGGCAAGCTTCGTCGGCGAGCGCGAGATCAACCAGTTCTCCGGCGAGCTCCAGCGCGAAGACGGCGCCCTGGTGCTGGCCGCCGGCGGGCTGCGCATCCCGCTCGGCCGGGCGGACGCGCTTCTCGGCGCCGCCGGTCGCCCGCTGGTGGCCGGCATCCGCGCCGAGAGCCTGGAACCCCAGATGGAGCCGGGCGTCGGGCTGATCCCGGCGCAGGTGCTGCTGGCCGAGCTGGTCGGCCCCGACCTCATCCTCCAGGTCAAGGCCGGCGACCTTACGCTGGATTGCCGTGCCGATCCGCGGCTCGCGGCCCGCGTGGGGGAGAGCGTGCATCTGCGCCCCCGCATCGCAGACCTGCACCTGTTCGATGCGGCCACCACCCGCAATGTCCGCAGCTTTTCCTGACCCGCCGCCCTGCTGCGGGATCGATCACATTCGGAGACGTCCATGGCACAGCGACTGAGGCAGGAAGATTACGACGTGGTGGTGGTCGGCGGCGGCGCCGCCGGCATCGCCGCCGCGGTCAGCGCCGCGCAGAACGGCGCCCGCACCCTGCTGGTGGAAGCCGGCCCGATGATCGGCGGCGAGATGCTGAGCGGCCTGCCGATCGACGGTTGCCTCAACACCCGCGGCGAATGGGTGGTGGGCGGCGTCGCCCGCGAGCTGTTCGCCGAGTGCGACGCCATGGGCGGCTATGTCGGCGCCTTCTATGATTGGCGGACCATATGGGTGGTGTGCATCGATCCCGAGATCATGAAGCTCGCGGTGATGAACGTGGTGCGCCGCGCCGGCGTCAATCTGCTGCTCTACACCTTCGCCGAGGATGTGGTGGTGCAGGACGGCCGGGTCACCGGCATCGTCATCATCAACAAGAACCGGCGCACGCTGGTCACCGCCAAGGTCTTCATCGACTGCTCCGGCGATGGCGACCTCGCCCATCTGGCCGGCGCCGCGCACGAGCAGGGCGGCAAGGACGGCGCCCTGCAGCCGGTGAGCCTGGTGTTCCGCATGATGGGGGTGGACACCGAGCGGCTGATGGCCTTCGTCGCCGCCAATCCGGACAATGTCGCGGTGGCCGAGAACCCCTATTACGACCATCTCAGCCGCGACGAGCAGCTTCGCCGGCTGCTGGCGCAGGGCTATCCGAAGTTCTTCTTCGTCGCCAAGGGACCGCTGATCCGCGAGGCGATCGCGGCGGGCGACCTCTATGCCACCGCACTGATGGGCATCGGCCCGGTGTCGATGAAGCGACGCGAGATCTACTGCAACACCACGCGCATCGCCAATGTCGACGCCACCCGCACCGACGAGCTGACCCGCGCTTTGCCGGAGCTGATGGACCAGGTGTGGACCTGCGCCAATTTCCTGTCCAAGCGGGTGCCCGGCTTCGAGCAGGCGCAGTTTTCAGGCATCGCCCCGCGCATCGGCATCCGCGAGACCCGGCGCATCATCGGCGATTATGTGCTGAGCTTCGACGACGTGATGAATGCCCGCAAGCGCGACGACGGTGTCGCAAAGGGCGCGCACCATATCGACATCCATGGCGCCGGCACCCATCAGCTTCGCCAGCCGATCCGCGACGGCGGCTCCTATGACATCCCCTATGGCAGCCTCATTCCGCGCGAGCTGAAGAACGTGCTGCTGGCCGGGCGCTGCCTCTCCGCCACCCGCGAGGCGCACGGATCGGCGCGGGTGATGGGCACCTGCATGGCGATGGGCCAGGCGGTGGGCACCGCCGCGGCGCTGGCGAGCGCCGCCAACCGGGTGGAGGATGTGCGGGATGTTCCGGTGAGCGCACTGCGCGCACGGCTGAAGGAGCAGGGCGCGGTGATCGACGGGACGCATTGAGGGCTGCATCGCCGGGGGAGAGGGGCGCGGAATTCGCCCCTATCGATTGGCGCGCTGCTTGCGCTCGCTGTAGCGCCGGTCCCGCTCGGCCTTGCGTTGGGCTTGCAGCTCGATCTCGGCGGCCTTCCTGGCGATTTCGGCAGCCTCGGCAGCCTCGCGCGCGGCCGCTTCGGCAAGGAGCTTGGCGGCGCGGCGCGCCGCGCGCGCCTCTTCGACCGCTTTGCGTTCGGCCGCCTTGGCGCGTACCGCTTCCTCGTCGACCGGCGGCCGGGCCTTGAAGCGCTCGAGCAGGCGATCCTTGGCCTCTTGGGCGGTCTTCCGACGTTCGTTAAAGTCGTTCTGGTTTTTCATCCGGGCTATGTATCGCGCACTTCGCTCGCCTTCAACTCGCGCAAGCGCTCTGCGCGCAGCTTTGTGAGCCTCACAGCGCCGCGCTGGCGCCGCGCCCGAGGTGACGGCGCAGAATCTCGCCGGCAACGCCGATGGCGACCACCACCACCACAATCACCAGCCCCGGCAGCGTCGCGATCCACCAGGCATTGGCGAGATGGTTGCGGCCCGATGCGATGATGCGGCCCCAGCTCGGCACATCCACCGGCGTGCCGAGCCCGAGGAAGCCGAGCGAGGCTTCCGCCAGGATGATCAGGCTGAGCTCGGCCGACATCAGGATCAGCAGCGGGATCCACAGGTTCGGCAGGATGCAGTCGCGCACCACGCGCCAGGTGCCCTCCCCCGAGATGATCGCCGCCTCGACATAGCTTTTCGACAAAGAGCGGGTGGTGATGGCGCGGGCGACGCGCGCGACCACCGCCCAGCGCGTCACCGCGAGGATGACGATCACCGACAGCAGGCTCGGCTGGATGAAGGCGGCCAGGAACACCGCGATGAGGATGGAGGGAAAAGCGAGCTGGATATCGACGATGCGCATCAGCAGGTTCTCCGTGCGCCCGCCCGCCCAGCCCGCCCATACCCCGATGAGCACGCCGAAGGCGGCGGCAAGCGTGGCCGAGGTGAAGCCGACCACCAGCGACACCCGCGCGCCGATCACCACCTGCGTAGCGACGTCCCGGCCCACCGCATCGGTGCCGAACACGGCAAGCGAGCCGTCGTTGAGGCGGGTCATGGGCGGCTTCAGCCGCGCCGAGGTGTTGGTCGCCGCCGGGTTGAAAGCGACGAAAAGGCTGCCGAACATGCCGACCAGGAAAAAGCCCAGCACCAGCGCCACCGCCAGCATTTCCGAGACTGAGAGCCGGCTTTTCCAGCCGGTCGCGCCGTATGCGGTCATGGCCATGCTCAGCTCCGCCTCAGGCGCGGGTCGATCCAGCGGTAGCAGAGATCCACCGCGAAATTCACCGCCACCACCAGGAAGGTCATCACCAATATGGTGGTCTGCACCACCGGGTAGTCGCGATAGCCGATCGAGCTGATCAGCAGATTGCCCAGCCCCGGCCAGCCGAACACCGTCTCCACGATCACCGCGCCGCCGAGCAGATGGCCGAACTGCACGCCGCCGACCGTGAGCACCGGCAGCAGCGCATTGCGCAGCACATGGTGGGTGACGATGCGCCGGGTCGGCATGCCCTTGGCGCGCAGGATCTTGACCATGTTGGAGTCGAGGATGCCGATCGCCTCGTTGCGCATCAGCCGCATGTTCACGGCGATCAGCGGCAGCGCCAGCGTCAGCGCCGGCAGGATGATGGCGCTGGGCGCGGACCAGCCGGCGCTGGGCAGCAAATGCAGCCAGCGCGCAAACACCAGGATGAAGACGAGGCCGAGCCAGAAGTCCGGAATGCCGAGCACCACCAGCGAGGTGCTGGAGGTCCAGCGGTCGAACCGCCCGCCGGTGCGCAGCGCGGCGTAGAGCCCGAGCGGGATGGAGACGGCCATCACCAGCGCGAAGGTGACGATGCCGAGCAGCAGCGTGCTGCCCATGCGCTGCGCCACCATGTCGATGGCCGGCCGGCCCTGGATGATCGAGCTGCCCAGATCGAGGCTGAAGGCCTTGGCAAGGTAGATGCCGAGCTGGCGGTACATCGGCAGGTCCAGCCCATAGTCGATGCGGGCCTGCACGATCTGGTCCGGCGTCGCGAGATCGCCGAGCAGCACCAGCACCGGATCGCCGGGCGCGATGCGGATCATGATGAAGGTGGCGACCACCGCGGCCAGCAGCGTGGCGAAGGCGTTGAACAGGCGGGACGCCGCAAAGCCGATCATGGCAGCACCTCGCCGCGGTCGAGCTCGGCCGCCGCCGTGACGGCGGCAGCACTGAGCGGGCGTGCGACCGGCGGGACCTGTTCCGGCGCTTGCGTGCCGCGCAGCCTGAGGCGCGCATTGTCCAAAAGCACACCGCGATTGGCGAGGCGCGGCGAGGCGGCAATCAGCGCGGCGGTGTAGGCCTGCTGCGGCCGGGTGATGATCTCGCGCGCCGGCCCGCTCTCGATCACCCGCCCGCGATGCATCACCGCAATGGTGTCGGCGACATGGCCGAGCACGCCCAGATTGTGCGTCACGAAGACGAAGGCGCGCCCGTCGCGCTTCAGCGCCAGAAACAGTTCAAGGATCTGCGCCTGGATCGAGACGTCGAGCGCCGAGGTCGGCTCGTCGCACAACAGCACGGTCGGGTTGCAGGCCAGCGCGCGGGCGATGGCGAGGCGCTGCAACTGCCCGCCGGAAAATTCGGACGGGTGCCGGTCGAGCGCCGTCTCGTTCATGCCGACGGCGTCGAGCAGGCGCGGCAATCGCTCGCCGGGCGCGGCACGGTCCGGCACGCGGGCCAGCGCCGCCGACAGGGTCTGCCGAATGGTCTTGAACGGGTTGAGGCTGCCGCCGGGATCCTGGAAGATCATCTGCACGCCGGCGCGAAACGGTGCCAGCCGGTGACGGCCGGCGGCGTGGTCGACGATGTCGCCGCGATAGCGGATCTCGCCGCTCTGGCTTCGGTTCAGGCCGACAATGGCGCGCAGCAGCGTGCTCTTGCCGCTGCCGGACTCGCCGACGATGCCGAGCACCCGGCCGGGTTCGACGCGGATGCTGACATCGTCGAGCGCTTTCGCCGCCGCGCGGCCGGACGACAACAGTCCGGCGACCGGATAGGCGAAGCTCAGGCCGCGGGTTTCCAGCATCGCGCTCATGGCCGCGCCTCGGTGATCACCCGCGGCCACTCGAAGCAGCGCACGGCGGAACGCGCATCGGGCGCCTCCATCTGCGGCGTCTCAATGCGGCAGCGCTCGACCGTGAAGCCGCAGCGCGGGTGAAAGGCGCAGGCCTGCGCCCAGTTGGTACCGGGCCGCGGCGGCTGGCCGGGAATGGCGACGACCGGCCGGTCGAGGTCGTCAATGTCGGGAATCGAGCCGATCAGGCCGCGCGTATAGGGGTGGCGGCCTTGCTCGGTGATCTGCACCGTGTCGCCGCCTTCGAGCAGCTTGCCGGCATACATCACCATCACCCGGTCGGCGCATTGATAGACCACGCCGAAATCATGGGTGATGATCAGCACCGCCATATCCAGCTCGGCGCGCAGATCGTCGATCAGCGCCAGGATTTCCGCCTGCACGGTGACATCCAGCGCCGTGGTCGGCTCGTCCGCCACCAGCAGCCGCGGCGACAGTGCCACCGCCATGGCGATCAGCACCCGCTGCTTCATGCCGCCGGAGAACTGGTGCGGGTAGTCGCCGAGCCGGCCGGCGGCATTGGGAATGCGCACGAAATCCAGCATCCGCGCCGCTTCCCGCAGCGCCGCCCGCATGCCCATGCCCCGGTGCACGATGAACATCGCCGCGATCTGCCGGCCGATGGTCATGGTGGGGTCGAGCGCGGAGGAAGGGTCCTGCATCACATAGCCGGTCAGTTGGCCCTGAAAGCCTTTCGGCGGGCGCCGCCCGTCGAACGCCAGCGCCGCGCCCTGGAAGGTCAGCTCAGTGCCGGACACCTGGTAGACGTCGCGGTTCAGCAGGCCGAGAATGGCCTGCGCCGTCAGGCTCTTGCCGCTGCCGGATTCGCCGACCAGAGCGGTGGTGGTGCCGGCCGGCAGGTCGAAGCTGACATCGTCCACCAGTCTAAGCGGCGCCGGCCCGCGGGCCTCGACCGAAAGGCCGCGCACGCTCAGCAGCGGCGCGTTGTTCGAAGTCGGCGGCAGGATGGCGGCCGCTCCGCTCATAGGCGTGCCGCCTTCTCCGCCGCATACTCGGCGAGGGCTTCCCCTTCGAGTGGATAGGTGCCGTAGACCGAGGCGCCGGCCCGGATGCGCCGCAGGATGAAGGCCTCCTGGTCCTCATAGTCGATGGCTTCGCGGCTGATATCGTCGGCGATGTCTGCCGGCACGACGATGACGCCGTCCGGGTCGCCGACGATGAAATCGCCGGGATAGACCGCGACGCCGCCGCAACTGATCGGCACATTGATCTCGATGAAGCGGTGCGCCACCATGCTGTTGGGCGGGCACACCGACTTGGCGTAGACCGGGAATCCGGTCTCGGTAATCTCGAAGGCGTCGCGCACCCCGCCATCGGTCACCACGCCGGCGCAGCCGCGCAGCCGCATGCGCTCGAACAGCATCATGCCGCCGCTGGCGCCGGTGCCGTCGCCGCGGCAATCGATGACCAGAACCTCGCCGGCACCGCACTCCTCGGTGACGATGCGCTGCAAGTTCAGTTTCGGGTCGCGCGCCTTGTCCTCATTGAGCTTGTCTTCGCGCACCGCCACCGAGCGCAGCGTATAGGCCCGCCCGACCAGACGCGGCCGGGAACCGGGCAGCGGCAGCACGCCGTGCATGAACACCCGGTTCAGGCCGCGCTTGGTCAGCAGGCTGGCGAGCGTGGCGGTGCCGCAGCGCCTGAAGCGCTCGATGATGTCGAGGTCGGCGGTCGATGGCATGGAAGGATTCCGTTGGCTTGGCGTTTTGGTTTTTTGGCGTTTTGGTTTCTGTTCGGCGCAATCGGCTCAGTAGATTTTCGGCTCCGGCGTCGCGCCGGCCGGCTCCAGAAAGTCGAAATCGCAGCCCTGGTCCGCCGAGGTGACATGACGGGTGAACAGGGCGCCGTAGCCGCGCGAATAATACGGCGCGGGCGGCTGCCAGGCGGCGCGACGGCGCGCCATCTCCTCCTCCGGCACCATCAAATCGAGCCGGCGTGCGGCAACGTCCATCTCGATGATGTCGCCGTCCTCCACCAGCGCCAGCGGCCCGCCGCGCGCCGCTTCCGGCGAGACGTGCAGCACACAGGCGCCGAAGCTGGTGCCGCTCATGCGCGCATCGGAAATCCGCAGCATATCGCGCACGCCCTTCTTCAAGAGCTTCTTGGGTATCGGCAGCGCGCCCCATTCCGGCATGCCGGGCGCGCCGACCGGGCCGGCGTTCTTGAGCACGATGACATCGTTCTCCTCGATGTCGAGATCGGGATCCTCGATGCGTCGGGCGAGGTCGTCGCGGTCCGCGAACGTGACCGCCCGGCCGCGATGCCTCATCAGCTCGGGCGTCGCCGCGGCCGGCTTGATGACGGCCCCGTTGGGGGCCAGCGTGCCGTGCAGCACAACGAGGCCGCCATCGGCGGCGATCGGGTTGTCGCGCGTGCGGATGACATCGGCGTCGAACACATCGGCGTCCGCCAGATTCTCGCCGAGCGACAGGCCATTGGCCGTCATGCAGTCGGTGTGCAGCAGGTCGCCCATATTGCGCATCAGCGCGCGCAGGCCGCCGGCATAATAGAAATCCTCCATCAGATATTTGCCGGCCGGGCGCAGATTGGCGATGACCGGGGTCTTGCCGGAGATGCGGTCGAAGGCGGCGAGATCGAGCGGAATGCGCAGCCGCCGCGCCATGGCGATCAGGTGGATCACGGCGTTGGTCGATCCGCCGAGCGCCATAAGCACGCTGACCGCATTCTCGAACGAGCGCATGTCGATGAAATCGGCCGGCCGCAGATCTTCCCACACCATCTCGACGATGCGCCGTCCGGTGTCGGAGGCCATCCGGGAATGGTTGGAATCGGGCGCCGGGATCGAGGCGGCGCCGGGCAGCGTCATGCCGAGCGCCTCCGCCGTGCTGGTCATGGTCGAGGCGGTGCCCATGGTCATGCAGTGGCCGGGCGAGCGGGCGATGGATTCCTCCATGCTCTGCCATTGGCGGTCCGTGATGTTTCCCGCCCGCTTCTCGTCCCAGTATTTCCAGTTGTCGCTGCCGCTGCCGAGCAGCTTGCCGCGCCAATGGGCGTTCAGCATCGGGCCGGCGGGCACGAAGATGCAGGGCAGGCCCATGCTGAAGGCGCCCATCAGCAGCCCCGGCGTGGTCTTGTCGCAGCCGCCCATCAGCACGGCGCCGTCGACCGGGTGGGCGCGCAGCACCTCTTCCGCCTCGATCGCCAGCAGGTTGCGATAGAGCATGGTGGTCGGCTTCATCATCGGCTCGCTGAGCGAGATCGCCGGCACCTCCATGGGAAAGCCGCCGGCCTGCCAGACGCCGCGCTTGACCTCCTCCACCCGCTGCTTGAAGTGCGAGTGGCACTGGTTGAAGTCGCTCCAGGTGTTGACGATGGCGATGACCGGCTTTCCCTCGAAATCCGCCTTGGAATAGCCGATCTGAAAGGTGCGCGAACGGTGGTTGAAGGTGCGCATTGCGGGAGAATTGTACCAGCGCTGGCTGCGCAGGTTCGAGACGTCGATCTTCTTCATGCGCTCCCCGCAGCTCCGGCCGCCCGGCCTGGACGGCCGTGACGAATTTTCGCCAAATTAGCCGCCTCAACCTATTTGTCAATTTATTTGTAAAGTTATTGCACGCCAGCTTGCCCGCCGCGCAGGTGCCGTGATAGGTCTGCGCAATCGGAGGGATGCAATGGATCTGGAGTCGGCCGCCAGCGTGCTGCCTGTGTCTGCGCCGCGCGACGGCAGCCGCAGCGAGGCGGTTTTCCGCTCTTTGCTAGGCTGGATTCAGGACGGCCGCTTCGCCTTTGACAGCAAGCTGCCCACCGAGAACGAGCTGACCCAGCAATTTCAGGTTTCGCGCCCGGTTGTGCGCGCGGCCATCGCCAAATTGCGCGAAAAGGGTCTGGTGCGCTCGGTCCAGGGATCCGGCACCATCGTCATCTATGACAGCGCGGCTACGGCAGCACCGACCCGCCGCGAGATGCTGCAGGGCAGCGTACGGGACCTGCAGCGCTGCTTCGAGTTCCGCTTGCTGATCGAGAGCGAGGCCGCCTATCTCGCCGCGCTCCGGCACGGCCCCGCCTCGCTCAAGCGCATCAGCGAATGCGTCTATCCGGCCAGCTACGAGTTTCCGGCGGTCAATCCCAAGCCCGGCGAGACCTTCAATTTCCACCAGGCGGTGGTGCTGGCGGCCGACAATGTGTTCCTGGAAAAATCCATGGAACTCGTCATGTCGCAGCCCGGCTTTCAGGTCTATCTCAGGCTGCGCGGCGCCACCCGCGCGCCGGATCCGGTGGAGCACCGGGCGACGATCAACGGCGAGCATCTCCAGATACTCAAGCTGATCGAGCGCCGCCAGGCCGACGATGCCCGCGAATATATGCGCTACCATATCCAGAGCGCCTATGACCTGCTGATCAACCGGATTCCTGTCACCGATACTTTATAGCGCTTCCGCTCCAAGCGCGCCGGTCAGCGCCTCCACCATCGCCACCGTCATGGCGTGCCGCGTCTCCTGCGTCGCGCTGCCGATGTGCGGCAGCAGCAGGCAGCGCGGGCTGGCCAGCAGCGCCGGATGCGGGTGGGGCTCGTCCGCGAACACGTCCAGCCCGGCGCCGGCGATATGGTTGCCATCAAGCGCCGCCGTCAGCGCCGCCTCGTCGACCACCGAGCCGCGCGCCACATTGATCAGCGTGCCAGTGGGCCCCAGCGCGTGCAGCACCTCGGCGCCGACCAGATGGCGTGTCGCCTCGCCGCCGGGGCAACACACCGCGAGAAAGCGGCACCAGCGGGCCATGTCCGGCAGATCGGCAAAATGCCGATACGGCGACGACGGCCGAACGGAGCGGGTGTGATAGCCGATGCGCATGCCGAACGCGTCCGCCCGCCGCGCCAGGGCGGCGCCGATGGTGCCGAGGCCGACAATGCCGAGATTGGCCCCTTTAAGCGCGTGGCCCAGCGGGTATTTTCCGTGCCCCCACGCCCCGTCGCGGACAAAGCGCTCCGCACCGCGGAAATCCCGCGACAGCGACACGATCATCCCCATGGCGACATCGGCCACGTCGTCGGCCAGGACATGGGCGGTGGTGGCGACACGGATGCCGCGTTTTGCCGCCGCCTCGCCGTCGATGCCGTCGGTTCCGGCGCCGAGGCAGGCGATGATCTCCAGTTCCGGCAGCCGGTCCATCAGCTCGCGGGAAACGCTCGCCTTGCCGCTGGTGGCGATGCCGCGCACGGTGCCCGCGCCGTGCTCCGCGTGGTGCAGCGTAAAGCTCCGGGACAGCAGCGTCGTGGCCGCGTCTGGCAGTGGCCCCACCTGCAAAACCGCGATCATGCCGACATCCCGTCTCAAGGTTCAACGCCCCGCCCGGCCGGTCGAATAGCATGGAGGACAGCCTGACGACAACCAAATTGGGCTATTACCCATTGACATATGCATGACAAATAACTTTAGGTGCAGCCTCGCCTGCGGGCGCAAAAAAGCTGCACTAGGGAGAGAACGATGATTAGAGCATGGGTCGCCCTCGCGGCGACGCTGATATGTGCCGGGACCTTCAGTACCGGGGCGTCGGCCCAGGTTATCAACGTCTCGCCGCCCCGCACCATTATCGACATCGACCCGCACGGCCCCAATGCGCTGCTGCGCGAGTCGGTGCTGGTGCATCGGCAGATCTTCGAGAATCTGGTCCGCTTCGAGAACAACGAGCCGGTGCCGCTGCTGGCCGAGAGCTGGAAGCACATCGACCCCAAGACGTGGGAGTTCAAGCTGCGGCCGGGCGTGAAATTCCACGACGGCACCGCCTTCGATTCCGCCGACGTCAAGGCCTCGGCCGAGCGGCTGTCCAAGGCCAAGGGCGGCCTCGCCAGCCAGTGGAAGGTGCTTGAAAGCGTCGAGACGCCCGACCCGCAGACCGTCATCATCAAGCTGAAGACCCCGGTGGGGCCGTTCCTGCGCCTCGCCTCCTTCCTCTCGGTCGCGCCGTCCGAGGCCATCGCCAAGCTGGCGCCGGACCAGTACGGCGCCGGCGTCATCCTGCCCGGCACCGGCCCGTTCAAGATCGCCGACTTCAAGCCCGGCACCAGCCTGTCGCTGGCGACCAGCGACCTCTATTGGGGCAAGAAGCCGAAGATCAAGGGCGTGCAGTTCGTCAATATTCCCGAGCAAACCGCCCGCGTCACCGCCATTCTGACCGGCGAGGTCGACATCGCCTGGTCGTTCTCCGACGACGAATTGCAGACCCTGCGGGGCGACAAGGCCGTGAAGGTCGAGGTCGTGCCGGGCGCCACCTATGGCTATATGTGGTTCAACGCCGCCCGCAAGCCGTTCGACGACCCGCGCGTGCGCCGTGCCATGTGGCACGCCATCGACATCGAGAAGGTGCTGCGCGACCTCAAGCCCGAGACGGCGACGCTGGCCCGCAACGTCATTCCGCCGACCGTGTTCGGCTACACGCCGCTGACGCCCTATGCGTATGACCCCAAAAAGGCCAAGGCGCTTCTGGCGGAAGCCGGCTTCCCGAACGGCTTCGAGGCCAGCCTGCTGTTCGGCCAGAACTTCTTCCCCGGCATCACCGATTTCGGCCAGACCTTCATCTCCTATTGGGACGCCATCGGCGTGAAGATCAAGCCGCAGGAGCAGGAGCGGGCGATCTTCACCAAGAACTTCCGCGAAATGAACTGGGACATCGTGCTGGCCTCGAACCCGGCGCTGACGCAGGACGCCGACTACACCGTCGGCCGGCTGTATCTGTCCGAGAACAAGGAGATGAACTACGCCAACCCGGCGCTGGACACCATCTTGCTGGCAGCCAAGGCCGAGAGCGACCAGGCCAAGCGCCGGGAGCTTTACGCCAAGGCGACGCAAATGATCTGGGACGATGCGGTCGGCATCTTCTGGGGCGATCTGAAGATCGTCTATGTCACCCGCGCCAACATCTCCGGCCTCACCTACTCGCCCATCGAGGCGCCCTATCTCGCCGGCGTGGCGGTCGACTGAGCCTCAAAGCGTCGCAACAGGACGCTGCCGGCACTTTGGCCGGCGGCTGTGAGGAGCGTTTCCATGCCGGCCACATCTGCGCCCGTGCGGGTGAACCATCAGCGTCTGGACGAGTTCGTCGTCGATATCTTCGCCGCCGCCGGCTCGTCCCAGCGCGAAGCACGGCTGATCGCCCGCCAATTGGTCGATTCCAACCTGCGCGGCCACGATTCCCACGGGGTCGGCTCGATCCCGGTCTATATACGCAACGTCCGCTCCGGCGACCTGCCGCTGAACCAGAGCCTGACGACGGTGCTCGATACGCCCTCGCTGCTGGTGTGCGACGGCAATGGCGGCGCCGGGCAGGTGATGGCGCACGATGCCATGGCGCTGGGCATAACCAAGGCCGAGCAGTGCGGGGTGGCGCTGGTCGGGCTGCGCAACAGCCATCATATCGGTCGCATCGGCCATTGGGCGGAACAGTGCGCCGATGCCGGGCTCGCCTCGGTGCATTTCGTCAATGTGGTGAGCACCCCGTCGGTGGCGCCGTTCGGCGGCGGCGCGGCGCGCATCGGCACCAATCCCTTCGCCATCGGCATTCCCCGCGGGGGCGAGCGGCCGATCATTCTCGATTTCGCCACCAGCAAGCTGGCGGTCGGCAAAGTCCGCGTCGCGATGAATTCGGGCAAGCCGCTGCCGCCCGGCGCGCTGCTGACCGCCGATGGCGAGCCGACGACCGACCCGTCCGTTCTGTTCGGCACGCCCAAGGGCGTGCTGCTGCCGTTCGGCGAACACAAGGGCTGGGGGCTCGCGCTTGCCTGCGAGCTGCTCGGCGCCGCCCTGACCGGCGGCAAGACGCAGACCGGCCCCAAGACGCGCGACGCGGTGATCAACTGCATGCTGTCGATCCTGATCTGCGTCGACCGGCTCGGCACCGGCGACATTTGCTTTGCCGAGATCGATGCCTTCATCGCCTGGGCCCGGTCGGGCAACAACGCCGGCGTGCTGCTGCCCGGCGACCCCGAGGCGGCCACCACGCAGGAGCGCCTGCGCGACGGCATCCCGATCGATGCGCAGAGCTGGGCGGACATCGTGAACGCGGCGGCGGATGTCGGCGTGCAGCCATCGCCGCTTCTCTACGACCTCGGGAAGCAGCGCCCACGGAGGGCGTCCGCGCCATGAAGATCACGAACGTCACCGTCACGCAGTTCACGCAAGCCGGCATTGCCGGCATCACGTTCGGCCCGCACAACGCACCCACCGCCGGCAGTTCCACGCTCGGTCTCGTCACCATCTCGACCGATGAGGGCCTTGAAGGCCATGCCTTTCTCGGCTCGGTGACCAAGTCCTCGGAGATCGACGCCTTCTCGCTGATCTACGCCCTGAAGCCGATCCTGCTGGGGCGCGATCCGCTCGACCGGGAGGCGCTGTACACGTTGATCTGCCAGCGCTTCCGCTCGACAAGCTGGCGCTGCATCGGCGCGGTGGATGTTGCGCTGTGGGATATTGCCGGAAAGGTTGCGGGGCTTCCGATCCACCGCCTGATCGGCGGCTGCCGCTCGCGCGTGCCGGCCTATGCCAGTTCGCCGGGGCGAAGCGATCTCAGTGCCTATGTCGAGGAGGCGCTGGAGGTGAAGGCGCGGGGCTTCCACGCCTACAAGATCCACCCGCCGCGCACCGGCTGGCAGGACGACATCGCGGCCTGCGTCGCGGTGCGCAAGGCGGTCGGCGACGACTACCGGCTGATGCTGGATTCCACCTGGATGTACAAATACCCACAGGCGCTGCGCGTCGGCCGCGCCATCGAGGAGATGGGGTTCTACTGGTTCGAGGACCCGCTGGCCGAAGACGACCTGTACAATTGCGCCAAGCTACGGCAAAAACTGGACATTCCGATCCTCGCCACCGAGTTCTCGCCGGGCGGGTTCCACTCCTACGCGCCGTGGATCCTGGCGCAGGCCACCGACTTTCTGCGCGGCGACGTCGCGGTGAAGGGCGGCATCACCGCCTGCGTGAAGACGGCGCATCTGGCCGAGGCGTTCCACATGACCTATGAGATTCACCACGGCGGCAACTCGCTGAACAACATCGCCAATCTGCATGTGATGTGCGCCATCCCGAATTCCGAACTCTTCGAGGTCATCCTGCCCGACGCGGTGCAGAAATTCGGCGTGCTGGACGATCTCGACATCGCCGCCGACGGCATGGTGGACGTGCCACAAGGGCCGGGCCTAGGCGTCGCGATCGATTTCGAGCTTATCCGGCGAAACACCACGTCGGTGCTGTCGTAGCGTCGGCAGGCTACTCGGCCGCTGATGCGGTCGTGATCAGCGCCCCGAGCATGCCCTTGCGCTTGGCCTCATAATAATACCCTCTGGTGTACAGCGCCTCCGCCCGCCGCTCGCTGCGGCCGGCCACCCGGTAGGCATTGGCGAGATAGGCGACGGCATAGGTCAGGTTGGTTTCGGCATCGAGCAGATCCGCCGGCGCGCCGCGAAAACCGAGGCCGCGGGCGGTGTCGACGCGGATCTGCATCAGGCCCCAATAGGGACCGTGGCGCGCCTTGGGATTGTACTTGCTTTCTTTCCACACCATGCGGCGCACCAGCCTGACCGGTACATCGAACCGCTCGGCGCTGCGCACCATCAGCGCATCGATGTCGGCCGGAGGCTCTTTGGCGGAAACGATAGTGCGAACCGGCGCCGGCTCGGGCTCGACAGGTTGCGCGGCGCTGGCCTGCTGCGCGGCGGAGGCCAGCAGCACCGGCCGCGGCAGAGGCAGCGGAACCGACGCCCGCACCGCCATCTTCTGCGGCACCGGCATCGGTTTCCACACGACGAACCCCTCGCTGGAGAACGCCTGCTCCATGGGAGAGGTGCGCCATGCGCTGTCCGAAGGGGCGAGATACGTGCCGGAAAACTGCGCAGTCGGCGCGAACAATTCGCCGGGAATGGGCCCCGTGCCGAACGGCACCAAAACCGGACGTGCCGCTGGCAGGGGCACCGCACTCGGCACGGCGGGCGCCGTCCGCTCGGCTGCGGCCGCCGCTTTCGGCAACGCCAAAGCTGCCGGGACCAGGCCCGCCAGCATCAGTGCCACCCGACACCCTTCACGCATCCGCAACATTTTCCCACGCGCACCAGCACGCCGTTGCCTATCACATTTCTCCGAAAGTCGAAATTTGGCGCCGCAAACGGCCCCTCCACAGGCAGGAGGGGCCGGGACAGCGAATATCAGGCGGCGCGGGGAACGCTGCCGTCCGGGGTGTATTTGTCGACCGCGCCGGGGAGTTCGCGCGAAAGGCGCGCCAGCAACTCATCGCGCGACAGGCCGGTCTGCTGCGACAGCGTCGCCAGCACGTCCGGGCCGATAGCCTGTTCGAGCTGCGGCGGCGGCAGGTCCCGGTTCGGGCCGGTGCTCACCCAGGAATCGGCCGCCTCGCCGAAGCCATTCTGGCGGAAGCGCTCCAGCAGTTCCGAAAGGCCGCCGCCGAGCAGGGAACCGGCACTGGCACCACCCAGAAGGCCACCAAGTCCCCCGCCAAGTCCGCCACCACCGCCGCCGCCGAAAACCCCGCCCGACCGGCTCGCCGGGTCATCCTTGCGCGTCGGGTCCGGCGGGGCACCGGTGCCGGTGGCGCCGCCAAGCATCTCTGCGATCTTGTCTCGATTCTGGTAGCCGGCCAGGGCCAGAAGGCCAAGCAAGGCCGTCATGGAGGGAAAGCCCTTACTCATGTTGATGCTCCTCTTTGCATCAATGGAACTAAAGACGCAGCGGTTGGTTCCTTAAGCCGAGCGGCGAACCGCACGCGGGGGACATCATGGGCATTATCTGGACCATCATCATCGGCTTTGTGGCTGGCGTACTTGCGAAGCTGATCATGCCCGGAAGCAACGAACCTTCCGGTTTCATCCTCACCACCATTCTCGGCATCGTCGGCGCCTTCGTGGCCACCTTCCTCGGCCAGGCCCTCGGCTGGTACGGCCCGAATGACGGTGCCGGCCTGATCGGCGCCGTGGTCGGTGCCTTGGTTGTGCTCGGCGTATGGGGAGCTATCGCGAAGCGTACGTGACGAGACGGACGTAACGGGGGCGTGCGGGGAAGGAGGATGCTCCCCGCATCCGCTTTGCGAGTTGGGTCTGTCTTCGAACTGGAAAAATGAAAGCCAAGCATGCAGAGTTCCCGCGACCTCGACATCAACCGGCGTCATCTGTTGATCATAGGAGCGGCCTCTGTGGCAGGTACTGCGCTTCCATCAATGGCCGAAACGCCGCCGCCCCCGCCCATGACGGGTGCGCCGGTGGTCTCGAAGGTGACGTTCCGCGTGAACGGCGCCGGCCACGAGCTCGAACTCGACACACGCACCACGCTGCTCGACGCGCTTCGCGAGAACCTGCATCTCACCGGCACCAAGAAGGGCTGCGACCACGGCCAGTGCGGCGCCTGTACGGTGATGGTGAACGGGCGGCGCATCAATTCCTGCCTCACCCTCGCGGTCATGCACGACGGCGATGCCGTGATCACCATCGAGGGCCTCGGCACCCCGGATGCGCTGCACCCGATGCAGGCCGCTTTCGTCAAGCACGACGGCTATCAGTGCGGCTATTGCACGCCGGGGCAGATCTGCTCGGCGGTTGCGGTGCTGGAGGAGATCAAGGCCGGCATTCCGAGCCATGTGAGCGCCGACCTGACCGCGGCCCCGGAGCTGACGCCAAGCGAACTGCGTGAGCGCATGAGCGGCAATATCTGCCGCTGCGGCGCCTATTCCAACATCGTCGAGGCGATCACCGACGTCGCGGGGAGGCCGGCATGAAGTCCTTCACCTATGAGCGTGCTCGCGCTCCGGCCGAGGCCGCCGCCGCCGCCCGCGCGCAGGGCGCCAAATTCATCGCCGGCGGCACCAATCTGCTCGACCTGATGAAGCTCGAAATCGAGACCCCGACGCACCTCATCGATGTCAACGGCCTCGGTCTCGACCGAATCGAGCCGACGCCGGAGGGCGGCCTGCGCATCGGCGCGCTTGTGCGCAACACCGACCTCGCCGCCGATGCCAGGATCCGGCGCGATTACGGCCTGCTGTCGCGCGCCTTGCTGGCCGGTGCGTCCGGCCAATTGCGCAACAAGGCGACCACCGCCGGAAATCTGCTCCAGCGCACCCGCTGTCCCTATTTCTACGACACCAACCAGCCGTGCAACAAACGCCGCCCCGGCAGCGGCTGCACCGCCATTGGCGGCTTCACCCGGCATCTGGCGGTGGTCGGCGCCAGCGAGGCGTGCATCGCCACCCATCCGAGCGACATGGCGGTGGCGATGCGGGCGCTCGACGCCACGGTCGAGACGGTCCAGCCGGACGGCGCGGTGCGCAGCATCCCGATCGCGGAGCTCCATCGGCTGCCGGGCGACACCCCGCATGTCGAGACCGTGCTGGAGGCCGGCGAGCTCATCACCGCGGTGACGCTGCCCAAACCCGTCGGCGGCCGGCAGATCTACCGCAAGGTGCGGGACCGGGCGTCCTATGCCTTCGCGCTGGTGTCGGTCGGGGCCATCATCCAGGCCGATGGCAGCGGTCGCGTCGCGCTGGGCGGCGTTGCCCCGAAGCCATGGCGCGACGAGGCCGCGGACGCCGAGCTGCCGCGCGGTGCCAAGGCGGTCGGCGAGCGACTTTTTGCCGGTGCAAAGCCGAGCGAACACAACGCGTTCAAGCTCGTGCTGGCCGAGCGCACGCTCGCCGCCGTGCTCACCGAAGCGCGAGGCTGAGCCATGAAATTCGACAGGCCGGCCACCACGAATCCGATCGACCAGCTCAAGGTGATCGGCCAGCCGCTCGATCGGATCGACGGGCCGCTGAAGACCACCGGCACCGCGCCCTATGCCTATGAGCGCCACGACGTGGTTCCCAACCAGGCCTATGGCTATGTGGTCGGGTCGGCCATCGCGAAAGGCCGGATCGCCGCCATTGACCTGACGCAGGCGCGGCGCGCGCCGGGCGTGCTCGCCATCGTCACCGCGGAGAGCGCCGGCCCGCTCGGCAAGGGCAAGCTCAACACCGCCAGGCTGCTCGGCGGGCCCGAGATCCAGCATTACCACCAGGCCATCGCGCTCGTTGTCGCCGAGACCTTCGAGCAGGCGCGCGCGGCGGCCTCCGCGGTGCGGGTGGATTATGCGCCGGCCACCGGCGCCTTCGATCTGGCCGCGGTGAAGGACACCGCCACCAAGCCCGGCGACGACGGACCGGGCGGCGCGCCGGACTCCGCCGCCGGCGATTTCGCCCGTGCCTTCGCCGACGCGCCGGTGCAGTTCGACGCGCTCTATACGACGCCCGATCATTCTCATGCGATGATGGAGCCCCATGCCTCCATCGCGGCCTGGGACGGCGACAAGCTCACGCTCTGGACCTCGAACCAGATGATCGCCTGGAGCACTGCGGACGTCGCCAGGCCGCTCGGCATTCCGGCGCAGAACGTGCGGCTGATCTCGCCCTATATTGGCGGCGGCTTCGGCGGCAAGCTGTTCCTGCGCTCGGATGCCCTGCTCGCGGCGCTGGGCGCCCGCGCGGCCGGGCGCCCGGTTAAGCTGGCGCTGCCGCGGCCGTTCATCTTCAACAACACCACCCATCGGCCGGCGACCATCCAGCGCATCCGCATCGGCACCACGCGGGACGGCACGATCACTGCGATCGGGCATGAGAGCTGGTCCGGCGACCTCGCCGGCGGCGGGCCGGAGACCGCCGTCAACCAGACGCGGCTGCTGTATGCCGGCGCCAACCGCATGACGCGCACCCGGCTCGCGGTGCTCGACCTGCCGGAAGGCAATGCTATGCGCGCGCCGGGGGAGGCTCCGGGCCTGATGGCGCTGGAAATCGCCATAGACGAGCTGGCCGAGAAACTGGGGCTCGATCCGATCGCGTTCCGCGCCCGCAACGACACGCAGGTCGACCCGGAGAATCCCGAGCGCCCCTTCTCACAGCGCCAACTCATGGAGTGCTTCCGCGTCGGCGCCGAGCGCTTCGGCTGGAGCCGGCGCCAGGCCCAGCCCCGCCGGGTGCGCGAGGGCGGATGGCTCATCGGGTTGGGGGTCGCCGCGGCGTTCCGCAACAATCTCGTCACCAAATCCGCGGCACGGGTGCGGCTCGACCGCCGCGGCATGGTCACAGTCGAAACCGACATGACCGATATCGGCACCGGCAGCTATACCATCATCGCCCAGACCGCCGCCGAGATGATGGGCTTGCCGATCGAGAAGATCGTCGTGCGCCTGGGCGACTCCAGCTTCCCGGTCTCGGCCGGGTCCGGCGGGCAATGGGGCGCCAACAGTGCCACCGCGGGCGTCTATGCCGCCTGCGTCAAGCTGCGGGAAGCGGTGGCCCGCACGCTCGGCTTCAATTCCGACGAAGCCGTCTTCGCCGACGGCTTTGTGCGCGCCGGCAACCTCAGTGTGCCGCTGGCCAATGCCGCCGGCAGCGACGGCCTGAGCGCGGAGGACGCCATGGAGTATGGCGACCTCGACGAGACGTACCAGCAATCCACCTTCGGCGCGCACTTCGTCGAAGTCGGCGTCGACGCGGCAACCGCCGAGGTGCGGGTGCGGCGCATGCTGGCGGTGTGTGCCGCCGGCCGCATTCTCAACCCCAAATCCGCCCGCAGCCAGGTAATCGGGGCGATGACCATGGGGGCAGGAGCCGCCCTGATGGAAGAACTCGTGGTCGACACCCGCCGGGGCTTCTTCGTCAACCACGATCTGGCCGGCTACGAAGTGCCGGTACATGCCGATATCCCGCATCAGGATGTGGTTTTTCTCGACGAGACCGACCCGATCTCCTCGCCGATGAAGGCCAAGGGCGTCGGCGAGCTCGGCATTTGCGGCGTCGGCGCTGCCGTGGCCAATGCGGTCTACAACGCCACCGGCGTGCGGGTGCGCGATTATCCGATCACGCTCGACAAGCTGCTGGAGCAATTGCCCGAGGCAGGCTGAGCAAACGCACGCTCGATCGGAACGGACGGGGCTCGCTCCCCGTTGGGAAGTGCAGCGCCGGAGCTGCCGCTCTGGAGCCTTCCGATGCCGCTTTATACCTTCCGAACCAGCGACGACCCCGATACCACCGTCGTGGACCTTGCCGACGACGATGCGGCATGGCGCGAGGCCGTCACAACCTGTGCGGAACTGCTGCGCGACATTGACGGCCATTTCCCGAGCGGCGTGCCGTGGGAGCTCTCGGTCGTCGATGAATCCGGACGGCCGTTCGCCACCATCCGCGTTACGGCTTCCAAGGCCGTGCCCCGCCTTGTTGCAAAGTGAGAAGGCTTTCCCGGCCCGGCGATCGCCACGGTGCAGCAAATGACGCATCGCCCGCTGTCATTTGTGATAGGTGACCCCTTGAGCAGCACCGCGTACCGGCGCCCTGCGTCAGACCAACCCGGCGCTTTCGTTTTGTTGAGGGAACGATGGACCGCTCTCATGTGACGGCGCTGATACGGAAACTGGAAAACGGCACGCCGTTCGCTCCTGAGGAGATCGACGGCATTCTCGCTTTGCCGGTCCATATCGCCCAGATCAGGGCCGGCCAGGATATCGTGCGGGAGGGGGATCGCCCCACGCGGTCGTGCCTGCTCATCGACGGCTATATCAGCGCCACCAAGACCACCGGCGACGGCGGCCGGCAGATAACCTCGTTTTATGTCGCCGGCGACATACCGGACCTGCAAAGCCTGCACCTCACTGTCATGGATATCGCGTTCGCGACGCTGACACCGTGCACGGTCGGCTTCATTCCGCACATCGCGATTCAAACCCTGTGCCGGCAATTTCCGCGGATCGCTTCGGCCATGTGGCGCTCGACGCTGGTGGACGCGGCGATCTATCGGGATTGGGTCGCCAATGTCGGTCAGCGACCGTCGCTCAATCGCCTGGCGCATCTGCTCTGCGAACTGCTGGCGCGCTCGCGGGCGGCGGGCTATGGCGAGGACCATAGCTGCGAACTGCCGATGAACCAGACCGAACTGGCCGACGCCTTGGGAATGTCGCTGGTCCACGTCAACCGCACCTTGAGCAAGCTGCGGGCGGACGGGCTGATCGCCATCAGGAAGCGACAATTGACGGCGCTCGATTGGCCGGGACTGATGGCACTCGGCGATTTTGATCCGGCCTATCTTCATCTGCCGTCCGACCCCACGGCATAACGGCCGTGCCGCGTGTCCGGGAACAGGACGCTTGAACCTGTCTCGCGGCGAAAATTGTTTCTCTGCAAGAAATTTTATTGACAGAGAATTCGGCCGATGCGAGCTTTTGGGCCGCAGAGCGGGCTGGTTCAGCCGGCCTGTCTTGATCGAGGCCTGGTTGAACGAAGGTTCCTGCGACCATGAGAAACGTGTTTCCGCGCAACTCCATCCTGACGGATCGTCATATCGCGCTCGGAACCGAATTCGAATCGTCCTGGAACGGCATGCCGCTGCCGCAGTTCTACACCACCGATCCCTATGACGAGGTCACGGCGGTGCGCTCGCGCGCCGGGCTTATCGACGTCTCCTCGCTGCAACTGGTCAATGTCACCGGCCCGGACGCCGTCGCCCTGCTCAACGAGATACTGACGTCCGATGTCGCCAAGCTGAAGCCCGGCCAATCCGCCATCAGCAACATCGTCGACGACGAGGGAAACCTGATCGACGACGTGCTGGTCTACCGCAACGGCGCCGACGATTTCCGTCTCTCGCACGGCTCGGGCAAGCTGGAAGAGGTGCTGGCGACCTTCAGCGCCGGGCGGGACGTTGCCGCGGTGTCGGACGCAGACACCCATGTGCTCTCGCTGCAGGGCCCGGCCGCGCTCGCCATTCTCACGCCGCACGCCTCCATCGACCTCGCCGCCCTGTCCTATTTCCAGCACGCGCCGGCGACGCTGTTCGGCCGGACCGTGACGCTGGCGCGCGGCGGCTATTCGGCCGAGCGCGGCTATGAGGTGTTCTGCGCCGCGGCCGATGCCGTATTCCTATGGGATTCGATCCTGGAGGCCGGCGCGCCGTTCGGCGCCATGGCGGTGTCCTGGCAGAGCCTCGACATCGTGCGCGTCGAGGGCGCGCTGCTGTTCTTTCCCTATGACATGCCGCGCGGCGACGAGACCCCGTGGGAGGTCGGCGCCGACTGGACCGTCGACCTCGACAAGCCGGCCTTCCGCGGCAAGGAGGCGCTGGTGCGCCGCAAGGCGCAAGTGCGCGTGGTCCAGCGCGGCATGGAGATCGACCATCATGAGGCGATCGAGCCGGGCGCCAAGCTCTACAAGGACGGGCGCGAGGTCGGCTCGCTCAATTCCTCGATCTACAGCCGGCATCTGATGCGCTCGATCGCGCTGGTGCATGTGGTGCCGGAGTTCGGCGCCTTCGGTACCGAGTTCGATGTGGTCGGGTCCGCCGGCACCTTCACCGGCCGCCTGGTCAAGACGCCGTTCTACGATCCGCTGCGGCTGCGCACCCACCCGCTGGACGAACGCTGAGGTCCCTCAGGCCCGGACCCGCGTCTTCTGCGGGTCGTAGTGCGGGAAGGCGGTGACGGTTGCCGCGATCCGCTTCTGGTGACCGTCGAGCTTGCCGATTTCAACCTCGGTGCCGATCTGCGCCGCGCTGACATCGAGCCGCGCCAGCGCGACGATGTGGCCGAGCGTCGGCGAACGCATCGCGCTGGTGACGACGCCGATCTGGGCGCGGCCCTGATAGATCGGGTCGCCATGGCGCACCGGCTCGTTCACCGCGATCGCCAGCCCCGCCAGCCTGCGGCCGGGATGGGCGCGGCGGCGGGCGAGCGCAGCCTTGCCGACGAAATCGTCCGGCTTGGATTCCGGCACGGTGAAGCCGATGCCGGCCTCGAACGGGTCGGTCTGGTCGCAGAATTCATAGCCGGCAAAGGCAAGGCCGGCCTCGATGCGCACCATATCGAGCGCCAGCAGGCCGAGCGGCTGCAGGCCGAACGGCGCGCCGGCGGCGAACACCGCGTCCCACACCTGCGGCGCGCGGCTGGGGTGGCACCAGATCTCATAGCCCAGTTCGCCGGTATAGCCGGTGCGCGACACCATCACCGGCACGCCATCTATCGTGCCGATGGTGAAGCGGAACCATTTCAGCTCGTCGGCGGCCGGCTGGTGCGCCGGGGTGGCGAGCACCGCGCGCAGGATCTCGCGTGCCTTCGGACCCTGCAAAGCGAGATTGTGCAGCTGGTCGGTGGAGGATTTGACGAAGGCCTTCAGCCCGTGCCGCTCGGCCAGCGCACGCAGCCACGGGCCGCAATAGTCGTCGCCGCACACCAGGCGGAAATTGTTCTCGGCGAGCCGGAACACCGTACCGTCGTCCAGCATGCCACCATGCTCGTAGCACAGCGCGGTATAGACCACCTGCCCGACGCTGAGCTTGCGGATGTCGCGGGTGACCGCCATCTGCACCAGCGCCTCGGCATCGGGACCGAGGATCTCGAACTTGCGCAGCGCCGAGAGGTCCATCACCACAGCACGCTCGCGGCAGGCCCAGTATTCCTCGATAGGCCCGGCGGCGGAAAAACAGTCCGGCAGCCAGAAGCCGCGATAATCCACGAATTTGCGGGTGAGCGCGGCGGTCCGCGGGTGAAACCCGCTCTCGCGCGTCAGGCGCGGCTCGGCGTCGGGCGTCATGCGGTGTGCCATGCCTTTGGAGAAATTTTCCGAGGCGTCGTAGACGCGCACATGAATGTCGGTGGGCTGCCAGCCATTGGCGCTGTCGATATCGTCCGGACAGGCCGAAGAAGCGCAGACAAGATCGGTGAGCGCGCGCAGCAGGACGTAATCGCCGGGCCGCGACCAGGGCTCATCCATGCCGATGACATCATCGGGGCCGACGAACGTGTTGTAGAAGAAATTGATCGCCGGCCAGCCGGCGCGCGGCTCGACACCATAGGGCTGCAGCGCGTTGTTGAAGTTCACCGTGCAGCTGTCATGGCCCGGATAGCCCATATCCTCGTAATATTTCGGCGAACAGGCCAGCAGGAAGGCGTCGTGCCGCCCCACCGTGTCGCGCACGATCTCGACGAGCGGGTTCATCCGCGCGTCGAAATACTTCGAATGCAGGCCGGGGCCGGGATTGGCTGTGCCCATCAGCGTGCGGGTGACGGTCGGGTCCAGGCCGAATTCCTTGCCGCGCCGCAGCGCCTCGGCATCGAAGGCGAGGAAATCCGAGCACTGCTGGCCGTCGACATCGATGATCTGGATGTAGTCGCCCGCCTTCACCTCATAGGCGCAGGCGGTGGCGGTGTGCACGCGGATGTCGAGCTTGGGCACTGCCAGCGGCGGCGGCAGCGAGCCGGAGACCGGCGCGGCCGGCTCGATCTCGACGGAGAGGTCGCTCGGCGCATCCGGGCCGGCCGGCTCCATCGGTTCGCCGGGCGCCACCAGCACGCAGCGCAGATGCGACGGCGCGGTGAAGCGCACCGCGGCGCCGGGCGGCCCCTGCGCGCCGAACAGTTCCACGCCCTCGGGCGCGGCATCGAGGAAACCCCGCGCGGGCGCCGGGAGCCTGTCGGCCGCGATCGTCGGACCATCGACGAGGTCGCGCACCGTGCCGGAAAGCCCGGTGAGGTACAGCGCGCCGGCCTGCCGGCCTTCCGGGTTGCAGATGTGCACGCGGTCGCCCGGCTGCAGCTCGAAGCCGACGAAGGAGCCGCCGGGCGCCACATGGCGCACGCGCGCGGGGCTGATCCGCGCCACGCCGGCTTTTCCCGGCCCCGCTCCGACCTGGATGTTCATGCGCCGTCGCCCGGCGGGCCGATAAAGGCCTCGAAGGAATCGTCCAGTGCCTCCAGCCACTTGGTGTGGTGGGTCGGCGCCTTGTTTCCGGTCATGATCGAGACGTAGGAATTGTCGCGATAACCCATGATGCTCTTTTCCTTGTCGTGTTCCCACTCCTTGAACAAAGCGGCGGCGCGGTCGAGATCGAACATCGGGTAGTCGGTGGCCGGGATCAGTTCCTTCATATAGTCGGTCTGGAAGTCGATGGCCTCGAACGGCGTCGTCAGCTTGGCCTCCGCTTCCAGCCACCGCGCGATATCGGCCGCCATCGCCTCGGGCGGCGGCAGCGTCAGGCGGCCCATGATGAGGTCGCGGACGTACCAGGCCTGCGCGTCGAACATGTTGAAGGTGTAATACTGGTCCTGCATGCCGAGATAGAACAGTTTCGGGTTCTTCTCCCACGCCACGCCCTTGTAGAGATCGGGCGGGTTCATGCGGTTGGTCGTCTTCAGCCGCAGATCGTCCGCCAGGAACGGAAAATGGTGCAGATAGCCGGTGCACAGGATCACCGCATCGACTTCCGCAGTACTGCCGTCGATGAAATGGGCGATGCGGTCCTCGAACTTCACCAGCAGCGGCTTTTCCTGGAAGCAGCTCGGCCAGTCGAAATTCGAGCGCCGGGTGCGGTAGCTGAAGGTGATGGATTTGGCGCCGTATTTGTAGCACTGGCTGGCGATGTCTTCCGCCGAATAGGAGCTGCCGACCACCAGCAGGTCCTTGCCGACGAACTCGTCGGCGGCGCGGAAATCGTGGGCATGCATCACACGGCCGGGAAACAGCTCGATTCCGGGGAAGAACGGCACGTTCGGCGTCGAGAAGTGGCCCGATGCCACCACGACATGGTCGAACACCTCGGAATAAAGCTCGTCCTTGACCAGGTCCTTCACCGTAACGGTGAAGCTGCCAGATGCTTGCGAATACTCAACCCAGCGAACCGGGGAGTTGAAGCGCACCAGCGGCCTTAGGCCGGCTTTCTCCACCCGGCCCATTATATAGTCGTGCAGCACGGCGCGCGGCGGATAGGACGGGATCGGCCGGCCGAAATGCTCCTCGAAGGTGTAATCGGCAAACTCCAGGCACTCCTTGGGGCCGTTGGACCACAAATAGCGGTACATCGAGCCGTGCACCGGCTCGCCATATTGGTCGAGCCCGGTGCGCCAGCTATAGTTCCACAGCCCGCCCCAATCGGACTGCTTCTCGAAGCAGACGAATTCGGGAACCTCCGCGCCGGCCTGGCGGGCCGACTGGAAGGCGCGCAACATGGCCAGCCCCGACGGGCCGGCCCCGATGATGGCGACGCGGATGCTCATGCTTGGGTTCCCGTGGACCTTGAAAACGGACGGCGGCGAAGCCTCCCATTTATTTCTTTGATGTCAAGATACTTTCCTAGAGAGAATTCCTCATCCGCGTATGCCGCCCAACTCGGCGTGCCGAAAATTTCAGCACCGGCGCTTATTGACCGCAAAAATTTCCTGCGGGACATTCTGTTTTATCCTCGGGAAATATCTCGGGCCGCAAACGCGGCCTGCCAGAGAGCGACCTATGCTGGTTTCGGACATCAAGAGCCGGCCTGTCTATAGCCGCCTGAGCATCGATGCCGCCGGCCGGCGGCATCTGGTGCTGAGCGACGCGCCGCGTCCGCTGGAGGCCGCGATCGACGGCGTGCACGCAGCGGCGGGCGCCATCGATTATTGGTTCATCGCCGCCACCAGCACCGTGGACGGCCGTCCGGCCCCTGAGCCGGCGGCCGGCAAGGACGCGCCGATCGAACGGCGCGCGTTTCGCGCCCTGCCCCATCTGCTCGACCGGCTGTCGCATCGCCTGGCGCAGGAAACCGTGGGGCTGCGGCTCTACAGCGTCGGCGAGGAGGGCTTCATCTGGGATATCGCCCGGCTGGCGCGCGACGCCGGGCTGGAGGAGGCCGAGCTGCGCAGCTGCCACGCCGGCTCGCTGCGCCGCACGGTGTTCTGCGTCCATTGCAAGACGCGGACCCCGCAGGTCACCACCAGCCTGGCGGTCTGCGAGGGCTGCGGCGCCCATCTGGTGGTGCGCGATCATTTCTCCCGCGGCCTCGCCGCCTTCATGGGCGTGCAGGCGGACGCCGAAGCGCCGGGCGAACTGCCCCCGGCCGAGGAGCTGTTCCGGTGAGCGCGCGCACCATGCCGCTGCGCGTCGCCGCGGCCGAGCCGCTGTCGCCGCGGCTCAAGGCCTTCACCTTGGTGGCGGCAGATGGCGGGCTGGTCCACCCCTCCGGCCCCGGCGCCCATCTGCGGCTGCTGCTGCGCAACGGGGCGGCGGTGCACCGCAATGCCTATTCGATCGTCTCCAGCCCGGACGATCGCAGCCATGTCTCCATCATCGTGCGGCGCACCCGCGACTCGAAGGGCGGCTCGGCCCTGCTGCACGAGGCGGTGAAGCCGGGCGATGTGATCGAGGCCGGGCTGCCGGCCAATCTGTTTCCCGTCGTGCGCACCGCTCGCAAGCACCTGATGGTGAGCGGGGGCATCGGCATCACCCCGTTCCTCGCCTATATCGCGGCATTCCAGGCCGCCGGCACGCCGTGGGAACTGCACCATTTCTGCCGCATCGAGGAGCGCGCGGTGTTCGAGGCGCTGCTCGCCCATGCGCCGGCCGGGCGGGTGCATATCCATGCCGGCAACGCGTTCGGCGTGCTCGCCGACAGGCTGGCGCGCCAGCCGCTCGGCACGCATCTGTATAGCTGCGGGCCGGCGCTGCTGATGGAGGCGGGACAAGAACTGGCGCGGTCGCTGGGCTGGCCCAAGGCGCGGTTGCATTCGGAATCCTTCGGCGGCGCGGCCGAGGGCGGCGCCCCCTTCATCGCCGTGCTGCGCCGCTCAAATCTTGAAATCGAAGTCGGACCGCAGACCAGCCTGTTGGACGCCATCGAGGCCGCCGGGGTCGATGCACCCTGCCTGTGCCGCGGCGGGGCGTGCGGACAGTGCGTCGTCGAGGTCGCCGAGGGCGAGCCGGAGCATCGCGACCATTTTCTCGACGACGACGAGCGCGCCTCCAACCGCCTCATCATGACGTGCGTGTCGCGGGCCAGAACCCCGCGCCTCGTGCTCGACCTCTGACCGGACGGAGCCGAAGCGATGACCCTCCAGTTCAAGCCGGACGAGACGTTCCGCAACGATTTCGTCTACGCCAATTCCGACGAGGCGGTGCTGCGCTTCCCGTTTCCGTTCCCGGAAGACGCCTACATGTACGCGGTGAACATCGAGCCGCATGTGCCGGGCGGGCCGAGCCCGGCCTATGACAACCCGTTCGACCTCGACGAGCACTATGTCGCCGAATGCCGCGAGCGGGCGAAGGTGCTGGAGCAGGATCCCGGCCGCTGCAAGGTGTTGCCGCACATGATGGCGGCCCAGTGGGACACGCTGGAACTCATCATGGAGAGCTATGCCGCCGCCTATCCCGAGCACTTCGCGCTGACCCGCGACGGCACCCTTTGGACCTGGGAGAACCGCCCGCTCGGCATTCGCGACACCTTCACCTTCGGCGACGCCTCGACCTTGCCGCTGCCGCCGTTCGAATACATTACGCGCCAGGCGCAGGGCGACTTCACGCTGCAGGATCAGCGCGACGACAATCTGTTCATTGACGGCGGCATGGTCACCACCCAGGCCGACTGGTCGCTGGACTTCGATGTCGGCATGACCTTTCACCAATGGCACGGGCCGGTGCCGCTGGCGCACCAGAAAGGCGTGTTCGACCGCGCTCTCAAGTTTCTGCTGCGCCTGCAATATGGCCGGCCGGTGCGCCGGCTGAACTGGACCATGACCATTAATCCGCGGCTCGATACCAGCCCGGAGAACTACCCGTCCTGGGGCCCGGACCGCACCACGGTGACGCCGGACAATGTCGGACGGAAAGTCCATTTGCGGGTGGAACTGCAGTCGCTGTTCCGGCTGCCGCGCTCCAACGCCATTCTGTTCGGCATACGCTGCTATCTGTGCAGCATCGAAGACCTCGCCCGCGTCGAAATCTGGGGCAAGCGGCTGCATCGGGTGCTGCGCGACCTGCATCCGGACATCGCCGACTATAAGGGCCTGACCCGCTTCCGCGCAGATGCCGTGCGTTTTCTGGCGCCCTTGGACGACGGCGCGCCGCTGCCGGCAGGAACCGCGCCGGGACAGTCCGTTTTGCCGGCGAAGGGGTGAGGACCCCGCTGTGAGAATGCCGGTCAAAATGCTCCCCCCCGCCTATGTCGAGGCCGCTTCGGCCGTCAAGGCGGGCGAGGAGGAGATGACCACCGGCTCCAACGCCCCGCGCGTGGTCAATCTCACCGTCGAGCAGGCCATCGGCGCGCAGATCCGCCAGCACCGCAAGCAGCTCGACATCACCAGCGCCGAACTGGCCTCCACCGCCAGGATCTCGCCCGGCATGGTCTCCAAAATCGAGAACGGGCAGATCTCGTCCTCGCTCGCCACCCTCACCGCACTGGCGAGCGCACTCAACGTGCCGATTTCCTCGCTGTTTGCCAGCTATGAGGGGCAGCGCGGCTGCTCCTACGTGAAGGCCGGCCAGGGCGCCGTCATCGAGCGGCGCGGTACCAAGGCCGGGCATCATTACCAGCTGCTCGGCCATACGCTGGGCTCGGACATGGTGATCGAGCCGTTCCTCATCACCCTCACCGAGGATGCAGAGCCCTATTCGGCGTTCCGCCATTCCGGCGTCGAGCTCATCTACATGCTCACCGGCCGCGTCGGCTATCGCCATGCCGACCGCGTCTATGAGCTGAGTCCCGGCGACACGCTGTTCTTCGACGCTTCGGCCCAGCACGGGCCGGAGGAGCTGATCAGCGTGCCGATGACCTACCTCTCCATGATCATCTATCCGAAGGAATGAGCCCTCCCCGGCGTGCTCTTTCCGCCTCGCGGACGGTGGTCCTGCACCATCGAAATGGCCTGCAAATTGCCTGTGAAGAAACAGATGTTCCTGAAAGGGACATTTCCACCCCGACGAGCTGCGTTCAGCGAACCAATCAAGGGAAAAGCCGATGCGTGTCCAAGGTCTCATCAAGTCACTTGCCGTATGCGGG
>JBGGNI010000125.1:0-21984 GCA_041287585.1 Xanthobacteraceae bacterium
TGGTGTCCGGGTGCAGTTTCTTGGCGTGCTTGCGAAAGGCACGCTTGATCTCGTTCTGATCGGCGCTGCGGGCGACGCCGAGCACCTCATAGGGGTCGCGCATGGTTGCTCAATCTCGGCCGGGCGTGGCGGGTCTCCCGCTGATGTAGGTGCGGTGTTGCTGCGGCGCAACGGTGCCGGCGCAATCGGCTGCGTGCGCTCAACTGCGATCGAGCCGGCGCACTTCGGCGATCTTCCAGGTGCCGGCCTCGCTGCGGCAGGCTTCGCCGCTCAGCCACTCGTCCTGATCCCCGTGCACCACGCTCATCAGGAAGTCCTGACAGGTCAGGCTGGCGCGTGCGGAGGATGCGCCCACCGGCGTGACATTGCCATAGGCGCGCGTCGCCGGGTTCTCCCAAGGCACGCTCGCGACGCTGGCGCTGCCGCCACGCGGGCGCAGCGCCTCGGTCAAGGCCTGGCGCGCCGCCTCCCAGTCGCCCGCGGCGATGCCGGGCGGGGCCGGCTCGGCCGAGGCGATCGGCCGGGCGGCGATCGAGCCGGTGACCATGGGGTCCGCCGCCATCGGCGCCGCGCAGCCGGCCAGCAGTCCGGCAAGGCCGAGCGCGCACCACGCCGCGGCGCGCCGATATGGGCGCAGCGGCGCGGCTGCGCTATAGCAGGGCCGGCACGCCGTGCTGGCCTTGTCTTCCCGATCCACGCTGGCCCCCGCCGCTCAACCGATGTCCGAAGGCGCCATGGAACCGCAGCAACCGTTAACGTCCGGTGATTTCACCGCGGCGACCGAGCCATTTCGGCTTTTCGAGGAATGGTTTGCCGAAGCGAAGGCGCACGAGCCCAACGATCCCAACGCCATGGCGCTGGGAACCGTGGATGCCGACGGCCTGCCCGATGTGCGCATGGTGCTGCTGAACGGGCGCGATGCGCGCGGCTTCGTGTTCTACACCAATCTGGAAAGCGCCAAGGGGCGCGAACTCGCCGCCACCCCCAAGGCGGCCGCGGTGTTCCACTGGAAGTCGCTGCGCCGGCAGATCCGCCTGCGCGGGCCGGTGGAGCGGGTGAGCGACGAGGAGGCGGACGCCTATTTCGCCAGCCGCCCGCGGCTGTCGCAGATCGGCGCCTGGGCAAGCCGGCAGTCGCGCCCGCTGGAAGGGCGGCTGGCGCTGGAGAGCGCGGTGGCCGCGGTCACCGCCCGCCACGCGCTCGGCGCCGTGCCGCGCCCTCCGCACTGGAGCGGGTTCCGCATCCTTCCGGTGCAGATCGAATTCTGGCACGACCGGCCGTTCCGGCTGCACGACCGTATCGTGTTCGCCCGGCCAACCGCCGAGACGGCGGGCTGGACCAAGACACGCCTCTATCCGTAGCAAGACACGCCTCTATCCGTGAGCTAGAACAGCCTATGGCACAGAGTTCCAATCATCCGCGGCGCACGCTGCTGCTCACCGGCGCCTCGCGCGGCATCGGCCACGCCACGGTCAAGCGCTTCTCGGCGGCGGGCTGGCGCGTCATCACCTGCTCGCGCCATGCTTTCCCGGAGAATTGTCCGTGGGAGATGGGGCCGGAAGACCATATCCAGGTCGACCTCTCCGACCCCGCCGACACGCTGCGCGCGGTGGGCGAGATCCGCGACCGCCTGACGGACGGCGAGCTGCATGCGCTTGTCAACAATGCCGGCATTTCGCCCAAGAGCACGAGCGGCGTGCGGCTCGGCACGCTGAACACGCCGGAGGAAGACTGGCGCCGGGTGTTCCAGGTGAACTTCTTCGCGCCGATTCTGCTCGCCCGCGGGCTGCTGGAGGAGCTGAAGCGCACCCATGGCGCGGTGGTGAACGTCACCTCCATCGCCGGCTCGCGGGTGCATCCCTTCGCCGGGGCGGCCTATGCCACCTCCAAGTCGGCGCTCGCCGGCCTGACGCGCGAGATGGCGGCGGATTTCGGTGCGCTCGGCGTCCGTGTCAACGCCATCGCGCCCGGCGAGATCGACACGTCGATCCTGTCGCCCGGCACCGAGAAGCTGGTGGAGCAGATCCCGATGCAGCGCCTTGGCACGCCCGACGAGGTGGCGAAGATCATCTATGTGCTGTGCACCGAGACCTCGTCCTACCTCAACGGCGCCGAGATCCACATCAATGGCGGCCAGCACGTCTGACGCGGTTCACAGCCAGCGCTTCCACTTGAACACCATATAGGGCACCACCGCCGCCGCCAGCATCGCCAGCATGGCGAGCGGATAGCCGAGCCGCCATTCCAGCTCCGGCATGTGGGTGAAGTTCATGCCGTACACCGAGGCGATCAGCGTCGGCGGCATCAGCACCACCGACAGCACGGCGAAGATCTTGATGATGTTGTTCTGCTCGATGCTCACCATGCCCAGCGTGGCGTCCAGCAGGAAGGTGATCTTGTCGGCGAGATAGCTGACATGGTCGTTCAGCGAGGCGGCGTCGCGGTGCATGCTCTTGAGCATGGCCTTCTGGTCCTTGCTCAGGCCGTTCACCCCGGTATCGGCGCCGAGGAAGGTGACCAGCCGGGCGATCGAGACCAGGCTTTCGCGAACCTTGGAGGCGAGATCGGCCTTGCGGCCCACTTCGCGGAGCAAGGCGCGGTGCCGCTCATTGACGTCGCCGTCGCCGTCGTCCGGCTCGAAGATGCGCTGCGACACGCCGTCGATCGAGGCGCCCAGATGTTCGATGATGTCGGCGGCGCGATCGACGATGGCGTCGAGCAGTTCGAACAGCAGCTGGTCGCCGGTCATCTGGCCGGAGCAGGCGCGGCCGAGCTTGCCGACCACGAGGCTGAACGGCTTGGGCTCGTCATAGCGCACGGTCACGAGGCGCCGGGCGCGCAGGATGAAGGTGACGACCGCCAGGGTCGGCCGATCGGTGTCGGCGTTGCAGACCACGCTGCCGGTCATGAAGCGCGCGCCGCTTTCGACATAGAGACGGCTCGACGGCTCGATCTCGACCATCTCCTCGCGGGTCGGCACCGACAGGCCGACCGCCAGCTCCACCAGCCGGTCTTCGTTCGGCGTCGGCGACAGCAGGTCGAGCCAGATGGCATCATCCGGCACCGGCCCGTTTTCGTCGACGATCACGCGTTCCAGCGCGCTGCCGCGTGGGCAATAGGCGAACAGCATCGGCTTTCCTCGAATCGCAGCTCAGGCCGCAGCCATTCGCGCCCGCGTGCGCCGGAAACAAGGCGGTTGCCGTCCGGCGCAGGGGGCGCGACGCGACGACGCAGCCGCAGGAAGCTGCGGAGCGTGGTGGCAAGCGTGCGATGTCGGGGAATGAGCTTCGGGCGAACCGGGCGGCAACGTGGCCGCGGGCTTCAGGCCGAAAACAGCTCGATGTCGCGAATGGTTACCACTTTCGCCGGATCGGCCTTCACGTCCTTTGCGGGGACGGACTTGATCTGCTCTGCCGTGTAGCGCGCCGCGGCGGCGACCGCCGAGATGCCGATCTCGCGCCAATGGGCGCTCTGCTGAGAGTTCGCCCAGCGTTCTTGGCCGGGTTCGAATTCCCGAGATTCCTCGGTAGACATAGTGCCCTCCATGATCACCGCTCCAAGCACCGGGAACGAATGCTTACGTAATGAGCAGTGACTGCGTCAAAAATATGCAACTTCAGCGTCGTTGATAAGGCCTACGAAGGTCTTATCGCGCCATTTGGCGTCCGAATGCTTCAGATGCCAGCAAACTGCGACATTAAAGCAACAGCGTCCCGATCAACGCATCGCCGCTCTCTGTGGCCTCTTCAAGGCAGGGTCGACATCGGCTAATCGACATTCATGGCAAAATACGTTTCGACCGGCGGGTCGTAGCGGAGCGTGAGCGAGGCTTGAAATGACGTTGCGTGCGGTGGGAGCGGTGCTGATGGCACTGGCCTTGGGCGCCTGTACGGCAGCCACCAACGAGCCGGCGCCGGAAGCGTCGCTGAAGCCTCGGGACAAGAAGCTGCTGGCCAGCGCGCCGTACAAGAAGGTTCAGCCGCCGGAGCTGTATCAGCGGCACATCGTCGACTACACCGGCAGCCAGAAGCCCGGCACCATCGTCGTCGATACCGACAAGCGCTTCCTCTATTACGTCGAGGACGGCGGCAAGGCGATCCGCTACGGCGTGACGGTGGGCGAGGAAAGCCTGGCGTTCCGCGGCGAGGCGAAGGTCGGCCGCAAGACCGAATGGCCGACCTGGACGCCCACGCCCGAAATCAAGCAGCGCCTGACGGGCATCCCGGATTTCGTCGGCCCCGGCCCGCACAACCCGATGGGGGCGCGCGCGCTGTATCTCTACCAGGGCAACAAAGACACGCTGTTCCGGATTCATGGCACCAACCAGCCGGAATATATCGGCCAGGCCATCTCTTCGGGCTGCATCCGCATGCTGAACGAGGACGTGATCGACCTCTACAACCGCGTCCCGGCCGGCGCCGAGGTGGTGGTTCTCTGAACGACGGCGCCGGGTCGAGAGGCCCGGCTTGAAGGCGAAGTATTCGCGCCTCGAAATATTTATGATCCCGGAGCCGCCCGCGAGGCTGTCTCCGGGATTTTCGTTTGTAGGATGGGCTCCCGTCATTCCCCGGCTCGTCCGGGGAATCGATCGAGCGGCGTGGCGCCCGGTCTGCCCATGGTTGGCCCGGACGAGCCGGGCCATGACGGCGGTGGATTTCGTCGGCGGTGGATTTCGGATGACGCCGCGAGCGGCGTCGGCTCAGCGCCGACGCTTGCCGCGCTCTTCCGCCAGCTCGGCGAGCAGGCCGTCGATTCGCTTGGCATTGCTGCCGAAATCCCGCGCTCCGTAGCGCGAGACCGAGCGCACATCCACCCGCGCGCCGTCCGGCGTCTGGCGCACGCGGATGACGATGTCGTCGCGCCAGCCGAGGAACGGGCTGCGCGCCACCGCCTCGATTCGCCCTTCGCGGGCGCCGCCGCGCGGCGGGGCGGCATCCACCACCCGCCATTTGCGGCGGGTGACCAGCGCCAGCAGCGAATTGTAGATTTCGTCCGGCGTGGCGTCGAAATCGAGCGGCTTCAACTGCGGATAGGCGTTGCGCTGCTGCAGCGCCACCGCCTCGCCGGGATAGTCCAGCGCATTGGCCGCGCGCGGCCGGGCGAAGGACAACGGGCCGAAGGCGGGCGGGTCTTCGGTGTCGGTGCTGACATCGTGGATCGGCGGCAGGCGCGCGCTCAGCGCGGCCAGCGCCGCCGGCGGCCCGATCAAAGCGAGCGCGATGGCGGCGGCGCCGACCACCCGGCCGAGGCCCTTGAGGCCCTCGTTCCAGATCACCGCAAAGGCCGCCACCGCCAGCAGCAACGCGAAGGTGGCGAGCACCAGCCCGGTGAGGATGGTGGAGAGCGAAGCGCGAAAGTCGAGCGTCTCGGTCCAGTGCAGCACCACGCCGAGCATGGTCACCGGCACGGCGAACACGGCGATGCGCAGGCTCCAGGCGGCGAGCCGCGACATGCGCTCGTCGATATAGAGCCGGCGACGGATCATGCGGCGGACCCCAGCAGCAGGTCGGCGAGCGCCGCGACATCATCGACCACCAGGTCGGCGTCCTGCGCGAAACCGTCCACCGTCGCCGGGCCGGAGCGCACCATCACGGCGCGCACCCCGGCCGCCTTGGCGGTCAGCAGATCGTGGTGGGTGTCGCCGACCAGCGCGACGGCATCGGGCGGCAGCCCGGTGCGGGCGCAGAAGGCCAGCACCATGCCGGGCGCCGGTTTGGCGCCATGCCCCGAATCATAGCCATAGATGGCGTCGAGCAGCGGCGACAAGCCGAGGCTTTCGACCTGGAGCCGGGCATTGTGCACGGCGTCATTGGTGGCGATGCCCAGCGTCAGCCCGGTGCGGTGCAGACGCGCCAGCGTCGCGGCCGGCGTGCCGATGGGGGTGAGGAAGCGCATGCCCTCCTCGACGAACAGCCGGTCGATCTCACCGAGGAAGGACGCCGTCGAGGCCCGCCCCAGCGCGTCGGCCCACAGCGGGCCGTATTCGGCCGAGGAGCCGGCCAGCAGCGGCGAGGTGGGCAGCAGGCGGCGGGCGTCGAGATCATAGTGGCTCGCCTGCTGCAGCCGGTCGAACGCGGCCTCGTCGCCCTCCGCCAGACGGCGCATGACGGCATAGGTGGCGGGTCCCCAGGTACGGTCGAAATCGACCAGGGTACCGTCCTTATCGAACAGAATGGCGCGGACCGCGTTCACGTCAGGGCGCTTCCATCGGTGGGGGTGACGTCTTCGGGGGCAGATACCACGAAACGTGGAGCGCTCCCACAGGGAGAACCGCATGGCTTCGACACCGGCAAACCGGCTCGCGCGCCCGCTTCTGGCGCTGGCACTGCTGCTGCCGGCGGCCGCCCTTGCCCAGGCCCAGGACGGCGTCACCGAGGCGGGGCGTGCGGTCGGCTCTGCTATCGAGCGGGTATTCGGTCCGCCGGCGCAGGGGCGACCTGCGGGCTCCAAAATATCGCCCAAAACCTCGGCCAAGCCGCCGGCCAAGCCGCCCGCCAATCCGCCCGCGGCGCTGCCGTCCCGGCCGATACGTCCCGCCGCCGCTTCCGCGCCGTTACCGCCGTCCCGTCCGGCTTCGGCGCCGCAAGCGCCGGCCACGCCGCCGGCGCGTGCGGGTTCGCCGCCGCGGGTTCCGCCGGCCGCCGCCCGGCCGCAGGCTCGGCCGGTCGAGGCCGGTCCGCCGCGCCCGGCCGCCACACCTGTCGCTGCCGCACCCGTCACTGCGGCTCCACCGGCAGCCACTCCATCCGTCGGTGCCGCCGCCGTCCCGCTGCCGCCGCCGCGGCCGGATCGGCTCGCCGCCTTGCCGCCGTCTGCGGCGATCCGCCAGCCAGAACCGGCTCCGCCCGCAGTGCCGCTGCCGCCGCCACCGGCCGCGACCGTGGAGCAGTGCCCGGTGCTGGCCGCGGACGGCATCGCCGTCGCCGCGCCGGCGCCGCACCCTGATCCGTCAGCGCCGACGTGCGGCATAGAGCTGCCGGTCCGCCTTTCCGCCGTGCGTCTGGCCGACGGCCGGCTGGTTCCGCTGGAGCCGGCCGCGCTGATGCGCTGCGACATGGCGGCGGCGGTGGCGCGCTGGGTGCGCGAGGATGTGGCCCCGGCGGCGGCGAAGCTCGGATCGCCGCTGGCGAAGGTTCAGGTCGCGGCCGATTATCAGTGCCGCCCGCGCAACCGCGTGGTCGGCGCCAAGATGAGCGAGCACGGCCGCGGCAATGCGATCGACACCGGCGGCTATACGCTGGTGGACGGCCGGCAGCTGCGAATCGGCGGCACCGGGGCCAATGCCATGCCGGCGGGCTTCCAGGCGCAGCTGCGCGCCAGCGCCTGCGCCCGCTTCAAGACCATTCTCGGCCCCGGCTCGGACGGCTACCACGAGCAGCATCTGCATGTGGACCTGGCGCCCCGCCGTAGCGGCGCCGTGCTGTGCCAGTGGACCCTGCCGGACCTCGCCGGAAAGCAGGGGCCGGACGAGCGGGGCGTGGGGGCGGCACGCTAGCGGCGTGCGACCTTCGCCGCGCTTCCGGTGCCGGCCGCGAGGTACTAGGCTGCGAGCAACCTACCGGCGCCGGAGACAACGCCCATGCTCACCAACCTTCAGGCTCGCGACGTCGAGACCTTGATCCACCCCTACACCAACCTCGCCGCGCTGCGCGAAACCGGCCCGCTGGTGCTGGAGCGCGGCCAGGGCGTGTGGGTGCACGATGTCGACGGCAAGCCCTATCTGGAAGGCATGGCGGGCCTGTGGTGCACCGCGCTCGGCTTCGGCAATGAGGAGCTGGTGGAGGCGGCGGCGGCACAGCTTCGCAAGCTGCCCTTTTCCCACATCTTCGGCGGCAAGAGCCACGATCCGGCGATCGAGCTGGCCGAGAAGCTGAAGGAGATGGCGCCGGTGCCGATCTCCAAGGTGTTCTTCACCAATTCCGGCTCCGAGGCCAACGATACCCAGATGAAGCTGGTCTGGTACATGAACAATGCGCTCGGCCGGCCGCACAAGAAGAAGATCATCTCGCGCATGCGGGCCTATCACGGCGTCACCATCGCCTCGGCCTCGCTCACCGGCCTGCCCGGCAACCATCTCGATTTCGATCTGCCGATCGCCGGCGTGCGGCACACCACCTGCCCGCATCATTACCGGCTCGCCGTGCCCGGCGAGACCGAGGAAGACTTCGCCACCCGGCTTGCCGACGAACTCGAAGCGCTGATCGTCGCCGAGGGGCCGGACACCGTCGCCGCCTTCATCGCCGAACCGGTGCTGGGCGCCGGCGGCGTCATCGTGCCGCCCGCCACCTATTATCCCAAGATCGAGGCGGTACTGGCCAAGTACGACGTGTTCTTCATCGGCGACGAGGTCATCACCGGCTTCGGCCGGCTCGGCACCGCGTTCGGCTGCCAGGCGATGGACATGAAGCCGCACTCCATCTCGGTCGCCAAGGCGCTGTCTTCCGCCTATCTGCCGATCGGCGGGGTGATGATCCCGGAAATCATGTACCAGGCGATGCTGGACGAGAGCCGCAAGCTCGGCAATTTCGGCCACGGCTTCACCTATTCCGGCCACCCGGCGGCAGCGGCGGTGGCGATCAAGACGTTGGAAATCTACGAGCGCGACAACATCTTCGAGCGCGTGCGCGCCAAGATCCCGCAATTCGATGCCCGCCGCGCCGCGCTGGAAGACCACCCGCTGGTGGGCGAGGCGCGCGGCAAGGGGCTGGTCGCCGGCATCGAGATCGTCGCCGACAAGAAGACCAAGGCGCAGTTCGACCCCAAGCTCGGCGTCGCTGCGCGCTGCGTCGCCTTCGCACAGGAGCAGGGTCTGATCGTGCGAAACGTATTCGGCGACGCCGTCACCATCTGCCCGCCGCTGGTCATCTCGCCGGCAGAGATCGACGAACTGTTCGACCGCCTCACCGTGGCGTTCGACCGCACGCTGGACTGGGTGACGCGGGAAAATCTGCGCGCCGCCTGAGCCTGCCTTGAGAAGGCCGCATCGGTCCGCTGTGTGGCATCAGGCTTCACGGCAAGGACGGATGGAGTGATGGCGCGTCTCTACAGCCGCCGCGTGGTTCTGGCGGGCTCGGCCGTGCTGCTCGGCAGCGGCGCGGCCATGGGCGGCTATGCCGGCGTCGTCGAGCCGGCGATCCGCCTCGTCGTCACCACCTACCGGCCGGCCTTGCGCTGGCCGGCCGATTTTCCGCTGTCCATCGCGGTGCTGACCGACCTGCATGTCGGCGAGCCGATCATGGGGCTCGACCGCATCGAGGAAATCGTCGACCGCACCAATGCGCTGAAGCCCGACCTCGTGGTGCTGCTGGGCGATTATACGCCGACCCTGCGGCTGGTGACCCGGCAGGTGCCGCTCACCGAGGCCGCCCGCGCGCTCGCCAAGCTGAAGGCGCCTCTAGGCGTGTTCAGCGTGCTCGGCAATCATGATTGGTGGGACGATACGCAGGCACAGGCCACGCGGCGCGGCCCGGTGCAGGTGCGCCGGGTGCTGGAGCAGGCCGGCATTCCGGTGCTGGAGAACGACGCGGTGCGGCTCACCCATAACGGCCGGACGTTCTGGCTGGGCGGGCTCGGCGACACGCTGGCGATCAAGCTGCCGGGCCATAGCCGCTATCAGGGCATGGACGATATGGGTGCGCTGCTGGCGAAGATCACCGACGATGCGCCGGCGATCCTGCTGGCGCATGAGCCCGATGCCTTCATCGACGTGCCGGAGCGCTTCGCCCTCACGCTGTCCGGCCACACCCATGGCGGCCAGGTGCGCATCGGCGGCTGGTCGCCGGTGGTGCCGTCGCTCTATGGCAACCGGTTCGCCTACGGCCATGTGGTGGAGGACGGGCGCCATCTCATCGTCTCCGGCGGGCTCGGCTGCACCGGCCTGCCGGTGCGCATCGGCGTGCCGCCGGAAATCGTTCGGGTGGAGATCGGCGCTCCGGTGGCGGCGTGATTCAGAGCCGGTAGAGCCCGTCCAGCGCCGGCGCGCTGTCCGTGTGCACGGCGCCGCGGGCCACCAGTTCTTCGAGGTGCGCCAGCGTCGACAGCCCGGCGGCGCCGGCGAGCCGCGGATCGAGGCCGATATAGATCGCCCGCACCAGCTCCGGTACGGCCATCGGCCCGCGCGCCAGCGTGCGCAGAATGGCATTCTCGCGCGCCTGCCGGTGCCGCAGCAGCCCGGCGACGAACTGCGGCGCCTCGCGCACCGGCCCGCCATGGCCGGGCAGATAGAGCTGTTCCGGCCGCGCCGCGAGCTTGTGCAGCGACGCCATGTAATCGCCCATCGCGCCGTCCGGCGGCGCCACGATGGTGGTGGCCCAGGCCATCACATGGTCGCCGGAAAACAGCAGCGCCTGTGCCTCGAAGGCGAAGGCGAGGTGGTTGGCGGCATGGCCCGGCGTGGCGATGGCGGTGAGCGACCAGCCGCGCCCGGCAATGGCCGCGCCGTCCGCCAACACGATGTCCGGGCGAAAGGCGTGGTCGGCGGCGGCGTCCAGCGGGTTGGCTTCGCCCACCCGCAGCGGCCGCGCCGGGCGGTGCGGGCCTTGCGCATAGACCGGCGCCCCGGTGGCCCGCTGCAGCGCCGCCAGCGCGCCGCTGTGGTCGCGATGGGTGTGGGTGAGCAGAATGTGGGTCACCCGCTCGCCGGCCAGCGCCCGCTCCAGCGCGGCGAGGTGGGCGGCATCGTCCGGGCCGGGGTCGATCACCGCGACCTCGCCCTCGCCGACCAGATAGGTGCAGGTGCCGGTGAAGGTGAAGGGGCCGGGATTGGGCGCCAGGATGCGGCGCACGCCGGGCGCCACCGTCTGCGGCACGCCGGCCACGGCATCGAAGCGGCGGTCAAAACGCAGTTCGTCGGCCATGGTCCTGCATAAGGCCGGCGCGGCGCGCCGTCGAGCCGGCGCTATCTTCGAGCAGGCCTGCGACGCACCATCGCGCCTCGTCGGCCTGTCATCGAGACTTGCCGCCGGGCCGCCGCGGGGCGATGGTGCGGCGCACGGTGGTGGGGGATCGCATGGACGAGCTGGTCGAGGGCTACAGGCGTTTCCGGGTCGGGGCGTGGCCGGAGCGCAAGGCGCTGTTCGAGAAGCTGGCGGCACGCGGCCAGCGCCCGCACACGCTGGTGATCGCCTGCTCCGACAGCCGGGTCGACCCCTCGATGATCTTCGACGCCGGGCCGGGCGAACTGTTCGTCGTCCGCAACGTCGCCAATCTGGTTCCGCCGTTCGAGCTGCCGGACCACCGCCACCACGGCACCAGCGCCGCCATCGAATTCGCGGTGCGGGTGCTGGAAGTGGCGCATATCGTGGTGGTCGGCCACGCTCTGTGCGGCGGCGCGCGGGCCGCGCTGGAGGGCGTGCCGCCGGAAGCGGCCGACTTCCTGGCGGACTGGCTCCGCATCGCCGATTCGGTCCGCATTACCGCCGAGCATCTGAGCGAGGATCCAGGCGAGCGGCGCCGGGTGGCGGAATATGCCTGCGTCAAGCTTTCGCTGAAGAATCTCGCCACCTTTCCTTGGATCAAGGAGCGCCTGGACGACGGCCGGTTGCACCTGCACGGTGCCTATTTCGCCGTCGCCACCGGCGTGCTGGAGCGGCTGCGCCCTGACGGCACCTTCGGCGCGGCCTGACGGCGGGTTGGGTGGCGGGTTGCTTGGCGGGTTGCTTGGCCCGCCGGGCGGGTGATACACAGCCCGCCTCACGAAAGACCGAGCGCCATGACTATCCGCCTGCACCGCGGCGACCTGCCGGACCTTGCCCGCTATGCGCCCGGCATCGCCCCCTTCTGCGCCATCGATACCGAGACGCTCGGGCTCAACCCGCACCGCGACCGGCTGTGCGTGGTGCAGCTCTCCCCCGGCGACGGCTCGGCCGACGTGGTGCAGATACCGGCCGGCGCCGGGCCGGGCAGCGCGCCGAACCTGGAGCGCCTGCTCACCGATCCGGCGGTGACCAAGCTGTTCCATTTCGCCCGCTTCGATGTCGCCGTGCTGGGCAAGACCTTCGGCGTCGAGGTGTCGCCGGTGTGGTGCACCAAGATCGCCTCGCGCCTGACCCGCACCTACACCGACCGCCACGGGCTGAAGGATCTGGTGCGCGAGCTGCTCGGCGTCGACATCTCCAAGCAGCAGCAGAGCTCGGACTGGGCCGCCGAAAACTTGACCGACGCCCAGCTGCACTATGCCGCTTCCGACGTGCTGCACCTGCACGCCTTGCAGAACCGGCTGGCTTTCATGCTGGCCCGCGAAGGCCGCGGCGCGCTGGCGCAGGCGTGCTTCCGCTTCCTGCCGGCCCGTGCCGCGCTCGACCTCGCCGGCTGGCCGGAAGACGACATCTTCGCGCATTCGTGAGGTGTGCGGCGCAGCGAGCCGGGCGGCCGGGTGCTTGCGCCGGCGGTGCTATGGCGCCATGTTGGACGTGGGGCCGGGTAGACGTGGGACCGGGTATCGGCCCCGCCGCCGCAGAGGAGCGCGACGACGGCTGAATGAACCGGCATGTTGCACCACCCATCGCCCCGCCGCAGGTGCTGCGCGCGTCCGGGCTCGCCGCAGGCGCGCGGCTTCCCGATTTCCGGGCCGCGCTGCGCCACAGTCGCCGGGTGCGGTTTTTCCGCCGCGCCGTGCCGGTGACGGTGCTGGCCGGGCTCGGCTTCGCGGTGGCGTTCGCCTATTTCGATCCGTTGAAGATCGCCGTGGACCTGCCGTTCGACCTCGGCCGCGTCTCGCTGTCCGGCAGCCGGGTGATGATGGAGCTGCCCAAGCTCTCCGGCTTCACCGACGACAAGCGCGGCTACAGCGTTTCCGCCAAATCCGCCTCGCAGGACCTCACCAATCCGCAGCAGATCGACCTGGTCGATATCCAGGCCCGGCTGGAACTGGCGGACAAGGGCTGGGCCCGCGTCACCGCCCAAAGCGGGAACTACAACACCAAGTCCGAGCAGATGGTGCTGGCCGACGGCATCAAGGTCGACACGAGCGCCGGCTATGCCGGCCGCATGCAGCAGGCCCGCATCGACGTGCGCGCCGGCACCATGGTGTCGGACCAGCCGGTCGAGCTGAGTTATCTCGACGGCAAGCTTACCGCCGACCGGCTGGAGATTTCCCAGAAGGACGCGCGCGCTTTGCTCACCGGCCATGTGCAATTGCTGTTCCGCATTCCCGAGAGCAAGGCGGACGGCGCGCCCGCCGCCCCGGCGCATCCGCCCGCGACCAGCGGCAGCACGCCGTAACCGCGGTTTCCGTCGAAAAGCGGTTCGCACTTTCCCGTGCGATGCTCTAGAAATAGCTCATGAACGTGCGCGCCCCCCTTCTCCTCTCGTCGCTGCTGGCCGGTGCCGTGCTGACGGCCGTGCCGGCGCAGGCCCAGGGCGTGCCGAACGCGCTGCAGGGCTTTGCCACCAGCCGCTCCCAGCCGGTCAAGATCGACGCCAACAGCCTTGAGGTCCGCGACAAGGACAAGGCGGCGATCTTTTCCGGCAATGTCGTGGTGTCCCAAGGCGATACCACCATGCGCTCGCGCGAGCTGGTGGTTTTTTACGACGGCAAGGAGGCGGCCAAGGCCCCCGACGGCGCGCCGAATCCGCCGGCGCCCAACGACGCGGCCGGCGCTCTTGCCGGCGGCTCGCCGGTCGGTTCGGCGGCGATCCGCCGGCTGGAGGCCAATGGCGGGGTGGTGGTCACCACCAAGGAGCAGACCGCGACCGGCGACCAGGGCGTGTTCGAAATGCGCACCAACACCATCACGTTGACCGGCAAGCCGGTGGTGCTGACCTCCGGCCAGAACGTCATTCGCGGCCAGAAGCTGACGGTGGACCTCAACACCGGCTCCGCCAAGTTCGAAGGCGGCCGGGTGGAGAGCCTGATCGTGCCGAACAGCGTCAAGCAGCCGGAATCCGGCGGCAAACCCTCCACCTCGAAGCCGGCTCCGCCGAAGCCGCAATGAGCGCTCCGGCCGGCTCGGCCGCCTTGGTGCGGCCTTGCGCCACACCTGCGCGCGGCGCGACACCAAGTCGGCCCGCAATTTGCATATCGTCATTTGCCAGCGCGCCCGCGAACGTTTATCACCCCCTGGTGGTGCTTGTCCGCCACGGAGGGTGCGCGTGAAAGTGTTTCCGATTTTCGGCCGCAGGTCCCGCAGTGCCGCGCCGATCCCGGCCCGCGGCGCCGGCCGGCATGCCGCGCCAGCGTTCGATGATTCGGCCGACGACCAGGCTTCGTACGACGATACCGAGGCCTGGACCCACGAAACCTATGATGGCGACGCCGACGGCGCGGCCTATGCCGAGCCAGCCCCGGAGGGCAGCCTGGGCGCGCACGGGCTCGCCAAGACCTATGGCGGGCGCACCGTGGTGCGCGACGTCAGCCTGAACGTGCGGCGGGGCGAGGCGGTCGGCCTGCTCGGCCCCAACGGCGCCGGCAAGACCACGGTGTTCTACATGATCACCGGCTTGGTGAAGGCCGATGCCGGCCGCATCGAGCTGGACGGCCACGACGTCACCCATCTGCCGATGTACCGCCGGGCCCGGCTCGGCATCGGCTATCTGCCGCAGGAAGCCTCGATCTTCCGCGGCCTTTCGGTGGAAGACAATATTCGCGCCGTGCTCGAAATGGTCGAGCCCGACCGGCGCCAGCGCCAGCGCGATCTGGACAGCCTGCTGGAGGAGTTCCACGTCACCCGCGTGCGCAAGTCGCCGGCCATCGCGCTGTCCGGCGGCGAACGACGGCGTGTCGAGATCGCCCGCGCGCTGGCCAGCCGGCCCACCTTCATGCTGCTGGACGAGCCGTTCGCCGGCATCGACCCGATCGCGGTCGGCGACATTCAGGCGCTGGTGCGGCAATTGACCGAGCGCGGCATCGGCGTGCTGATCACCGACCACAATGTGCGCGAGACGCTGGGCCTGATCGACCGGGCCTATATCATCCACACCGGTTCGGTGCTGATGGAGGGCAAGCCCGACGCGATCGTGGCCAGCCCGGACGTGCGCCGGCTTTATCTCGGCGAGGAGTTCCGTCTGTAGGATGGCACGCCCCCCGCTCCAGCGCAGAACTCCGGAGGGCGCGCCATGTCGCTGAGCCCGCGGCTGGAATTCCGCCAGACCCAAGCGCTGGTGATGACGCCGCAGCTCATGCAGGCGATCAAGCTGCTGCAACTCTCCAATCTCGATCTCGTCGCCTATGTGGAAGCGGAGCTGGAGCGCAACCCGCTGCTGGAGCGGCAGACCGAGCCGGACGGCGAGCGCCCGGACCCGAACGAGCCGACCGAAGAGCCGCGTGCGCCCGAGCCCGAACTGCGGGCCGCCGATTGGATGGAGGATCGGCTGGACGAAAGCCGCAGCGCCATTGAGGAGCGGCTCGACACCAATCTTGAGAACGTATTCCCCGACGATGCCGGCCGCGACGGGCCGTCCAACGCTCCGTCCACCGAAATCGGCGCCTATTCGGAATGGGCCGGCACCGGCACCGGCGGGCGCGATGACGGCGGCTACAATCTCGAAGCCTTCGTCTCGTCGGAGACGACGCTGTCCGAGCATCTGGAGCGCCAGCTCACGCTCGCCATAGCCGATCCGGCACGCCGGCTGATCGGACTGCATCTGGTCGACCTGATCGACGAGGCCGGCTATTTCACCGCCGACCTCGACGACGTGGCCGAGCGGCTGGGCGCGCCCCGCGCGCTGGTCGAGGCGGTGCTGGCGGTGATCCAGGCGTTCGATCCGCCGGGCATCGGCGCCCGTTCGCTCGCCGAATGCCTTGCCATCCAGTTGCGCGAGCGCAACCGCTACGATCCGGCGATGGCCGCGCTGCTCGCCCATCTGGAGCTGCTGGCGCGGCGCGACTTCGCGCAGCTGCGCCGGGTCTGCGCGGTGGACGAGGAGGACCTCTCCGAGATGGTGGCGGAGATCCGCCGCCTCAACCCCAAGCCCGGCCTCGCCTTCGGCGGTGGCGTGGTGCAGCCCATCGTCCCGGACGTGTTCGTGCGCGGCGCCGCCGATGCGAGCTGGATGGTGGAGCTGAATTCCGACACGCTGCCGCGCGTGCTGGTGAACCAGGCCTATTATGGCCGGGTGTCGAAGACGACGCGCAACGAGCGGGAAAAGGCGTTTCTGACCGATTGCATCCAGACCGCCACCTGGCTCACCCGATCGCTCGACCAGCGCGCCCGCACCATTTTGAAGGTGGCGACTGAGATCGTGCGCCAGCAGGACGCCTTCCTGTCCCTCGGCGTGCAGCATCTGCGCCCGCTCAATCTGCGCATGGTGGCGGACGCCATCGGCATGCACGAATCGACCGTCTCGCGCGTTACCTCCAACAAATACATGGCGACGCCGCGCGGCATCTTCGAGATGAAATATTTCTTCTCGTCCTCCATTGCCGCGGCCAATGGCGGCGACGCACACTCCGCCGAATCAGTGCGCTTCCGCATCAAGCAGATGATCGACGCCGAAACCGCGGCGGACGTGCTGTCCGACGATACGCTGGTGCAACGCCTGCGCGAGGCCGGCATCGACATCGCCCGCCGCACCGTCGCCAAGTATCGCGAGGCCATGCGCATTCCCTCCTCGGTTCAGCGGCGGCGCGAAAAGCAGGCCGTGCATATCGGCAGTTGATTTTGCGGTATCAGGGTGCGTGCCAATCCGTTTTCATTGACACGTTCCCTCGCGGCTCCTACCAGTTTAAGGCGTCGGCCGGGCAGTTTGGGGTTCGGGCGGGGCCGGGAAAGGCGCCTTCGGGCCGGTTTCCCGAGCTTGGCCTTGGATAAGGGACCAGTCGCGATGCCGTTGCGTGTTTCAGGTAAGAATCTCGATGTCGGCGAGGCGCTGAGGCAGCGCGTTTCCGACCGTATCGTCGAAGCTCTCGGCAAATATTTCGACGGCGGCTGGTCGGGCCATGTCACCGTCGCCCGCGAAGGGTCCGGCTACCGGTCGGACTGTGCGCTGCATCTCGACAGCGGGATGGTGCTGCAGGCGCATGGCGATGCGCAGGACCCCTATGCCAGCGCCGATGTCGCGGTGGAGCACATCGAGACCCGGCTGCGCCGCTACAAGGGGCGCTTCAAGCATCGCCCCGCCAACAACGAGCCGGCCGGCATTCCCGCCGAATTCGCCGCGCTCACCGTGTTCTCCGCGCCGGATATCGACGAGGACGAGGACATGGGCGGCTGGAGCCCGACCGTGGTGGCCGAATCCAGCACCAGCCTGCCGCAGCTCGCGGTGAGCGATGCGGTGCTGGAGCTCGATCTTACCGGTGCCGCGGTGCTGGTGTTCCGCCATGCCAGCCATGGCCGCATCAATGTGGTGTATCGGAGGCCGGACGGCCATGTGGGCTGGGTTGACCCGCCCGCACTCCAGCCGGCGGACGACATCCATTGACACGGCTACCGCCCGCACGCCGCTTGCCGCCCGCCGGGCACCCGTGCCCGCGCTGCGCCGACCTTATCTCGGAAACCCGCTGATGCCGCTCAACGACATTCTGACGCTGCCGGCGGTGTTCCCGGCTCTGAAGGCAAGCAGCAAGAAGCAGGCTCTGCAGGAGCTGGCGGCCCGTGCCGCCGCTCTGCTGAAGCGCGACGAGCGCGAAATCTTCGAGACGCTGAACCAGCGCGAGCGCCTGGGCTCCACCGGCGTCGGCGGCGGCATCGCCATTCCGCACGGCAAGCTTGCCAAGATGGACCGGCTGTTCGGCATGTTCGCCCGGCTGGAGAAGCCGATCGACTTCGAGGCGCTGGACGGCGAGCCGGTGGATCTGGTCTTCCTGCTGCTGGCACCGGAAGCCGCCGGCGCCGACCACCTCAAGGCGCTGGCCCGCGTCGCGCGGCTGCTGCGCGACCAGGACGTGGCTAACAAGATCCGCGCCTCGCGCGACCCCTCCGCCATCCATGCTCTGCTCACCGGCACGTCGGCGTCCGACGCCGCCTGAGCGGCCTTAGTAGCCCCGCGCGGGGTCCACCGTATTGGTGAAGCCCTGGCCGGCCTCGAAGCGGCGGATCTGCTCGACCGCGTAGCGGCTCAGCGCCACCGGGTCGCTCTCGGCGGCGGTGTGCGGCGTCAGAACCACGTTCGGATGGCTCCAGAACCGGCTGTCGGCCGGCAGCGGCTCGGTCTGGAACACGTCGAGCGAGGCGGCGCCCAGCGTGCCGTCGTCCAGCGCGGCCAGGATATCGGCCTCCACCTGCAGGCCGCCGCGCCCGACATTGATCAGCACCGGCGCGCCGCGCACGCCGTCGCGGGCCAGCCGCGCCAGAAAGCGGCGATCGATCATGTTGCGGGTGTCGTCGGTCAGCGGCAGCACCACGACGGCGATGTCGGTGCGGGCGAGGAAGGCATCGAGACCGTCCGCGCCGCTGAAGGTCTCGATGCCCTCCAGCGTCTTCGGCGAGCGGCTCCAGCCGGCCACCTGGAAGCCCATCATCGCCAGCTTGCGCGCCGCATCCAGCCCAAGCTCGCCGAGCCCCAGCAGGCCCACCCGCACTGCGCTGGCCGCGCTCTGCTCCCACGCCGCCCAGTGCCGCGCCTTCTGGTCGGCCAAAGTGCGCAGCAGGGCGCGATGGTGCAGCAGCACATGCAGCACGATGTATTCCGACATGCGGGCGGTAAGGTCCGGGTCGACCACCCGCACCACCGGCACCGCCGGCAAGGCCGGGTTCTGCATCAGATGGTCCACGCCGGCGCCCATGCAGAGCACGCCCTTGAGGTTGGGCCAGCCGGTCAGCGCCGCGCTCGGCGGCTTCCAGACGCACAGATAGCCGATCTCCGACGGGTCGCCGCGCTCCGGCCAGGCGCGCACCGGCCGGCCGGGCTCCAGTGCCTGCAGCCGCTCCACCCAGGGGGCCTGGTCCATGCCGGCGAGGGCGACGAGGATTCCGCTCATGTTGTACCCGCGAGAAAGCCGCCAATGTGCGCGCGCCGCAGCGCGAACCATTGCAGGGCGGCGATGAGGAAGACGTTGCCCGCGGCGTCGCCGTCCAGCGCGGCCAGCGCTTCGTCGATGCCGATGGTGAAGGGACGGGTGTGCTCGGCCTCTTCCGGCGCGCCGGCTTCGGCCGGCACCCGCCGGGAATCCACCCGGCCGAGGAACAGCGCGGCATATTCGTCCGTGACGCCCGGCGTCGGCAGGAAGCGCATCATCGGCAGCAGCGCCTGCGGCGCGACGCCGATCTCCTCGGCGCATTCGCGGGCGGCGGCACGCTCGGCGTCCTCGCCCGGCTCGATGCCGCCGGCGACCAGCTCGACCAGATCGCCGAGCCCGGTGGCGAGATGGGCGGCGAGACGGAACTGGCGGATCAGCACGAAGCAGCCGGCCACCGGGTCGACCGGCAGCACCGCCACCACCGGGCCGACCCGCAAGATATCGCGCCGCTGCGCCAGCGGCACCGCGCCGGCGCCGTGCAGCCGCACATCGAAGCGCTCATAGGGACGGAAGCCGTCGGCCAGCGGGCGGGGCGCGGAGACCTCCACCGCGGCGGCGCGGTCGCCCAGCGTGCCGGGCCCGGCGGGGGTGAAGGCCCGCGTGCTCACTGCGCCACCGCCGCGCCCGGCGCGGTTTCGAGATCGAAGGCGGCAGCGAACAGCGCGCGGGTATAGTCGGTGCGCGGGCTGCGGAAAATCTCCGCGGCGGCGCCCTCTTCCACCACCCGGCCATTGCGCATCACCGCGATGCGCGAGGCGAGCGCGGCCACCACGCGCAGATCGTGGCTGATGAACAGGTATGTCAGGCCGCGCCGGGCCTGGAGTTCGCGCAGCAGATCGACGATCTGCGCCTGCACGATCATGTCGAGCGCGCTGGTCGGCTCGTCGAGCACCAGGAAAGCCGGCTCCAGCACGATGGCGCGGGCGATGGAGATGCGCTGGCGCTGGCCGCCGGAGAATTCGTGCGGGTAGCTGTGGCGGCGTTCGGGATCGAGCCCGACATCTTCGAGCGCGGCCACCACCTGGGCCTCCCGCTCGGCGGCGGACAGTTCCGGCCGGTGCACCGCGAGACCCTCGCCGACGATGTCGACCACCGACATGCGCGGGCTGAGCGAGCCGAACGGGTCCTGGAACACCACCTGCATTTCGCGCCGGCGCGGCCGCATCGCCTCGAAGCCGAGGCCGTTGATCGGTGCGCCCATGAAGACGATCGGCCCCTCGCTCGAAATCAGCCGCATGAGCGCGAGGCCGAGCGTGGTCTTGCCCGAGCCGGATTCGCCGACCACGCCCAGCGTCTCGCCGCGGCGTATGGCCAGCGAGACGCCGTCCACCGCCTTGATATGGCCGAGCGTGCGCCGCAGCAGCCCGCCCTTCAGCGGGAACCACACTTTAAGGTCGTGCGCCTCCATCACCACCGGCTCCTCCGGCCGGGCCGGCGGCGGCTCGCCCTTGGGCTGGGCGGCGAGCAGTTCGCGCGTATAGGCGTGGCGCGGGGCGGCGAACACCGCGCTCACCGCGCCTTCCTCGACGATGCGGCCATGGTTCATCACGCACACCCGGTCGGCGATCTTGCGGACGATGCCGAGATCATGGGTGATGAACAGCATGGCCATGCCGAGACGAGCCTGCAGTTGCTTGAGCAAAGCGAGGATCTGCGCCTGCACGGTGACGTCCAGCGCGGTGGTGGGCTCGTCGGCGATCAGCAATTGCGGTTCGTTGGCCAGTGCCATGGCGATCATCACGCGCTGGCGCTGGCCGCCGGAGAGCTGGTGCGGGTAGCTGGCGAGCCGGCTCTCCGGTTCGGGAATGCCGACCTCGGTCAGCAGTTCGACGACGCGCCGCCGTGCCGCGGCACCGCTGACGCCCCGATGCAGGCTGAGGACCTCCGTGATCTGCCGCTCCACCGTGTGCAGCGGGTTGAGCGAGGTCATAGGCTCCTGGAACACCATGGTGATGTCGTTGCCGCGTACCGAGCGGATCTGCCGCTCGTTCATGGCAAGCAGGTCGCGGCCCTCGAACATCACCCGGCCCGACGGATGCGAGGCGGCGGGATATTGCAGCAGCTTGAGGATGGAGAGCGCGGTGACCGACTTGCCGGACCCGGACTCGCCGACCAGCGCCACGGTCTCGCCGCGCCCCACCGTAAACGACACGCGGTCGACCGCCAGCGTCTCCCGGCCCCCCTGGGCGAAGGCGACGGAAAGGTCTTCGACGGCGAGGAGGGGGGAGGAGGTCATGGGATTAATCGAACAGCTCGTTGAGCGCGGTGAGATCGGGAGATACCCGGCGCAGGGCAGGACGGAGGGGTAGACGCCGATCCGCGCTGAGTACGATCTGGCAACCGGCAAGTTCCGCCGTGGCGATGTGGATGGCATCCGGCAATTTCGTGCTGCTATGCGCCGCCCGTATATGCGCCGCGCCGGTCAGGATCGGTCGATCGACCGACACGACATTGATGGCTTCATGGGTGGTCAGCAGGGTTTCATAAGCAGCGATACGAAGACGATCGCCGGCGCGCAGAGGCTCTACGAGCAGCTCGGCCAGGGTCAACTCGCTGGTCACGATGTCGAACGTCATCGCCGCCGGATCGAGCATCGCGTCGAGACGGGAGGATACGGCATCAGTGCCTTCGACCATGCGGATAAAGACGTTGGCATCCCAGTAGATTCGCAACGAGGATCACCGATCCCATTCGTCGCGGAGCGCGCGAATGCGGGCCACCGCTTCTTCCGTCGTGGTCGAAAGGCGCCGCTCCTTCAGTCTTTCGCGTATCTCGGTCCAGGTAATCGGGCTCGGTTGCGTCTCAGGCTCCGCAACCACCGTCACTCGCACATACGGACCCTCGATCCCGACCCGCAAATCCTCCGGCAGGTTCTCGACCGGGTAATGCTCGCGCACGATCTTGTTCATCTGCCTCGCTCCGTCCGTCTCCATCCTATCACAGCTCATCCGAACGTCTTGCGCGGGTCGAAGGCGTCGCGCACCGCCTCGCCGATGAAGATGAGCAGGCTCAGCATGATGGCGAGGGTGAAGAAGCCGGTGAGGCCGAGCCAGGGCGCCTGAACGTTGGCCTTGCCCTGCGCCAGCAAT
>JBGGNI010000126.1:0-27557 GCA_041287585.1 Xanthobacteraceae bacterium
GGCGGACGACGCGCTGCGCCGCATCGTGGCGGACGGTCACCGGGCCAACAAGGTGGTGGCCGGCATCCGCACCATGTTCATGAAGGGCACGCAGGAACGCGCCGAGCTCGATCTCAACGCGCTGGCCTGCGAGGCGGCGCGGGTCGCCGCCACCGAGGCGCGGTTCGACGGCGTTGTGCTGGAGACGGAGCTTGCCCCCAGCCTGCCGCGCATCATCGGCAATGCGGTGCAGTTCCACCAGATGCTGTGCAACCTCCTGGAAAACGCCATCGATGCGGTGAAGGCCACGCCGCCGCGCCAGCGCCGTGTGGCGCTGCGCACCGGCAATGCCGCATTCGGCGAGGTGGAATTGACGGTGACCGACAACGGCACCGGCATCGACCCTGAGGTGCGGGACCGCTTGTTCGATCCGTTCGTCTCCACCAAGCCGGGCGGCATGGGCATGGGCCTGATGTTCTGCCGCGCGGTCGCCGAGGCGCATGGCGGCCGGCTCTGGGCCGAGCCGAATGTGCCGCGCGGCACGGTATTCCGCCTGGTGCTGCCGGCGGCCTCCGACCTCTCGCGCAGCACGGAGGCCGCGTCGTGAACGAGACCAGCGTCGTCTATGTGGTCGACGACGACCCCTCCATCCTCGCTTCGCTGGAGAGCCTGCTGGCCTCGGAAGGTCATGCGGTGCGCACCTTCGGCTCCGGCGCCGACTTCCTTGCCGCCGCGCGGCCGGACAAGCCGGCGTGCCTGGTGCTCGACGTGCGGCTGCGCGGCACCAGCGGGCTGGAGTTCCAGCGCGAGCTGCTGCGCGCCGGCATCGAGGTGCCGGTGGTGTTCATCACCGGCCATGGCGACGTGCCGATGTCGGTGGCGGCGATGAAGGCGGGCGCCATCGAGTTTCTGCTGAAGCCGTTCCGCGACCAGGATCTGCTCGACGCCGTGCATGCCGGCATCGAGCGCGACCGCCGGCGCCGCGCCGACGAGGTGCAGATGGCCGCGCTGCGCCAGCGCTATGCCGGCATGACGCCGCGCGAGCGCGAAATCCTGCCGCTGGTGGCCAGCGGGCTGATGAACAAGCAGATCGCCGCCCGCTTTCAGCTCAGCGAGGTCACGGTGAAGGTGCACCGGGCGCAGATCATGCAAAAAATGGGGGCAAAGACGCTGGCCGATCTGGTGCGCATCGCCGACCGCGTCGCCGCAGACACCGACAAGGCGTAGAGCGCCGACGCCCACGTATAATTGTGGGCCTGGCGCCGGAGCCCGATGCTCTGGGCGGCGAGGGCCCCCCGGCGGCGGCGCCTTACGGGGTCAGCATGCCTGCGCACATCATGGTCGCCATCGTCGAGGACGACGCCTCCGCCCGCGCGGCGCTGGTCAGCCTGGTCGGCGCCTTCGGTTATGCGGCGTCGGGGTTTGCCGATGCCGACAGCTTTCTCGCCTCCGGCGCCGCGCACCAGGCCGATTGCCTGATTACAGATGTGCGGCTGCCGGGTCTCGGCGGCCTGGCGCTCTATCGCCGCCTGCCGCGCGGCCGGGCCCTGCCGACCATCGTGGTGACCGGCTTTCCGGATGAGGCGAGCCGGGCGTGGGCGCTGCGCGCCGGCATTGTTGCCTATCTCGCCAAGCCGGTGGAGCCGGAGCGTCTGCTGGCCTGCCTGCGTACGGCCATTGCCGGACGGGGCGGCACCCTACCCTCAGGACCAGTGTGAGCGACCCGCGCGCACAATTGCCGCGCACCGGAACGGCTTCGTAGAACGTGGAGCTGCGACCAGATGAGGGATATGCCATGCCGACCACGAAGCCGACCGCGACCACCACGCCCGGCAAGGCTCTGATCGATCCAGCCGACCACACGCTGATCCTCATCGACTTTCAGTCGCAGATGTCGTTCGCCACACGGTCGATCGACGCCGTGACACTGCGCAACAACGCGGCGCTGGTCTCGCAGGCCGCCGCCGGTTTCAAGGTGCCGACCATACTGACCACCGTGGCGGAGAAGAGCTTCTCCGGCCCGATGTTCTCCGAGATCACCGAGGCCTTCCCCGGCCAGAAGCTGCTCGACCGCACCTCGATGAACACCTGGGAAGACGCCGCCGTCATCGACGAGGTGAACCGCATCGGCCACGGCCGCATCGTGCTCGCCGGGCTGTGGACCGGGGTGTGCATCGTCGGCCCGGCGCTGTCCGCGCTGCACCAGGGCTTCGAGGTCTATGTCATCGCCGATGCCTGCGGCGACGTTTCGGACGAAGCGCACGAGCGCGCCATGCAGCGGATGATCCATGCCGGCGTGCGGCCGATGACCTCGCTGCAATATCTGCTGGAGCTGCAGCGCGACTGGGCGCGCACCGACACCTATGAGCTGACCACCGGCATCGCCAAGAAATTCGGCGGCGCCTACGGGCTCGGCATCATCTACGCCAAGAGCATGTTCGGCGCCTCCGAAGGCCATTGAGTGGATGCGGCGCCGGACGACCCGTACCCATCGGGAGGCCGCATGAAGCTCTATCTCGCCTCGCTCGGTGCCGGCCTGCTGGTCGGCATCGTCTACAGCCTGGTCAATGTGCGCTCGCCCGCCCCGCCGGTCGTCGCGCTCATCGGGCTGTTCGGCATCCTCATCGGCGAGCAGATCGTGCCGGTGGCCCGCCATCTCATCAAGGGCGACGGGCTGCGGGCGGCCATCGGGCTGGCCGACTGTTCCGGTCACGTCCTCGGGCAGCTGCCGGGCCGGCCATCGTCCGGCCCGGCCGATACGCCCCCTGCCGCCCCCCTCTCATGACCGGAGCCGCGCCATGCCGAGCCGCCGCCAGTTCGTCGCCGGCCTCGGGGCGCTTGCCGCCGGCCTCGCAAGCCCGCCTTCGGAGGCCGCCGCCATGACCGACCGAACCGCCATCCCCGACCTGATCCTGTACAACGGCCGGGTCACCACGCTCGACCGCGGCAACCCGGCCGCCGAGGCGGTGGCGGTGAAGGACGGCCGCATCCTGTTCGCCGGCTCGACCGCAGACGCCATGGCGCTGGCCGGGCCGCTGACGCAGCGCATCGACGTCGCCGGCCGCCGGGTCATTCCTGGCCTGATCGACAGCCACATGCACATCATTCGCGGCGGGCTGAACTACAATATGGAGCTGCGCTGGGACGGCGTGCGCTCGCTCGGCCAGGCGATGGAGATGCTGCGGCGCCAGGTGGAGAACACCCCGCCGCCGCAATGGGTGCGGGTGGTGGGCGGCTTCACCGAGCACCAGTTCGCCGAGAAGCGGCTGCCGACGCTGGAGGAGATCAACGCGCTGGCGCCCGACACGCCGGTGTTCCTGCTCCACCTTTACGACCGCGCTCTGCTGAACGGCGCCGCGCTGCGGGCGGTGGGCTACGACCGCAACACCCCGAATCCGCCGGGCGGCGAGATCGTGCGCGATGCCGGCGGCAACCCGACCGGCCTGCTGATCGCCCAGCCCAATGCCACCGTTCTCTATGCGACGCTGGCCAAGGGTCCGAAACTGCCGGCCGAATACCAGAAGAACTCGACCCGCCACTTCATGCGCGAGGTCAACCGGCTCGGCGTCACCGGGGTGATCGACGCCGGCGGCGGCTTCCAGAACTACCCGGACGACTACGCCATCATCGAGCAACTGCACCGCGACGGCGAGCTGACCGTGCGCATCGCCTACAACCTGTTCACCCAGAAGCCGAAAGAAGAGCTGGCCGATTTCAGCGGCTGGGCCAAGCAGGTGACGCCCGGACAGGGCGACGATCTCTACCGCGCCAACGGTGCCGGCGAGATGCTGGTCTATTCCGCCGCCGATTTCGAGGATTTCCAGGTGGCGCGGCCCGATTTGGCGCCGAGCATGGAGGCCGATCTCGAACCCGTGGTGCGCCTGCTCGCTGAGAACCGCTGGCCGTGGCGGCTGCACGCCACCTATAACGAGACCATATCGCGCGCCCTCGACGTGTTCGAGAAGGTGAACCGCGACGTGCCGCTGCAGGGGTTGAACTGGTTCTTCGACCACGCCGAAACCATCACCGACCGCAACATAGAGCGCGTCGCCGCGCTGGGCGGCGGCATTGCCGTGCAGCACCGCATGGCGTTCCAGGGCGAATATTTCGCCCAGCGCTACGGCCACAAGGCGGCCGAGCGCAGCCCGCCGATCCGCCGCATGCTGGATATGGGCGTGCCGGTGGGCGCCGGGACCGACGCCACCCGCGTCGCCTCCTATAATCCCTGGGTGTCGCTGCACTGGCTGGTCTCCGGCAAGACGCTGGGCGGCCTCGCTTTGTATCCGGCCGCCAACCGGCTCGACCGCGAAACCGCTCTGCGGCTGTGGACCCACGCCAACACCTGGTTTTCCAGCGAGCCGGGCAAGAAGGGGCAGATCGCGGCCGGTCAACTGGCCGATATCGTGGTGCTGTCGGATGACTATTTCGCCGTGCCGGAGGATTCCATCCAGGACATCACCGCGGTGCTGACCCTGCTCGGCGGCAAGGCGGTGCATGGCGACGGCCCGTTCAAGGACCTGGCGCCGGAGCTGCCGCCGGCCATGCCGGACTGGTCGCCGGTGCGCCGGTTCGGCGGCTACCAGCAGCGCGCAGAGGCGGGCAAGAGCCCCAACGCCTTCGCCCGCCTGTGCGGCTGTGCCAATGCCTGCAATGTGCACGGCCACGCCCATGCCGGCGCCTGGGGCGCCAACGTGCCGACGGCCGATGCCGGTGCGTTCTGGGGCGCGCTTGGCTGCGCCTGCTGGGCGGTATGAGGATGACCCGCCCCAGCACTGCCGTCAGGGCCGTGGCATATGGCAGCCGCGCCGCCCGCACCGAGGAGCCTGCGTTTTGAGCGACCACGCCCCACCCCCGGCCGCACCCGCCGGCAGCTTCGCGCCGCTGAAGCGCCCGGTGTTCGCCGTGCTGTGGGCGGCCACCGTGCTCGGCAACACCGGCAGCTTCATGCGCGACGTGGCCAGCGCCTGGCTGGTGACCGACCTGTCCGATTCGCCGACCGCGGTGGCCGCGGTGCAGGCAGCCGGCATGCTGCCGGTGTTCCTGCTCGCCATTCCCGCCGGCGTGCTGTCCGACATTCTCGACCGGCGCAAATTCCTGATCGCGATCCAGCTCCTGCTCGCCGCGGTGAGCACCACCTTGATGCTGCTCTCCCACAACGGCCTGCTGACGGTGAGTTCGCTGATCGCGCTGACCTTCGCCGGCGGCATCGGCGCGGCATTGATGGGGCCGACCTGGCAATCCATCGTTCCCGAGCTGGTGCCGAAGGCCGAGTTGAAGGGCGCGGTGGCGCTCAATTCGCTCGGCATCAACATCGCCCGCTCCATCGGTCCGGCGGCCGGCGGCGTGCTGCTGGCGGCCGTCGGCGCCGCCGCGACCTATGGCGCGGATGTGGCGAGCTATGTCGTCGTCATCGCCGCGCTGCTCTGGTGGAAGCGTCCGACCGGCGCGGACGACGCGCTGGGCGAACGCTTCGGCGGCGCCTTCCGCGCCGGCCTGCGCTATGCCCGCGCCAGCCGCGAACTGCATGTCGTGCTGGCGCGCGCGGCGGTGTTCTTCGCCTTCGCCAGTGCCGTGTGGGCGCTGCTGCCGCTGGTGACGCGCGAACTGCTGCGGGGCGACGCCGCCTTTTACGGCCTGCTGCTGGGTTGCGTCGGCGCCGGCGCCATTGCGGGCGCCTTGCTGCTGCCGCGGTTGCGCGCACGGCTCGACGCCGACGGGCTGATGCTGACTGCGGCCATCCTCACCGGCTGCGCCGCCGCCGCGCTGGCGCTGGCGCCGCCGAAATGGGCGGCGGTGCCGATCCTGCTGGTGATGGGCGGCGCCTGGATCGTGGCGCTCACCACCCTGAACGCCACCGCACAGGCCATCTTGCCGAACTGGGTGCGCGGGCGTGCGCTCGCCGTCTATCTCACCGTGTTCAACGGCGCCATGGCCGGCGGCAGCCTGGGCTGGGGACTGGTGGCCCAGCAGATCGGCCTTTCGGCGACGCTGGTCATCGCCGCATCCGGGCTGGTGCTGTCCGGCCTGGTTGCCCATCGCCTGCGGCTGCCGGCCGGGGAAGCCGACCTCGCGCCGGCCAATCACTGGCCGGAGCCGATGCTGGCCGAGCCGGTGCAGGGCGACCGCGGGCCGGTTCTGGTGCTGGTCGAATACCGCGTCGCCCGCGCCGAGCAGGGGGCCTTCCTCAAAGCGCTGGAGCGCCTCGCCGCCGCCCGCCGCCGCGACGGCGCCGCGCAATGGGGCGTGAGCGAAGACGCCGCCGACCCCGAGCTGATGCTGGAATGGTTCGTGGTGGAATCCTGGGCGGAACATCTGCGCCAGCACCGCCGCGCCTCCCACGCCGACGCCGACGTGCAGCACGAGGTGCGCCGCTTCGACCGCCGTCCGGAGGGGCCCACGGTGCGCCATCTGCTCGCCGTGGAGCACCGCCCGGCCCAGGCTTCGTGACGCCCACCGTCACCGCGACCGAGCTCCTGCACGCCGTCACCCCCGAGATGGCCGCGGCTTTCGAGGCAAAAAATACCGATGCGAAGCTTCGCCCCGCGCCGCGAAGTTGCCGCTATGATCGCCCGGCTTCTGAGCGACGAGCTTTCCTATTCCACCGGAGCGGTGTTCGACCTTTCCGGCGGCCGTGAGTCAGGACCGCAAATGACTGCGCTGCGCTACGATTTTCGAAGCGATACGGTAACGCGTCCGAGCCCCGCAATGCGCGCCGCGATGGCGCAGGCCGCGGTCGGCGACGACGTGTTCGGGGACGATCCCACGGTCGCCCGGCTGGAGGCGGTTACCGCCGAGAGGCTGGGCAAGGAGGCGGCGATCTTCGTGCCCACCGGCACGCAATCGAACCTCATCGGCCTGATGGTGCATTGCCAGCGCGGCGATGAATTCATCGTCGGGCAGATGGCCCATTGCTACCGCTTCGAAGGCGGTGGCGCGGCGGTGCTGGGCAGCATTCAGCCGCAGCCTTTGCCGAACCAGCCCGATGGCTCGCTGCTGCTCTCCGATATCGCGCACGCCATCAAGCCCGACGACATGCACTTCGCGCGCACCCGCCTGCTCGCGCTCGAGAACACCTTCGGCGGCCAGGTTCTGCCGCCCGCCTATGTGCGGGATGCCACAGACCTCGCGCGCCGCCACGGCCTTGCCTGCCATCTCGACGGCGCCCGCCTGTTCAACGCCGCCATTGCGCTGGGCCTGCCTGTGGCCGAACTGGCCGCGCCGTTCGACACGGTGTCGGTGTGCATGTCCAAGGGTCTCGGCGCTCCGGTCGGCTCGCTACTGGCCGGGACGGCGGCGCAGATTGCGGGGGCCCGCCGCCTGCGCAAGATGCTCGGCGGCGGGATGCGACAGGTCGGCATCGTCGCCGCGGGCGCGCTCCATGCGCTGGAAAACAATGTCGAGCGCCTCGCCGAAGACCACGCCAACGCAAAGCGACTGGCCGAGGGGCTCTCCAACCTGCCGGGCATCTCGGTCACCATGCCCGATACCAACATCGTCTTCGTCGACATCGCGGCAGAGATGGCGGTGCCGTTCAGTGCCTACCTCGCGGAACACGGCGTCGGCGTCACGTCCAGCTACGGCGCGGTGCGCCAGCGCTGGGTGACGCATCTCGATGTCGACACCGCCGCCGTCGATGCCAGCCTGGACATCGTCCGGGCCTTCGTCCGCACCCGTCAGTAAACCCATGCGTCCGCAACGCTTTGGCGAGGCGAGGTGCAGAGGGTCGTCGAAATCGCCCAGTGGGTGCTCAAGCCGAACGAGCTGATCGCGACGCGGCCATCCCCTCTTCAGGCCGCTTCGCCGGTGGCGGGGGCGCGCTCGTAGATCCGGCCCTTCTCCATATGCAACACCCGGTCGGCCAGATCGGCGAGGAACTTCACATTCTGTTCCACCAGCAGGATGGCGATGCCCAGCTCGGCGCGCAGGCGCAGCAGGGTCACGACGATCTCGTCCCGGATGGAGGGCTGGATGCCTTCCGTCGGCTCGTCGAGCAGGATCAGCCGGGGCTGTGCGCACAGGCAGCGCGCCAGCGCCAGAATCTGCTGCTCTCCACCGGAGAGCACGCCGCCCGCCCGGTCGATGATCGGTTTCAGCCGCGGCAGGCGCTCAAGCGTTTCCTCGACGATGCCGACCGGCGTGCTTGACGCGACCGCCGCCACCAGCATGTTCTCGCGCGTCGTAAGTGCAGGAAAGATCTGCCGACCCTGCGGCACATAGCCGAGACCGCGCCGCGCCCGCCGGAATCCCGGCTCCTGCGCGATCGGCTCGCCATGAAACGCGATCGAGCCTGCGCTGGCCGGGATGATGCCCGCCAGCGCCTTGAGCAGGGTGGTCTTGCCCATGCCGTTATGACCCAGAACGCCGAGGATCTCGCGATCCGCGATCTCGAAGCTGATGCCGCGCAGCACGACGATCTGCCCATAGCCGGCACAAAGGCCGTTGACGACGAGCGGGCTCATGCCGCGTCCCTCCCCAGATAAACGTCCAGCACGCGCGGATCGGTCAAGGCCTGCGCCGCCGGCCCTTCGGTCAGAACCTTGCCCTGATTGAAAACCGTCACGGTGCGGGCAATGCGGCGGATGAAGTCCATGTCGTGCTCCACCACGATGACCGAGCTGGAGCGGGCAAGCTCGACGATGAGGTCGCCCAGCCGCTCGACTTCCTCGCCGGTCATGCCCGCGGCGGGTTCGTCGAGCAAAATCAGATCGGGCCGCTGCGCGACGACCATGGCGAGTTCCACAAGCTGGCGCTGGCCGTGGGCCAGCCGGACGACGAGCTGATCGGCCAGATGGGTGATGCGCATGCGCTCCAGCGCCTCGTCGATGCGCCGGCGGGCCAGCAGCGGCGGCAGGACCGCGTCGGCCGCGACCCGCACGCTCGCGCGCACGCTCAGCCCGTCGAACACGCTCGGTACCTGCGTCTTCACGCCGACGCCGAGCCGTGCGATGCGCGCGGCGGGATAGCCGACGATGGAGCGCCCGCGCAGCCGCACATCCCCGGCGCTCGGGCGAAGCTGGCCGGAGAGCATCTTGAAGAAAGTGCTCTTGCCCGCGCCATTCGGGCCGACAAGGCAGCGCAACTCGCCCTCGCCGATGCTCATGCTGACACCGTTGACGGCGACCACGCCGCCGAAGCGCATGACGAGATTCTCGGCCTCAAGCAGCGGCACAATGCTCATGGGCGTTCCTCCACGGTCTGGACCGGGCTCGGTCGCCGCTCCCGCATCCGCCTGATGCCGGCCAGCGCGGCGTCGCCGATCATGGCGGCGGTCGGCAGCAGGCCGCGCGGCAGCCCCACGACGCACAATGTGAGCGCGACGCCCATGACGAGGTTCGGGTCTGCCCAGGCCACGCCCTCCAGCGTGCCCAGCCAGGTCGAGAGCGCGAGCATCAGGAAGCAGCCGATGACCGGCCCCGCCAGCGTGCCGAGGCCGCCCACGATCACCCAGATGATGATCTGGCCGTTGCTCTGCAGGTTGAACATGGTCGGGCTGACGAACACCGAATTGGCGAACAGCACGCCCGATACGCCGGCAAGGATGCCGCCCAGGGTGAAAACGCCGAGCTTGTAGAGCCGCGTGTCGTAGCCCAGCAACTCCGCCCGCGCCGGGTTTTCGCGGATCGCGATGGCGGCGCGGCCAAAGCGGGTGATGATCACGAGGCGACAGAGCAGATAGCACAGGATGAGCGCGCCGACCGACAGCAGATAGATCTGCTCCGGCATCAGCGGTTCGTCCGGCCGCCCGAACCAGGTGAGGATCGGCGTTGCGGGAATGCCGTTGAAGCCGCCGAGGGGGGCGACGCCGATGGTCCATTCCTCGCCCGCCGTCTGGTTGATGAAGCGGTAGAGGATGAGCGAGACGGTGAGCGTGATGACGCCCAGATACACATCCGAAAGCCGGCCCCAGAACACGAAATAACCCACGACCAGGGCGAACGCCGCACTCCCTCCGATCGCCAGCAGGGCGGCGATGGCGGTATCACCGATGTTCAGCCCGGCAACGGCGTAGATGTAGCCGGCGAGGCCGAAGAACGCTGCCTGTCCGAACGACAATATGCCCGCATAGCCCCAGATCAGCGCCAGCGATAGCGCGAGAATGGCGTAGCTGGAATAGATCGCGCCATTGATCATCACCGTGACGTCGCCGCCCTGCGGCACCAGGACCAGGGCATAGAAGCTCGCAAGGGCAACCACGCAATAGCCGGCCGCGGCGCGCAGGACGATGCTCACAACGACCTCCTGAAGAAGCGGCCGGTCACGCCCTCCGGCAGCAGCCGCAGCAGCACCACCGCGCAGGCGAGCAGCGCGACCTGGCCAAGAACCGGACTCATGAGGAACGAGAAGGCCGCGTTGACGGTGCCGAGCAGCCCGGCCGCGCTCAACGTGCCGGACAGGATGGCGGCGCCGCCGGAAATGACCGTGATGAAGGCCTTGGCGATATAGGTGGCCCCTATGGAGGGCACGACGCCGGTGATCGGCGCCACCAGTGCGCCGGCCAGACCGGAAATGGCGGCACCGGTGACGAAGGTCGCGGCATAGACCCGGGACGGATCGACGCCCAGCGCGGCGGCCATTTCCCGGTTCTGCATCGCGGCGCGGGCGACCAGCCCGATGCGGGTGCGGGCAAGGACCCACCACCCCGCCAGGAACATCAACGCCGTGACCCCGGCGGTCAACAGCTCATAGAGGCTGATGGCGTAATCGCCGATCTGCAGGCTGCCCAGCGGCGGCGAGATGCCGGCGACGGTGTTGCCGAACAGCACGGTGACCAACCCGATCAGGGCGAGGCTGACGCCCCAGGTCGCGAGCATGGTGTCGATCATCCGCCCGTAGAGCCGGCGGATCACCAGCCGCTCCAGCACCGCGCCGATGAGGCCGACGGACAGCGGGGCGACGACGAAGATCGCCAGCCACAGGTTCAGCCCGGCCTGGTGGGAGACCAGCGCCGCATAGCCGCCCAGCATCAGGAACTCGCCATGCGCCATGTTGATGATGCGCATCATCCCGAAAATCACGGCCAACCCGGCGCTGATCAGCGCCAGGTTTGCTACGGTGAGCAGGATTTGCAGAAGGACGATGACCGCATAGTCCATGCCTAACTCCAGCCGCCTCGAAACATCGCGTACAGGGCGCCGGCCGGACGCCTTCCGGCCCGGCGACAAGGACGACGCTCAGACCTTGACGTCGATCACGAACTGCTTGGTCTCGTTCGGATTTTTCTTGAGGTCGCAGACAGCGGCGGTGTCGAGCGGCTTCTGCTGCTTGAACGTTTCCAGCACATGATAGGCCCCGTCGCGCACCTCGGCGATGTAGACGTCCAGCGTATCGTGATGGGTGGCCGCGTCGATGGTGGTCTTGCCGGCCGGCCCGGTGAAGGACAGGCCGCTCTCCAGCGCCTCGATCAGCTTGTCGCGGTCGATGGTGCCGGCCTTGCGGACCGCCTCCGCCCAGAGGTTGACGGCGTGATAGCTCATCGCGGCGCCTTCGGTCACCGCATCCGCCTTCTCACCGAACCGCGCCTTGTAGCGCTTGATGAAATCGATGTTCTCCGGCGTCTGGATCCCGTCGAAATAGGCATAGGACACCAGGATGCCGTTGTGCTCCTCGGGCGAGGTCAGCACCTGCTCATTGCCGATACCGAAGGTGGTTGAGGCCATCGGGATCTTGTCCTTCATCCCGGCGGCCACCCATTGGCGGTAGAAGGAATTATGCGCGGCGCCGACCAGAACCGACATGATCATATCGGGCTTCGCCGCCTGGATCTTGCGGATCGTGGGGCCGAAATCGTTCACGTCGAGCGGGAAGAAGTCGGCCTGCATCACGTCGCCGCCATTCTCGCCGGCATATTTCTTGATCCATTTGGCCGTGATCTGACCGTAATTGTAATCGGCAGCCAGCACGTAGATCGACTTGGCGTTGAACGTCTTCATGGCGAACGGAACGAACTTCTCGACGGTCTGCGCGGGAGTTGAGCCCATGGCGAAGACATTGCGGTCGCATACGCCGCCCTCATAGAGCAGGCTGTAGAAATAGGGCACGCGGTAGCGCCGCAGCGCCGGCCGCATCGCCTCGCGAGAGGCGGAGATGACGCCGCCGAACACCGCGGCCGCCTTCTGTTTGGTCGCCGCCTCGGTGGCATACTGGGTGTAGAGCTGCATGTTGGACTGCGGGTCGTAGTTCTTCAGGGCGATCGGGCGCCCCAGCAGGCCGCCCTTGGCGTTCAGTTCCTCGACCCCGAGCGTGAGGGCGTTGATCATCGGCCGGCCATAAATGTCGAGGCCACCGGAAGCGTCATGGATGCCGGCGATCTGGATCGGCTCGGCAGCGGCGAGCGCACGAAACGAACCGGACGCGAGCCCGATCGCCGTACCGGCGGCGGCGCTCTTCAAAAGCATTCTGCGGCTGAAAACTGTCATACGCGGTTCCCGGATCTCGGTTGAATCGCCGGAATCGGCCGGCAGCCGTACTGCAACGTGAAAGGGCGTACGCCCGTCGCACGGGCGCCTCGGCGCCGCGCGCGAACGGGCAGAAGAACCGCGAAAGGAGCGCGCCCTTCCGCAGCGGGTTCGTCAGGCCACCTTCAGCGAGACGCTGTCGTCCTGCCCAGGTCGCAGCCGCGCGTTCCAGTAGGGTGCGGTGCGGCGCTTGAGCATGGCGCGGAACTGGGCGGTGGTTTTGGGCAGGAGCTCGCCCGAACCCCAGTTCACGATCACGCCGTACTGGCGGATCAGGTCGAGCGAGTCGAACGCGCCGGCGCGGTACTTGGCGGCAACGGACTCCGCATCCTCGTCGAGCCACTTCGCGCGGTTGGCGCGGATATAGGTGCGCTGGCCCAGCGTCGCTTCGAAGTCCACGGCATATTCGGCCAGATCCGCGTCGATCTCCTTGATCACGACACCGTAGTCGGTCGCCGCGCGCGCGAGGGAGACATAGCCGTCCGCCACGTCCTCGCACACCAGCGCCGGGTCGCGCTCCAGCGGATCGCCGAGTCCGCCGCCGCCGGCGGAGGGACGGCTGACGGCATCGCCCGCCGTCAGCGGCTCGTTGGAGAACATGGAGCCGAGATAGCGCTCATGCTCCAGGCCCTGGTTCACCCAGACGCCGTGGGGGATGGAGGGAAGGCCACCCCACAGGCCCCAGGTGATCGAGCGCTCGCGGTCGCAGCAATAGGACACGACGGTACGGTCGACCTTGGTGAGTATGACGCCCTTGTCGACGCCCATGCCGCCACGGGATTCGCCGGGCCCGCCGGAGTCCACCCGCAATTCGTGGCAGGTGGTGAGCACCGGCGCGAGACGCTCCTGCCCCTCGAAGGGCTGTGTGCCGAGCTGGACGCCGAACACCGGGCCGGTGGCCGCCCAGCCGTCGCGGCCGTTGCGCGCGCCCCAGCCGCCGACCATCCAGTCATACCACATGAAGTATTTGTGGGCGCCGGCCTCGCGGCCATCGCGTCCGCCGATCAGCAGATAATCGAGATTGAAGGTGCAGGCCATCGCCCGCTCCGGCAATACCTCGGCCCACAGCTCGAAGATCGAGTTCATGATCTTCTCGAACGGCCCGGAGCAGAAGCCGGCGACCGGGGTCGGCCAAGCGGCGTTGACCACCGAGCCCTCCGGCCCGAGATCGACCGTGACGACGCGGTAGAAGCCCGAATTCAGCGGAATTTCAGGGAACTGCATCTTGGTGCCGGCGACGATCGCGGCGAAGGAGCCGCCGAAGCAGGCGTTGAGGAAGCAACGAATGCTGGTGGGGTGCGATTTCGACAGGTCGTAATGGACCGTATCGCCCTTGATCGTCATCCGCACGCGGATCGGGATCAGCCCCTCGCCGACGCCCGGATCGAGGTCGATGTAATCCTCGGTCTCCCACACACCGTCCGGCAGGGCCGCGACGCGTTGGCGGGTCAGCGTCTCGACATAGTCCTGCACCGCGCCGAACGAGGTCTTGATGACATCGAGACCGTATTTTTCCACCAGGCGGCAGACTTCCTGCTCGGCCACCTTGGTCGCCTCGGCCTGCGCTTCCATGTCGCCGATGATGTCGGCGGGGGCGCGGGTGTTGGAGGCGATGAGATTGCACACGTCGCGCAGGCATTCGCCCTTGCTCCACACCCGCACCGGGGTGATGCGCAGGCCCTCCGCCATGTGGTCGATGGCGTTGACGTTGAACGAGCCGGGCGTGGCGCCGCCGACATCCGCCCAGTGGCCGTTGGCCTGGGAGAAGCCGAGTAGCTCACCCTTGTAGAACATGGGCCGCACGATGCGGGTGTCGTTGAAATGGGTGCCGCCCTGATAGACGTCGTTGACGACGAAGACGTCGCCGGGGTGGATGTCGCCCTTGAAGGCGTTGATCACCGCCTTGGCGGTGTAATGCAACGTGCCGACATGGGCCGCGATGTCGCCCGATCCCTGCATGATGGTGTCGCCATTCACGTCGCAGAGCGCGGAGGAGAAATCGCGCGACCAGATCACGAAGGAGTAGCAGGTGCGGAAGATCTGCTCGGCCATCTGGTCGACGATGTTGACATAGGCGTTCTTGAGGACCTCGAAGGTGACCGGATCGAGGCCGTGGTCCTTTTGCGAGGACATGGGTTGATCTCCTGTTGGAAGAGGCATGCGAGCCGCGGTCAGGCCTGCGGAATGCGCATCACCAGGGTAAGGGAGCGGTCCACCTCGGCAGTGACGCCGGGCGGGACGATGATGGTGGAGTCGAGCTGGTCGATCACGGCGGGACCTTCGACCTTCATCCCGGACCGCAGCGCGCCGCGATCGAACACCGGGCAGTCGACCGCCTCCGGCAGTTCATCGAACCGCACGCGGCGGGTGCCGACCGCGCTGGGCTCGGCATCGACCGGATCGAAATCCGCGAACTTCGCCTTTGCGGTGACGCCGGTCGCGATCACGCTGACGCGGTAGATCTCCAGCGGCGCGCCGGGGCGCGAGTAATTGTGCTCGCGGCCGTGCTCCTCGTGGAAATAGGCGATCGACTCATCGAGCGAGGTCACGGGCGAGGCGATGTTGATCGAGAGCGCGCGCCACTGGCCGTGGTAGCGCATGTCGATCTTGCGCTGGAACACCATGTTCTCGGGCGCCACGCCTTCGGTCACCAGCCGCTCGCGCCCTTCCACCTCCAGCTCGCGGAAGGTGGTCTCCAGATCGCGCACGTCCACATTCTCGGCCTTGGATAGATACATCCGCGATATGTCATGCTGGATGTCGACCAGCAGGCAGCCCAGCGCCGAGGTCACGCCCGGATTGGGTGGCACCAGCACCACCGGGATCGACAGGTCCTTGGCCAGCGCCGCGCCGTGCAGCGGGCCGGCCCCGCCGAAAGCCACCAGCGCAAAGTCGCGCGGGTCATAGCCGCGGCGGATGGAGAGCAGGCGCACCGCATCCGCCATGTTGGCATTGGCGACCTTCAGTATCGCCAGCGCGGCCTCCTCGACGGACATGTTCAGAGGCTCGGCGACACCTTTGCGGATCGCCTCGGAGGCCAGGTGCCGGTCGAGGCTCACCTTGCCGCCGGCCAGTCGGTCCGACAGGCGGCCCAGAACCACATTGGCATCGCAATTGGTGGGGTTCTCGCCGCCGCGCCCATAGCAGGCCGGGCCGGGGGTCGAGCCGGCCGACTGCGGGCCGTTGCGCAGGGACTTCGCCGCATCCATCCAGGCAAGCGAACCGCCGCCCGCGCCGATGGTCAGCACTTCGATGGAGGGGAAGCAGATCGGATAGCCGTATTCGACGAACCATTCCTTGGTGACGTTGATCTCGCCATTGTCGCACAGCGAGACGTCGGTGGAGGTTCCGCCCATGTCGAGGCCGATCGAGTTTCGGAACCCGGCCTGTTCGGCGACGAAGCGGCTGGCAATGGCGCCGGCGGCGATGCCGGAGGCCGACAGGCGGGCGGCGTAGCGCTCGGCCATCTTCGCGGTCATCACGCCGCCGCCGGAATGCAGCAGCAGCACATCCTCCTTGTAGCCGCCTTCCTTCATGCGGGCCTGGAGCCGGCTGGCGTAGTTGCCGACCACCGGGGCCAGCACCGCGTTCGCAACCGTCGTGGAGAAGCGCTCATGCTCGAAAATCTCCGGCATGATGTCGCTGGAGATCGAGATCGTGGCCTCCGGAATCGCCTCGGCCAGGATGTCGCGCATGCGCTGCTCATTGGCCGGATTGATGAAGGCATTGGCGAAGCACACCGCGATGGTCTTCACACCTCGCTTCTTGATGATGCGGGCGAGCTCGGCCGCCTCGGCCTCGTCGAGCGGGGTGACGATGCTGCCCGCATAGTCTGTGCGCTCGCTCACCACCAGGCGGTCGCGGCGGCGAATATAGGGCTTGGCCATCTCCTTGTAGGTGTCCCAGAGGTCGTCGCGGTTGCCGCGGCGGATCTCGATGGTGTCGCGGAAACCCTTGGTGGTCACCATGACCGCCGGCGGAAAGCGCCGGGTGATCAGAGCGTTGGTGGCGAGCGTGGTGCCGTGCTTGAACAGCAGCAGGTCGTTCAGGTCGACATTGCCGGCTTCGATCCCGGCCAGCACGCCGTCGATCGGGTCCGGCGTGGTCGGCACCTTCGCCACGTGCATCAGGCCGGTGGCCTCGCTCAGCACGCAGATATCGGTGAACGTGCCCCCGACGTCACAGGCGACGCGGACCTTGCGGGATTCCGCTGCGGCTTCCTGTGTCATTTCTGGTCCCTCAATTCTTGCCCGTGCATCCCTCGGGGCGCGCCGGAGCTGGAAAAAACAAAAAGCCGCCGTGAGCAGTCATGCTCACAGCGGCTCTCTCAGCCGGAACCCGGTCGCGGCGCCTCTGGCGCTCCCGGATCAAATCGACAGGTCTCGAACTCAAGACGTGGGGGCGGGCTCGCCCCGGCTCGCCTAGAGTCCGACGAACTCCTCAGCGTCTATGATCGTTGAACAGACAACATCAATAGAAACACGGGCCGCCATGGCGCGCGCTCTAATAGTTTCATAAGCCACCTGTTCCGACATTCCCTTACGGGTTATCAGTATAGACTTGGCTTTCTCCAATCGTTTGACGCCATCTAATTTTTCTTCTAGCTTTCTAATTCTGTCAAGGAGATTTTTTTCTCTTGCCAAAATTGTTTGAGAAAGAACTAGATTGGCGAGAATACCAAAGGCGCGGATAGGCTTGGTAACGATGGCGAGCGCGCCCGCGCGGGCAACTACCTCGATGACGGCCGGGCTTTCAAACTCGACGATGCCGATCAGCGTCGCCTGCACATTCTGCTCGGCCAGCGCCTTGAGCAGGGTGTGGGTGAAGCCGTCCTGCCGGAACAGCATGAAGATGACGTCGACATCGCGGCGAATGCTTTCGGTCGGCGGCCAGATCGCGGTGACGTCGCAACCGATCCGGCGGATCTGCGCTTCAAGCTCGTCGCGCTCGCGGTCCTTCGGGTGATAGACGACGACGCGGACGGTCCGGATATCGCGGAGCGCCTTCAGCATCGGGCTCATTTCCCGGAAACGAGCGGAACGGGGAGGGGAGGAATCGAGGCGGGCGACATGATGGCCGGCGGCAAAGCGGCCGGAGGTAGCGCGCCCGCCCAGTCCTCAAAGGTGTGGTTGACCAGATAGGGGTCCGGCTTCACCGGCGCCGCAGCCTCCAGCAGAACCCGAAACTGCCCGTCCTCCTCGACGCGGCCCACGCGCGGCCAGAGGTAGAGATGGTTGTTTTCGGCGTCGAGCCGCACCTCGCCTTGCGGCGCCTGGAAGCTGATCTGGGCCAGTTCGGCCCGCACGGCCTCGGGCGCCACCGAGCCGGCACGGTTCACGGCCGCCAGCGTGAGGTGGGTCACGGTATAGGCGGTTTCGGCCATGGCGTTGAGCTGCTCGTGGGCGCCGAAGCGCGCTTGGTAGGCCCGCACAAAGCGGCGGTTTTCGGCGCTGGCGATGGAATGGAAATAGGTCGCCGCCGTCAGGTGGCCCTCGGCGAGGCGAGGCGGCATCGCCGCCACCTCGGCCTCGGTGATGGTCAGGCTGGCGAAGGTGGTGTCGGCCGTCAGCCCGGCTTCGGCGCACAACTCGTAGAACGCCACGGCGGCGGTGCCGACCACGGCGCAGAACACGACATCCGGTTTCTTGCGCCGGATGTCCTGCACGATCTGGTCCAGCTCACGGCGCGACGCCTCCAGCGGCACATAGCGTTCCGCAAGTATGTGCCCCTTGCGCTCGGCGATCAGAGTCATCAGCACCCGGTTGGTCTCGATCGGGAAGCTGTAGCGCGTGCCGACCAGATAGAACGACTTTCCCGCCTCCGTCATGAGGTGCCGTGCCAGCAGGAAAATGTGCTGGTTCGGCACGGCGCCGCCATAGATCACGTTCGGGGAATATTCGAACCCCTCATAGGGCGCCGCATAGGAGAGCAGCGAGCCGCGCCGCTCTACCACCGGCACCACGGCCTGGCGGGTGTTCGTCATGTAGCAGCCGACCAGAAGGTCGACGCGATCCTCGTCCAGCATGTACTCGGCGAGGCTGGCGAAACGGGCGGGATCCGACTGCGCATCGTAACACAGCGGCTTCACCTCGCGTCCCGCGATGCCGCCGGCCGCGTTCACCTCTTCTATCGCCAGAAGAGTCGCGTTGAGCTGCGTGCGCTCGACAAAGGCGGTAGCGCCCGTTGCCGAGTACAGGGTCCCTATGAGAAGGGGGCGGTCGATGTCGAACGGTAAAGACATGGGTGCCCATAAAAAAAAGGAGGCTCCCACCCGCGCACAGATCGTGCCGGTGGGAGCCTCCTTGCTCCTGGAGCCATTATTACGGCGGCCGTTTCGCCCACGTCAAGCGCACAATTTCAGCCCGCTTAAAACTTCAGCAGCCACGCGGCCGATGGCGGGATCTGCCGCATTCCGGCAGGCTGGTCCGTCTCGCAGTTCTCCGCGCGGTGCTGTTCATCCAGACACGGTTTGGCGCGTCGCGAGCGTGCAAAGCTGCTATAATGGCAGGCAAAACCATATACCACGGGGGACGCCATGCCGCGCATCGCAACATTGGGAGCAATGCTCCTCTCCGCCCTGCTGTTTTCGACCGGTTCGTTTGCCCAGCAATCCGGTTCGGCGGCCGAGGCCCGAGCCATGTTGGAACGAGCCGTCGTAGCGGTCAAAAAGGACCGGACCACCGCGTTGGCTGCCTTCAACAGCGGGACGGGCGGGTTCCGCGACCGTGATCTCTATGTGTTCTGCACCGGTCGGGACGGAGTCATTATCACTCATGCCAACCCCGCGATGCTCGGGGTCGATCTCAGTACGCTGAAGGACCCCACCGGTAAGGCCTTCGGCAAGGAAATCCTGAGCAGTGCCAGGGAGGGCCAGATAACCGCTGTGTCGTATGCCTTCCCCCGCCCAGGCGAGAGCCAGCCTGTCGCCAAGGAGAGTTACATCACCAAAGTCGGCGATCTAGTTTGCGGCGTCGGCCATTACAAATAGCCCGAACGATCATAAAAGCCGGACGTCAATCTGCCGGAGGACCAGGCTCGGAACCCACGGCTCTCCGAGCCAGAAGATGATGGTTGCGGCGATGCATATGGCCGAGCACAATGTGCGCGCGCATGCCGGACCCTTTATGGGTCCGGCTTTCCCTCTAGCCGGCGCAGGGTGATTCAACGCACCACGAAGACATCGGTCTGCACCCTTATGCAGGCATCACTGACAAGCGAGCGGCTCGCCGACAAAAGCGGAGCGGGTCAACTTTGGGAGGGCCGACCGTCCTGCATGACAATCCTCACTTCAGCGACAAAGCCAATCCGCTCAAGTCAAGGCTGACAATCAGGCCCTTTTGCTCACCACTTAGCTCCAGAATGGCGCCATTCTGATTTGTCAGCACGATCACTTGCGCGCCCTTTCCAAGAGCGGCGCCCGCGCCGCCCTGGGCATAGACCCCGGAAATGTCGGACGCACGTCGGATATTTCTGACCGTTCCGTGAAATCGGGTCTCGGAAGCGCCGAAGGTAAAGCCGTAGCTTAGCCCTCCGATCGACAGCGGATATTTGCGGCCCTGAAACGTCAGCACGCCGTCTCCGCCGGATCCACCGATCACAAACCCGGCTTTCAAGATGCGGATGCTGATCGTGCCATTAGCGGCGTTCGCTATTGATACAAGGCCGAAGAGCGTTGCCAATGCGAGGAGACCGACCCTTAGTCCCGACATAATTTTCATCGACAATACCTTCCAAACCAAAGTGATGTGCCACGTTGCCCGTTGTCAGGCGAACGTCACTCTGGCGGTTCGTTGCGCAACAATCAAGCGCGATACTGAACCGCATCTTCGTTGCGCCAAGGGCGGCTATCGGGGAGCCGGTTCCGTGGTTGCTAGGCCGCACGAACTCCGATGAGGGGGGCCTCGGTGAACTCACACCCGCAGGGCGTCGATCACGACGCGAAGGCCGGCCGCGATGTGCTTGCGGGTCGGATAATAGAGAGGAGCCAGTCCTCCGGCGCGCACCACGCCGCCATGCCTTCGACCGGCCGTCCGCTCGCCAGGTGCGCGCGCACCCGCGGCTCCCAGACATACAGTGCACCATCAAAGTCCGGGATCAAACATCCAGATCGAATTAAATTGAATTCAGGAGTATTCGCTTTACTTAAAGCGCGTATCTCAATCAACTTCGCGTATGCGTGTGAACCTGACGCACGCCATCCGATTGTCTCACAGCATCACGAGACTGCTTAACGTCGAACAATTGAGGGTCACAGACACTGCGCACCGTGCGTCAGTCCAATGTGGATGGTATGAAAATACTGGAAAGAGTCGCACGGTCGTCATCGCTTAACTGCGTCGGCTGTCGCGTCGCCAAGTCCACGTTAACGTGAACAAACGAGCCCTGAACCATAATATGAGGCTCGTTTTCACGAAATAGCCCCATCTTGTAGTGAACGCTGGAGCGCCCCATCTTGTGAATTGCCAATCCGACCTCGATACTATCCTCCAAAAATACCTCTCTAAAATAGTCACATGAACTGTGAGCGGCGACGAAGATGTTGTTGTTGGCGCGTCGCATAAGACCCGCGCCGATTAACCATTGACACACGGCCGTATCAAACAACTGAAAATAGACGGCGTTGTTGACATGACCATAAAGGTCGATGTCGTTCCACCGCAACGCAGACGCTATAAATACCTTGAGATCCTTGCGACCAAGTGGAAGTGTTCTTTCCATAGGCTCATACTCCTCCCATATTGACAAAGCGGAGCCTGATATACTCAATATGAGCTTGGCCGTTTGCTCTTGAAATCGATAGGAAAATCCTCCGTGCGGAGCGCCAGTATCTGGAGCCGATATAGATGCTCGGCCATGGCGTTGGAGTTCTCGCGATCCATGAACTCGGTGCGATTGTATGACTCCATTTCGGTACGGATCGCGATAAGGTTGTGGCCCGCGATACGATCAGCTAGTTCTCGTGCCCGGGTCATCACCTGGTCCTTGGGCACCACCTCGTTTACCAGATTGAGACGAAGTGCCTCCTGTGCGTCGATCGGGTCGCCGGTCAAGAGCATTTTCAGCGCGACCGCGCGTGGAAGATGGCGATAGATCCGCGAGAGTCCCCCGGCACCGCCTATTCCATACGCAATTTCCGGAAAGCCGTATTTGGCATCATCACCGGAGATGCGCATGTCACTCAACTGCAGCAGATAGACCATGCCCTGTCCGAGACACCAGCCATTCACAGCGGCAATAATCGGCTTCATGCGGTGAAGAGCGAGAACTTCGCGCTCCCAACCCGGGTAGTTAAATTCGTCCTCCGCATCGTGATGGAAGAAATGCCGCATGACATTCTCCTCCGTTTCGAGGCGCCGCCGCGGCGTCTTGATGTCGTCGCCGGCGCAGAAGGCTCGGTCACCCGCGCCTCGCAAGATACCCACCTTCAGGTCGCGATCCCGCTCGAAATCCTGAAGATACTCGAACAGCTCCTTGTGCATCGCCGGATTCGTGGGATTGACCTTGCCATTATCAATAATGAACGTAGCGACTGCGCCGTCTTTCTCATATCGTATCGGCATATCCGTTCTCCCGGTCAGCGCCAAACACGGTCTTGCGCGTCATAGCTATTGACCCGCAAATCCTCGACGCCATTGATCAATGTTTTCTTCTCGACACGTCCCGATGCCGTCATGGGAAAGCTCTCGACGTAACCGACGTACCGCGGAATCTTGAACTTCGCGAGATGCGCGGCGCAGTGATCCAGAACAATGGAGGTGATATCGTCCGAAGACGCGTCTCCTGGCCTTAACTTAATATACGCCTTGATTTCTTCACCGCGCAGTTCGTCCGGCACGGCGACCACCGCAGCCTCCTCAACCTGGGAAAGCTCCCGCAGCACCGTCTCCACTTCACGCGCCGCGACATTTTCCGAGTTGCGCCGGATCATGTCCTTGCTGCGGCCCTTATAATAAAAGTAACCTGCAGCATCGCGCAGGAATCGGTCACCTGTCCTGAACCAGCCTCCTGGCTGGAAGAGCTCCGCGTTCGCCTCAGGTTTTTTGTAATAGCCCTGCATAATCGACCGACCGCGCACCCAAAGCTCGCCAATTTCGTTGGGCTCAGCTTCCCGCTCGATCGACGCCATAACTTTCGCCTCACGGAACGGTGTAGGAATTCCACAGGACCCGGAGCCGACCATGCCCTCTTCCTGAATAGGCATATACAGCGCGTTGGCAATCTCCGTCATCCCAAACGCTTCCCGAGCCCGCACATCAAATCGCGACTCAAGTATCTTGTGATTGGCGGGGGTCAGTCCGAAGATATTGATTACGCGCAGAGGATTCGGCGCATCGAGCGGACTTGGCGGTTGTTTGAATATCGGTTCAAACATGAGGCAAAAATGAATATCGAATTCGTGAACCCAACCCATAAATTTCCGGGCGCTGGGGCGGCCCGCCACAAAATATGTGCCGCCTTGCTGCATGGTCAGCACCAATAGCCATTGGGCATCCATATAGTAAAAATTCTGCGCAACAAGTACATTTGATATGGGAACCCCGAGTTGTCGAGAGCCGAGAAATCCCATCAAAATCCAATAATCATGGCTCAGCATACACCCCTTCGGGAATCCGGTGGTCCCAGATGTATACTGAATATTCACCAGCGTATCCCGACCGAGCGCCTCGGTCGGAGGCCGGGTTGTGGTTGCCGCGTCGAATATTTCGCCCAGACTTCTAAAGCCGTCGACTGCGTCGATCGTCAGAAGTTTGTCAGGCGTCGCAATTGCGCTCGCCCTCTCGCCGTTCGCAAATATGCCGACGAATTCGGCATCGACGATGGCGAACGAGGCATCTCCATCGGTAAAGACATAATCGATTTCGCGAGAGGTATATCTGATGTTGGCGGGAATCATTACCGCGCCAATACATCCAAGCGCCAACCAGATGAGCGGGAACTCGGGCCGATTGTTCGCCATGAGGATGACGTGGTCGCCCGGCGCGATTCCGAAATCGGTCAGCGCGGATGACAGACGAAACACGGCGTCACGCAATTCCTGGTAGTTCAGTGTTGCCCATCGACCGTCGTGTTCGAAGAATCGCCATACGGTCGTCGTCCCGTAGTCGTCGGCACACCGCTCCAGCAACTCGACAAAATTACTCGGAAGATCGGCCGCCTCGCAACGAGCGCGAAGTTCGTCCGGGGTCTCCGCATGGTCTATATTGGCCCACGCCATCGTCGTCATCTCCATCAATTTTCGCGCACGGGGTCGCTGCCCGCCGAGCGACGTCGCAGAACCTCGATCAGAAGCATCGAGGCAAGTGTAACGGACACAAGAAGCGATGCGACGGCCGCGATTGTCGGGCTGATCTCATAGCGGAGGTCGCTCCACACTCTTGTGGGAATCGTATTCATGGTGCCTTTGACGAACAACGTAACAACCAGTTCATCGAATGATACGAAAAAGGAGAAAACAGCCGACGTCACTACGGCCGGCAGAAGCTGTGGCAGAGTAACAATCCAAAACGTACGCCACGGCGTCGCGCCGAAGATCCTGGCTGCACGCTCGATGTCGGGATCCAGTCGTTTCAGTGCCTCCGACACGAGAAGGATCGTATAGGGCATGGCGAGTAAGGTGTGAGCCGCCGCGATTCCCGTGATGGAGCCGACCATCCCCAGGCGCAGATAGAGGCCATATATAGCGATTGCGATCAGTATCTGTGGCACGACGATCGGGCTGAGGAACAGAACCCACACCACGCGCTTGCCCGGAAACTGTCCGCGCACCAGCGCCAGGGATGCCAGCGTCCCAAGTACCACCGATCCGACAGTCGTGAGCGCACCGAGCGTCAGCGAATTCAAGAGTGCATTGTGCCAGCTTTGCTGGCCAAAGAAATTTTTATACCAACGCAGCGACAAAGCTTCGGGCGGGAACTGTAGAAACCGTGAATCGACGAATGACACCGGTATAATGACCGCGAGTGGCAGCAGCAGGAAGCCGATGGTCGCGACCAGAAGGATCAGCTTAAATGATATTTTGCTCATCGCGTCAACGCTGCTCGTCGAGATATTTATTGCGGGTCGAAAGCTGAAGTATAATTACGGCGGCCAATGTTATGAGGAGAACGATCACCGCGAGCGCCGCGCCAAGTCCCCAGTTGAGCATCTGATCGATTTGCTGTTCGATCATGTTGGCGATCAGCAAATCCCGCGGGCCACCGAGCAATGCAGGTGTTATAAAGAACCCCATACATAGAATGAATACCAAGATGCTGCCATTTATGAGACCACTGAGGCTGAGCGGAAAGAACACGGTCCGGAAGGCATTCCAAGGGGAAGCGCCGAAAAGCCGCGCGGCGCGTATCAGCGTGTCGTCGATCTTCGACATGTTCGCAACGCAGGTCAGAATCACGATGGGCGAGAGGATTTGGACCATCGCAATGGTAACCGCCGTACGATTATACAGCATTCGCATTGGTTGATCGATAATCCCAATCTGGACCAGGAGGGTATTTATGAGACCCTCCTGGCCTAGAAGAACGGACCAGCTAAATGTCCGGATCAATATACTGGTCCAGAAGGGTAGGATCACCAATAGCATCGCGACGTTTTTTCGCGTGCCGGAAAGCTCATTGATAACATACGCGGCGGCGTAACCGATTATGGCGCAAAAGAAAGTCACGAGCAGCGCAACTTCAATGGTGTTCCAGATTATGCGAAGATAGATGGGTGTCGTGAAAACCTTGCGAAAATGAGAGGTCGTCCACCCGGCGGAATCGGCAAAACTTGTATGGACGATGCCGCCGAGCGGAATAACAAACAGAGTGACGACGAGTGCAACGGCGGGAAGCAGCAAGAGTACGTAGCCATTCCGCCTGATCAATGAGGAAATATCATGCATCTCGAAGACTTCTCGGTTCGTTCAGCGCAATTGCGCAAGGGGTTATCGCATCTAACCCGATTGAGAGTTCACTCGAGCAGCCAGCCGTTCCAGCGTTCGGTCAGCGCCGGAAGATGAGCGGCCCAGAAATCGTCGTTCATCTCAAATTGTTGGGCTACGTTTGCCGGTGCGGTCGGCAGGTCGACCAGAATGGAGGCGTCGAGATGCTTTTCGATGTCGGGCACGAACCCCGGATACGGGACGAGCTTGGCATAAGCGGCGGCTCTGGCGGGCGACAAGTAGCTTGCGAAATACTGTTCGACCTCACGCTTCGACTTGGTGCCCTTGACAATCGAAAAATAGGTCAAGTTCATCGCGCTGCCGTTCCAGATGATGGCGACCGGACGGCCTTCCTTCTTCATATTGGTGATCCGACCATTCCAGGCCGTGCTCATCGCCACTTCGCCGCTCGACAGCATCTGCGGCGGCTCGGCGCCTGCCGACCACCATTTCACGATGGAGGGTTTCAGCTTTGTCAGCTTTGCAAAGGCCCGATCGATGCCTTCCGGCGTGGCCAGGACCTTGTAGACGTCCGCTTTCGGAACGCCGTCGGCGATGAGCGCGAACTCAAGGTTCAGTTGCGGCGTGTTCTGAAGTGCGCGGCCACCCGGAAATTTCGCGACATCCCAGAAATCGACCCAGGACGAAGGTGCCTTGGGAAACTTGTCCGTGCGATATGCCATGACGGTCGAGTAGACCGACGGAACAAAAGCGAAGGGCCGCTTGGCAACGGCCGGCAAGATATTTTTGGGATCCGCCACCGACCAGTCTATCGGCTCCAGGTAGCCCGCTTTCGTCGCAAGTATCAATGCCGGCCCGTCGAGCTCCGTCGCGTCCCATTCGGCGCGCCCGCTCTCCACGATGGCGCGAAGTTTTGCCAAGCCCCACGGCTCGACGGCCTCGATGGTTATGCCGGTGTCTTTCGTGAACGGCTCATCATAGGCTTTGTCGATAGCGTCCTGTGCAATACCGCCGGAGCCGGCTATGACGAGGCTTTTTGCAGAAAGCTCGCTTGGGGTAAAAAACGCGGCCGACGCCAGTAAGGCAATCGCCATGGACGCTCGACGTAGTGATAGCGATTTTATCATCGATAAGCTCCTTCCAGACAATAAAAGTGATTGGTCGTGCGGGATGATTATCGCGCGTTGACGATCACGACGTCATCGCAAGACACCGATATGGAGATGTGACTGTCGTCGACGATGTCGTCCACACCGGCTCGTCGGGCTTCTTTTACCCGGACGACGCGACCGTTTGTGAGCGTTACGGCGTATCTGACGGCATCTCCAAGAAACTGAACCTCTCCGACTGTGCCGTTGACGATCAAGCGCCCAGCCGTAGGCTGCAAGTCAGGATCGACGCGCCGGAATGCGGATGGCCTTATTGACAGGGCCAATCGGGTCGATATGTCGGCGTGTTCGACCGGCAGAGTGAGGCAACGGTCAATCAGTGCCGGTTGTACCGTAGTAATATCGACGATATCGCTCGGTATCGGAATGAGGTTTGTGTCGCCCACAAAGGCTGCCGCAAACATCGAGTTGGGCGTGTCGTATATTTCCCTTGGTCGTCCGGCTTGAACGATGCGGCCGCGCTCCATGATGACGATGCGATCGGACAGTGTCATCGCCTCGTCCTGGTCGTGCGTCACCGAAATCACCGTACATCCGATCTTGCGATGCAGAGAGCGGATCTCGCCCTGCATCTGCCCGCGCAGCTTCAGGTCAAGCGCGCCGAGCGGTTCGTCCATGAGAAGAAGCGGCGGCTCTGAAATGATCGCGCGTGCCAGCGCCACGCGCTGCCGCTGCCCGCCGGAAAGTTGACGGGGATAGCGTGTGGCGAATTGCTCAAGTTGAACAAGATCGAGAGCGCTCGACACCTTCTTCGCTATATTGGCGGATGTCCATTTTTTCATTCGCAACGGGAAGCCGACGTTCTCGGCTACGGTCATGTGCGGAAAAAGCGCATAGCCCTGGAAAACCATGCTGAGGTTGCGCTGTTCGATGGCCAGATGCGTGATCGGGCGATCGTCGATCAGTACATCACCGCTTGATGGCGAGACGAATCCCGCCACCATGTTAAGAGCTGTGGTTTTGCCGGAACCGCTGGGCCCAAGGATCGTTACGAATTCGCCCGCGTGGACCTTGAGCGTGAGATCATCGACGACAGTGAGATCGCCAAACCGCTTGGTTAGTCCAACCAGCTTA